>CAZGMJ010000004.1:0-177653 GCA_964526785.1 uncultured Pirellulales bacterium
GGCAATGAGGCTCTATCTTGATAACACCGAACCACACTTCTTGGGACAGTTACAGGGCGCGCGCAACCGTAAACAGCCTCGGCCGTTTCAGTACCGCTTTCTGAACAAGAAGCGATAGATGCCGCATATCTGTCACAAGACGAAGACCGACGTGGCCCCCTGCCGCAGGAGATGCATGGGTACGGGTCGCATTCCTGCGATCAGAGCCGGCGTCCCATGATTGACATACCGGCAGCGTTCCTGGGCGCAATCCGGGGAATTGCGTCCATCGGTGCAGCGATCGACCGCAACCGGCACGCTTGCCCGACCAGCGGCAATACGCTATGATCGCTTCCGCTGCCGGGAACGACATTATGATGGACGCGCAACCGAGGATCAGACATGACTATATCGAGACGTCAATTCATCAAAGCCATACCCGCAACGGTGCTCGCTCCAAAGCTTATGGGCGGGGTTCGCAAAGCTGAGACGCCTAACATCGTCTTCATTCTTGCCGACGATCTGGGGTACAAAGACGTCGGTTTCATGGGCAGCAGATACTACGAGACCCCAAATCTCGATAGACTCGCATCCCAGGGCGTGGTCTTCACCAATGCCTATTCCAACGGCCCCAACTGCGCTCCGACCCGTGCCAGTCTGCTGTCGGGTCAATACACTCCTCGCCATGGCGTATATACCGTCGGTACTTCCGAGCGAGGCCGATCAAGGCAACGCAAGATCATCCCGACGGGGAACAAAACAACGCTTGGCTCCCGGATCGTCACACTGGCGGAGGCCCTCAAACCTGCTGGGTATACCAGCGCTTCCATGGGCAAATGGCATATGGGTAACGATCCTGAACTCGGCCCGATCGGCCAGGGTTTCGATCTCAACGTAGGTGGGTATGAGGCGGGTCATCCAAGGAGTTATTTCAGTCCGTACAGGAACCCGGAATTGCCGGACGGTCCCAGGGGCGAATATCTCACAGACCGTCTTACCGACGAAGCAATCAAGTTTATAGAGGCAAACAGAGCCGGCCCCTTCTTCCTCTACCTGCCCCACTACGCCGTGCATACACCTTTACAGGCCAAAGAGCAGCTTGTAGCCAAATACAAAAACAAACAGCCTCACAACGGTCAGTCCAATCCTGAATATGCCGCTATGATCGAGAGCATGGATACGGGAATCGGCCGTATCTTGGACAAACTCGATGAACTCTCGCTAACGCAAAAGACAATAGTCATCTTCTTCTCTGACAACGGCGGGGTCCGGAACATCACCTCGATGGAACCTTTGCGCGGGGGCAAAGGCATGCTTTACGAGGGCGGCATACGCGTGCCTCTGATCATACGCTGGCCGGGCCGAACGAAACCGGCCGCCACCTGCGATGAACCGGTAATGGGAATTGACTTCTATCCAACACTTGTGGAAATGGCCGGCGCGCATGTACCCGAAAACCAGACAATCGACGGTCAAAGTCTGCTGCCGCTGCTTGATCGCAAGAAATCACTCGACCGTGACGCGCTATACTGGCATTTTCCCGCATATCTGCAGGGCAGGGCCAAAGGCGCCAGGGATCCATATTTTCGTACCCGCCCCGGTGGTGTGATTCGGAAAGGTGACTGGAAACTGATCGAGTATTTTGAAGACGGAGACCTCGAGTTGTACAACCTCAAAAACGACATCTCTGAACGGCATAACCTCGCTGACTCTCACCCCGAAAAGACTGCTGAACTCCATCGCATGCTCATTCGCTGGCGGGAGCAAATAGACGCACCCGTTCCCACAACGCCAAACCCCGCATACGACCCTGCAGTCGGCAAATAGGCTCAGAGAACTCATCACTCCGGAGTCATGACGCGACAATGTACGGCCTGCACGTGTTGTTGCCGTGCGAATGACGCTGCTTTCCGCCGGTGCCTGGTCCCCGCAAACGAAAGCAGCAACAGTAAACGAAGATTGAACACCCACATGCATTGAAGAGGTCTGGACTCCGCGATGCTCGCGGGAATGACAGACTCTAATCCCAGGTCAGGCCATTGCGAGAGTCGAGACTCGCCTCGATGCGCGGATCGTCGCCCCGAGTCGGCCATCTGCGAAGGTTTGTCTTTGCGGCCGCGTATTGGTGCAGACTACAGGTGAAGGCTATGGCCTGCAGCACGACCGCGTCTCACGCGCAGGTGACGCAGGATGACGTTTTCTGCATTGATGTTGAGCGAGTGATTGGCCAGACATATGCCGTCGCCGGTGCGGATTGACCGGCGATAGTGACATCAGGATTGTCAATGTCGATGTTGGATTCCAGCTTTATGATCCCCGCCACGCGAAATATGACAATTCGCGGGCCTTTGGCTTCTGCTGCCGCTCTGAAACTACCCTTCCCACTGTCGTTGAGATTCGTCACCTCAATAACGCGACCGCCACGCCCCCCGGTGGCGAACATGCCGCCGCCCCAGGCGCCCGGAAAAGCCGGGACTCCCTCGGGAAGCCTTGAGGGCAGCGCAGGAATCTGGCCGGGAGCGGGCAAGACCTGAGTCTGTTCTGCGGCTGCCCATGCAGGCGCCGGGCAGTGGAAATAGACACACACGATCAAGAAATAGGAAAGAGCTGCGTTTTTCACGGTTCATGCCTTCAAGTAGCCAAAACGGCGCATAACCACAGGATCACGATTGGCATCGTCATTGCCTTTGCCTTGTACCCGGACATTCCAATTCTCCTTCCAAACATACGCATGTAAGCCTCAGCGAGAAACAACGGGCAGTACGATATGGGACGGGCGTTCGGCGTCCATATAGATGGTGTTTCGAGCAACTTCAGTGTGATGGTCGAGACCGGAGGGTTTTCCGGTATTCGGATTCGGCTCAAATCGCGGCGCATTGCTCGACGAGACGGCTAAACGCAGCCGATGTCCCGGACTCAGCACGAGACTCGTAGACCACAAATCGATATCGAAGGCATAAACCGTACCCGGCTGCATCAGTTCGCTCTTCTCCATCGAATGGCGGTGCCGCGCCCGGATGATACCGTCGCAGATGAGCATGCTCCGGCCGTCGGGATAGACATCCGAGAGTTTGGCCGTAAAGTCGGTGTCTGTCGCGCTGGACGAAGCGAACAGCCGCACTTTGATCTGTCCCGTGATCTCAACATACCTGTCGAGCGCGCGGGACGTAAAGAGCAATACGTCCGCCCGATCCTCCACCTTCCGCTGATCCATCGGTCCTTTAGAGATGGTCAGATTTGCCCCGCCCAGCGTCGGCACAGGATTCCCGGGATCGTATCTGTAGGTAATCGACTGATCCACATCTTCCGGCGGCCTGAGCCGCAGGCTGCGATCTGCATGAAGATAGACTTTCCGCTTGTTGGACGGCACGGGCCAGTCCTCGGCGGTTCGCCACTGGTTGCCCGGCGTATTGGGATCACTCGGATCGCCCATCACATAGTACTGCACAACGGGTATGTCATCGAGGCCCCGGCCGCTGCGTTTAATCCACAGATCGAACCAGTTCCACATGCTCGCCGCGCGAGGATGCCGGGCGTTGGGAAAGACCAGTTCCTTCGAACGGCCGTGTCCGTACGGCTCCATCACCAGCCTGCAGTTGCCGCGTGCCCCGTCGTCGCCTTCATGCTGAATTGTCTCGAAGCTGTTGATCGTCCCGGCCGTGAAGATGTCGTACCATCCGCCCAGGAACATGACCGGTGCATCGACGCGGCCCGCTACCCGCTCGGGCGTCATGTCCTTCCAGAAATCGTCATAGTTCGGATGGGCTCGAATAAGTTCCAGGTTCTTCGGGCTGAATCGATTGCCGCCCAGCCAGTTCTCCAGCAGCGCTTTGCGGTACGCACCGCCCTGATACGCCGCCTGATGGTACATGCTCGAAAACGCCACGCCCACGTAGAGGCAACACAAATGCGGGGGCCTGCTTGGCGCCATCATATTCAGCGCGATGCCCGGAGCACTGATGCCGAACGCCCCGACCTTGCCGTTGCTCCAGTCCTGCCCGGCAATCCATTCGACCGTATCGTAACCGTCCTGGTGCTCGCCCCAGCCGCCGTGCACGAAGACGGGCCAGTCCTCGCCCTCGGAATCGAACCGCCCGCGAAAATCCTGGCTCACAAACACGTAACCCCGCTCATTCGCCTGCACTCCAAACCCGCCAGGCCGCTTCCTGCTGTACGGCGTGCGAACCAGAATCGCCGGCCACGGCCCGTCACCGTCCGGCAGATAAACATCGGTCGCGAGCTTCGTCCCGTCCCGCATCGGGACCATAACCGTCTGCGCCTCGGCGGCGATACATGCTCCACCACTGAAAACCGCCAACAGAACAAGCGCAATCAGAATTGCGGATAAGCGTTTCATTGTAAAGGCTCCTTATGTGTGAGCAAACGGGCACTGTTGCCCGGTGAATCAATCATCCTGGCCGACGCGGATATGCAAATGGGTCACAGCGGTATGCCCATGTTCGTCACTGCGACGCACGGTGGCGATGTAGTCACCGGCTTCTGCATAACGGTGCGTCGCCACGGCGTACCCGTTCGGATCGTGCACCCTGGCGTTACCATCCGAATGGACCGTCACAGTGGGACTGCCGTCGCCGAAATCCCACACTTCGCTTCCGTGCTGCGTGCGAAATGTGCGAACCTTGAACGTAACGACATCACCCGGCTTGATATCGAACGTCGGATAGAAAGCCGCGTGGATGGTCGGCGGCGTTTGTTGTGGGTCGCCCTTGTCAAAGGCCTGCACGACTGCGAAGTCGTAATCGATATTGCCCGCCGCATCGCTCACTTTCAATATCTCGCTGTACTCGCCCGGCTGGTCGTATTTCCGTCGCACCTTCGCACCCGACGCCGAAGTGCCGTCACAGAACGTCCACTCATACTTCCTTATCTCCCCGCGAGCGCTCCAACTGCGGCTGCCATCGAGTTCAACCGTCTCGCCCGTCCACGCCACGTGATGCGGCCGGGCCACGGCAATGATCGCGGGATCGTGCTGCCGCTGATAGGCCTGCCACGCAAATGGATACGCGTTCTGAATGCCCCACATCCCCGAAGGCTGCCGGCACTTGATGTCGAAATGCAGATGCGACCAACCGCCGCTGCCGCCCTCCTTGCCGAGCAGGCCGATTCTCTGTCCCATCCTTACTCTCGCCCCCGGTTCGACCGCACCGTCTATCGTATGCAGGTGACTGTACCGGTAGAACCACCCGCGGTCGTCGAGTACGTAAATCACATCGTAGCGCGGACGCACGGGGCTGTCGTCATAACCGTCGAGCCTCTTTGTGCCGGCGGAAACGACCAGTCCATCCGTCGCCGCAACCACTTCGACTATCTTCTCGCAGCCGCCGAAGTCGAGTCCGTAGTGATAGTAGATGCTGCGTTTGCCCGGCCGCTCGCCGCCGTCTACGAACACGGGCACGTTGCCCATCTGCGTATCGGAGGCGAACCATTGCTGCCTGACCGGATAGACAAATGTACCCGGTCGGATCCAGGGCGAACCCGCAGGCCACAGGCGAATCCGCGCATCCTTCACCAGTCCCCAGGCGTTCTGCTTGCTGCTGTTCTCGATATATCCTCTGGTCACGGCGCAATCTATCTGAACCCCGCCGGCGCCGACGGGCAGACGGTACGCCGAGGCGACCAGAGAAACCCTCTGGCCGTTGACTGTAACCGTCGCCACAGCCTTTCGAACGGCGTGACACACAGTGTCGCGGCTCTCCTCGACATCGAGCAATCTGATCTTCGCCGTTGTTCCATCCGACAACTCGACCGTTCGGCTTTCGCCGATATCCAGGTCCACCACCGTCACCAGCGGCCTCAGTTCAGGCTCACCCGCCGTACAAGCCGCGGAGTATAAGACCATCGTGCATATCAACACGAACATTCGGAAGCACTCATTTAGTGACATGAACCATCTCCTGTCTGAAGTCTTCATAAAGGACCCTGACAAACCGGCGCCTTGGTCGAACCGCCGAGACACCTCTCAATATCTGCAAACTGATTTGCAACGCCTTTAGTTCTACATCATCATGCCGCCGCACACAAGCCCGTCACCGCAATCGCTCTTCAAGCCGTACCGCATGAACGAACGAGCGATACGCCTGTCGAAGCAGGGAACAAATGCACGCACTCCCCCCTCTCTGCCGGCCTACTGCGAACCGCCCTCTTTCCTGCGGATATAGTGCAGCAGAATCTCATCCGACCTGTGCAGACGCCGACATACCTCCCGGGCAATATTCAGCAGGAGGACGCAATAGAGTTGAATATCGCTCTCGTAGAGCGAAAGCAGCGACTGCCGCGACAGCACGATCAACTCGACCGGTTCGATAGCAATGGCCGTAGCGCTGTGCGGCTGGATACCGATGACCGACGCCTCGCCGAACAGCGCTCCGGGCCCGAACACGATCAGCTCGAGCGGCGTTTCATGCCGGTTCACAACGAGCTTGACCCGTCCCGACTTGACTACATAAATATTGTCCGGCTTGTCGCCCTCTTCGAAAATGATCTGCTCCTTGCCGTACTCGACCTTCTCCAGCAGGGAAAGCAGCGAGTCAAGCTGGTTCCTGGAAAGCCCCGCAAATACACTGATCTTGTTGAGAATGGAAAGCACGGTCGTGATATCCGACTGTGACAGATGCCTTACGATTTCGGCCATGATACGCCCCGTTCAATTCGGAACCAGATTTGCATCTCCATCTTAGAGAACCAATTGCCGACAGTCAAATGCCATTGCACATGGGTCGCCGAACTGTAGATGCAGGCCGAATGAGGATCACGTAAGGTCTCATGGGTTTCTGGGCTCGATCATCCCCTCCGGCCCCCACCATGCACGCAGGTTCTCCGGCAGGGAAACCGCCCGAGGCACCGTACGACCCAGCGCATGGATGGCCGGACGGGGGTCCCGGCAGAAGACCATCTGCGTGCCTCGCGTTTTCGGCAGCCACCTTCGGATGCGCTCGATATCCTCAGGATCCCGGTAATCGCCCTCCGGTACCCAGCCTTTATACGGAATCAGCGAGACCTTGTTATAGGGTGCGTTCGGATCGGCGTCGGCCGGATCATCAGGCGGGCGCAGCGTCTCGGCATTGCCGCCGTTGACCTCCACTACGTGATCCCACACATCCGCCTGGTCGAACATTTGCGCAATTTCGTCCTGCAAGCCCGCTTCCTTGACATCCAGATGCGGCAGCATTGCCCTTTGCCTGGCCAGCACCAGAAAGGCCGCCAACGTCGGCGGTCGACTCTGCTCGGTGGCTCGTCCATATACGTGCCTGGGAGTAGCCGCCAGCAACTCGTAATAGGTCAGCTCGCGCACCTTCCCGGTCGCATGCGTTAGTCTCTCAGCCGTATCATCGTGAAACAGATACAGAATGCCGTCCCTGCTGCGCCGGATATCGATTTCGACACCATCGGCGCCAAGGTCCATCGCAGCAGCGTATGCTTCGAGTGTGTTCTCCGGAGCCTGCGAGCGGGCGCCCCGGTGCACCATCACCGGTATCCCGGCCCTGCGTTGCGCAACACGCCGATGCCGTCGGGCGCTGGCCTCGGTACTCTCCTGTGGAATGTGGTTGATGTAGCCAAGAACGCGGCTTTCTGTCTGCCCGGCCTCCAAATACGGCCCCGAAAGAACCGCACCCGCCAGCACAGCGCACACCAGTCGCCAGCCAAATATCTTCATTTCTGCCCCTTTATCTTCCGTGAAACCCTTAAGAACCACGCACTGCCGTGCCACAGATCCAGCGCGAACGAAAATCAACCCTTCAGGACTCCCGCCATGTTATACCATACAGCATAAACTCGGCAACAAGGTACGGGTATATCAGTTGGAAAGTGGCCCGGAAGATTCTCGGAACTGGCTGTTTGCGCAAATAGAGTGCTTTCATCGTAAAGGACTGAAGAACCGGGTCAGTCTGGGCAGATACAATTCCGTGATGTCGAACGAGAACAGCACCGCCCGCGCCTTGCCCAGAATGGACTTGCGGGGCACGAAACCGAAGAATCGCGAATCGCGGCTTTGATCCCGATTGTCTCCGAGGACAAAGTAGCGGCCGGGCGGAACAGTCAGCGGTCCGAAACTCCGCATCGCCCGCATGCCGGGCACCCGGAGCACCGGATGAGTCGCCTCGTCGAGTTCTTCCATCTCGCAGATCGACTCTTCCGCCAGACCATCGCGCAACTTGCTGCAGTAATCTTCACGGGTTCGGCTGTATGGCACCGGCCGGCCGTTCAGGTATAGTATGTTGTCTCGCATCTCGACGACATCGCCCGGCACGCCGACAATGCGCTTCACCAGCCGCGTGCCGTCATCGGGCGACAGACAGATCACGATATCGCCGCGCTGCGGCCGCCCCCAGCGGGCGAGCCGATGCATGGTCAGAGGTACCCGCAGGTCGTACGCCAGCTTATTGACGAAAATCAGGTCTCCTTCGAGAATGGTCGGATTCATCGAGCCGGTCGGGACCCAGTTCCAGTCGGCTATGCTCGACTTGACCGGCACCACCACCAGCAGAACGAACAGAATGGTCGCACGCCACTCTCGCCAGAAACGCCGCCCCATTTGACGCACTTTATGAACCGGCGACCGCCGCTCGTCGTCTCTTGCTCGTATTGCGTGGTGCATGATCTGCTCCCTGTCGTCACATTGTGCCTGCGTTACGTTGTGCGGATGCGGAAATTCGCCCGCACTTGTGTTGTCGGACAGGGAGCGGTACTATTTCACGTAGAAAGGCTCCAAATCCGCGGGATCCGAAGCAGCGGTGCGAAAGACAGCTCGATTTGCAGTCCTTAATCCAGCCTGATAACCGCGACATCCTCAGCCCCGAGTACAAGCGTTGTCGAACGCCCGTTCCAATTGATGCGGCGGCCATGCAACAGTTCTTCCGTAACATCGGGCACATCCATTTCGGTCCGTATAGTCGCGGTTGTCTGCGTTTTGCTGTCGTTGAAGATGGTCAGATACTGGTCCCCGAAGCGCTCGATACGGATATACTCTTGGTCGCAGGTTGCCCGCGTGACCGGTTCCCACCCCGCCTCGGCCACGCGTCTGCACAGCGGCACGTATTTCGTAAACAGGTCGCGGTCTCGGTCATAGAGTTCCCGTCGCGTAAAATAGTGCCCTTGCGATGCATTGTGACTGAAGAATCCCGGAAACATGCCGTACGCCAGAGCGCGCTTCATGTATTTCTCAACCAGGGCGTGCGAGAATTGTTCGAATCGCGTGTTCATCAGGAAGCAGTAGGGCTTGCCCTTGCACATTACCCTGCGATACAGCAGATCCGCGTCGGACATCGGCCGCCACGTGCCGCCCGGATTCCAGTCGGTCTCCGAGCCCATAACATCCAGCAGCGGCGCCAGCCAGCACAATCGTATGGGCGTGGAATTGGCCATCATCAGCTTGTCCATGGCGTGGCAGTCCTCGGAAAGCGCCCGAATATACTCGAACGCAATCAGGCCCCGGAAGATGGCGCAACTGTGGTCCGCGAGCGAAAACGTCAAAGGCGTTTGCGCCGCGGCGAAATGGTCCCGGCGAAAATCCAGTTCGTCCGTTACGTACCCCTCGCTCGAATCAATATACTCGCCGTCGAGATCCGCCTTTCGGTCCGGACCGTACAGCCGCCGTTGCACCTGCGGGCCCCACTGATTCTTGAAATCCGTGACCTCGCCGGCAATGCCCAGCATGGAGTTGATGCTCCAGACGGCCCCGTCGCACCAGGGCCTGTCGAGCAAACGCGCGACATACCGGCCCGCCTGATCGTGATATCCGCTGGTCAACAACGCCTGCGCCCGCGTATCGCCCTGCCCGACCAGACGTTTGGCTTCCTGCAATGCCGCCGCAATCGTTCGCGGCATTCCCTCCGGCATCGACATCCACCACGTCATCGGCTCGGTGTATCGGAACGTGATGATGCCGTGTGCATCGTCCCACGCCGTTTCGTTCGTGCCCTCCTTGAACCGAAACCCGAAGTCCTCCCACCCGACAACCTCGCTGATCTTCGCGAAAGGCATCCACAGCCCCTGCTTCTCAATCCGCCGCTCGAACGCCTCCGAAAAGATGCTGTAATAGCGATCCAGTGCCGCACGAAAGCCCCACTTCGGATCGAATGAAAACGTACAGAACCGCACCCGCGCCGACGGCTTTTCTTTCGTCAGCCCCAGATCGTACGCAACGAAAAGCTCTTCGGTCCCTGCGTTGCAGCCGAGGCGAAAGAAGGCCGGACGCCGCATGTCAATTCCCAGCGCCACCGCTTTTTCGCTGTTGGCCGCGGCCGCCAGCGGATATCGGGACAACCGCCCGTTCGCCCCGGCATTGAAGCGGCTCGCATTAACGTACTCCCGGCCCGGCTGGACCGCCGTCGTGCTCCGCGGGTCCGCAAACCACCGGCCCTCACTCCGCGAAAACGGTATCGCGTACACCAGCGTAACCGCCCGGTCTTCGCCGGTCGTGTCCCGCAGAACTACGTCGAAAAACGTCGCGTCGTCCCGCCGGGTCTTTTCGCACTGCAACCGCAACCCCGCCGCCGAGCGTTCGATCCGCATGAAACCGCTCCCGGCCGCGACATCGCGCACCTGAAATCCTTCCGGCGTCCGTCCGCTCGGCGCGACCGCCACCCCGTCGAACAGGCAGGCCCCTGCCGGCGGCTTGAGCGTATACAGTGCCACATCGCGAAACAACGCCCTGCCCGCATGACGCCGCAGCAACAGGTGGAAGCTCACGGTCCTGACCGGCTTGTCGGGAAAAACGATCACCTGCGCCTTCTGCCACTCGTGCGTCCCCGTGTCGAACGCATCGATCTGTCCCCACAACGGCTCGCCGTCCTCATACACCAGATCGAGATAGAGCGAGTAGCCGCGGTCGCGCCCGCCCGTGACATCGACCGCCCTGCTCCACGCAACCGCCATAATCGGCTCGGGCATGTTCTGATTCAGCGCGACCGTCTGCGAAGCCCCTCGCTGCACCTCGGCATCCGTCCCGTTATCGCAAATCAGCAAGCCGTCCTTACGCACAAAGCCCTTCTCCCAAGGCCTCCACGCGTCGCTATCCAGCAGATTCTCCCCCGCATGGCCGTCGCCGAGCACCGCCTTGATTACGGCCCCGTCGGCAGGCGATTCATCGGCCGCAGCCGCGCTTATCCCGGCCGCCGGAACACAAACCAATACGCAGAGCGCGATCAGCCCCTGAATCCGGCCGCCTGCAAATGACGTTCTCTCGATAGTGCGCATCATCACCCGTTCGGCAGCA
The DNA here is from genome assembly GCA_964526785.1 of uncultured Pirellulales bacterium. Classification (GTDB taxonomy): domain Bacteria; phylum Planctomycetota; class Phycisphaerae; order Sedimentisphaerales; family Anaerobacaceae; genus CAZGMJ01. The sequence continues at coordinate 11,216 of CAZGMJ010000004.1, forward strand.
CGCGATTGAGTCGTGCGAGAACATCTTCCAGCCGCTTGCGGTCGCCCCCTCCGACCTCCGCCGTACACCACCCCGTAAAGCCGACGGCATCCAGAGCATTACGGACCGCCGGCCAGTCGATGGTTCCCTCGCCGATCGGCGCCCAGCTGTTCTTGTCCCGGCTGAAGCCCTTGACATCGAGCTTGACGATCCGCGTCCCCAGCGTCCGAATCCACTTCTCGGGCCGGCCGTACTTGTGATGATTCCCGATGTCGTAATACGCCCCCACCCACGGGCTGTTGCACGCATCGATAAACGCCGCATACGCATCGGCCGTCTGCTCCGGCTTGCCCGCGTGGTCGTAGAACATATGGTTCCACACGTTCTCGATCAGAATCCGAATGCCGTGCTTGGCCGCAGTCGGCAGCGCCTTTCGAATTATCTCCAGCGACCGCGGCACGATCACATCCATCGGACCATCCTTGCCGTGCCCTGGCACCAGAAGCACCGACGAACCGCCGACATAGTGCGACTCCCGAATGGCCGTCAGCAAATCCTGCAAACACTTCTCGCGAACCGCCGGATCCGGATCAGTCGCCCGTACGCTCCAGTGACGCGTATCGACCACACCGTGAATCGGCAGCCCCGTCTTCAAACTCGCCTCCAGGCATTCTTCTTTGTTCTCCCCGCCCGGCGAATTGAGTTCGACTCCGTCGTACCCGATATCCTGCACGAGCTTGAACTTGTCGAGAATCGACCCGCCCTCGCGGATCATGCCGAACTTCAACGATTTGAGAATGGGCATCCGCTTTGCCGGTTTTTTGGCCGGTCCGGCCGCACCGGCGCTGCCTGTCAGGGCGGCCGTGCCGAGCGCCACCCCCGCCGCCGTTTGCCGCAACATTGCACGCCTGGTCAAACCGCCGGGATTATTTGCCTGCCTAGGATAATCTCTCATATTCGAGCACCTCCAAAGACTGTCATGCACGTATCATAACCATAGTCAAAAGCCACGATGCCATTGTAGCGGGCCGCGGACTGCGATGCGAGTACATTTGTGTGTGTCGGGCCGGTGCGTTCACCAGGGCTTTGCGTCTCCACCAGCAGCGATGGCCCGCGTCAGCCGGCATTGCGTTCCGCACCGGCGCCCGTTATACTTTGCCGTAGATACGGTATCGGCCGCATGCGATCTACGACAATGGCTCGACCGCTTGCGGCGACGCAGAGCACTACGATAATGGGAGCCTTGGGATGAACAACAAACGAATCAGTCGGCGTCGTTTTCTCGCCGGCACCGCAGAACTAACGTGCGCCGCCGCATTTCCATACATCGTACCCGCAGGCGTTCTCGGCGGCGCCGGTGCGGTGCCTCCGAGCGAACGGATCACGATGGGCTCGATCGGCGTCGGCGGCATGGGCACGAACAACATGCGGGCCTTCCTCAGCCAGCCGGACGTGCGCGTCGTCGCCGTCTGCGACGTGGTGGAAGCAAGCGATACGTACGGCCACTGGTACAAGAAAGGCTGGAACGGCGCATGGTTCGGCCGCGAACCCGCCAGAAAGATCGTGGACGACCACTACGGCGGCCGCGGCTGTGCCGCATACATTGACTTCCGGGACCTGCTCGCCCGTGATGACATCGACGCCGTCTGCATCACGACGCCCGACCACTGGCACGCCATTCCTGCAATCACCGCCGCCGCTGCAGGCAAGGATATCTACTGCGAAAAACCGCTGAGCCTGACGGTGGCCGAAGGCCGAGCAATGGCCCGCGCCGCCGAACGGTACGGCGTAGTCTTCCAGACCGGAACGCACCGGCGTTCGAGCGGCCACTACCGCCGGGTCTGCGAACTCGTTCGCAACGGCCGCATCGGCAGACTACGTAAGATTGTCACCACCATCGGCGCCAACAACAAAGAGGCTCCCGCCGGCGACTGGCAACCCATGGGCGTACCCGATTACCTCGACTACGACCTGTGGCTCGGCCCCGCACCCTGGGTGCCGTACCACAAAGACCGCTGCCTCTATACCTTTCGCTTCGGCCTCGACTACTCGGGCGGCCAGACAACCAATCTCGGCGCACACGCCATCGACATCGCCCAATGGGCCCACGGCACCGATACGACCGGCCCCGTCGAAGTCGAAGACCTCGGCGGCGTCTTCCCCGAAGACGGCCTGTTCAACACCGCCACGTACGTCCATTTCCGCGCACGATACGCCGACGGCGTCGAACTTGTATGCAAGACCGACCCCGGCGGACCTCTCCGCCTCGAAGGCACCGAAGGCTGGATCGAAGTCAGAGACAAGACCCTCGAATGCGAACCCGCCTCGCTCAAAACTTCCGTCATCGGCCCGGATGAAATACACCTTTACGTCAGCAACGACCACCACCGCAACTTCGTCGATTGCGTCAAGACCCGCCGACCAACCGCCGCACCGGTCGAAGTCGGCCACCGTTCCACGAGCATCTGCCATCTCGGGAACATCGCCATGACGCTCAAGCGAAAACTCCGCTGGGACCCGGCCGCCGAGCACTTCCTCAACGACGACCAGGCCAACCGCATGCTCAGCAAAGCCATGCGCAGCCCCTGGCAAATCGCCTGAGCCGGCAGTGACTGGTTCGCCGGAGGCAATTGCCCGACACCCTTGGGTTCGACGGACGGTTATGGTAATATGACGTCCCGACCGGTTCGCCGCCGCGTTTGGCCGCGAACCGCGTGGTAGTATTTCCTTGATAGGGTAACAACATGACCGTATGGACAAGACGCTCGTTTCTGAAAACCGCGGCCGGTTCGGTTGCATCGACAATGACTGTGCCCTGGATCGTTCCATCTTCCGCCTTCGGCGCCGCCGAACGCCTCACCATGGGCGCCATCGGCCTCGGCGGCCAGGGCATGCACAATCTGCGCAACTTCCTCACGTGCGACGATCTGCGCGTGCTCGCCGTCTGCGATGTGGACGGCAGGCATCGCACCGCCGCCAAACAAACGGTCGACGCCGCCTACGGCAACTCCGACTGCGCCGCCTACAACGATTATCGCCGCGTACTCGCCCGCGATGACATCGACACGATTCTGATCGCCACCCCGGACCACTGGCACGCCATACTGTCCATCGAAGCCGCCGGGGCCGGCAAGGACATCTATTGTGAAAAACCCATCTCGCTCACCATCGCCGAAGGCCGCGCAGTGGCCGACACCGTCAAACGGCTCGGAACCGTCTATCAATCGGGCACGCAGCGGCGCAGCATCGGCTGCTTTCGCTTCGCGGTGGACATCGCCCGCAGCGGCATGCTCGGCCGCCTCCACACGCTGCACTGCTACTACCACAACGGCCATAACTGTCCGCCGCAGAAGCCCGAGCCGGTCCCGCAGCACTTCGACTACGACCGATGGCTCGGCCCCGCCCCGTACGAGGCCTACACGCCCCGCCGATGCCACGGCAGCTTCCGCTGGATATACGATTACTCGGGAGGTCAGCTTACCGACCTCGGCGCTCACTTCAACGACCTCGCGCAGTGGGCCAATGACAGCCAGGATACCGGGCCGGTGACATATGAAGGCTGGGCCGAATTTCCGCGCGACGGACTTTTCAACACGCCGCTGCGTTTCGAGGTCACCGCCACCTACGCCGACGGCGTCAGGATGATCTGCCACGACGAAACCGAACCGGGCAGAGGCCCCCGCGGCAACAAGTTCGTCGGAACCGAAGGCTGGGTCAGCGTCGACGATACAGGCAAGGTCACCGCCTCCAGCGACGCCGTCATGCGAAAGCTCAGCGCTGCCCAGCAGGGCTACGGCTACATGATGGGCCACCACCGCAACTTCCTCGACTGCGTCAGGACCCGCAGCGAACCGACAAGTAGCGCCGAGATCTCACATCGATCGGTCACCACCTGCCACGCCGCCAACATCTGCCTGCGTCTCGGCCGCAAACTGCGATGGGACCCTCGGCGAGAACGATTCATCGACGACCCGGCCGCAAACCGCATGCTCGACCGCGCCAAGCGCAGCCCCTGGCGACTGTAGAGGCGCCAAGAACCGCAGGACCGGCCCCCCGGTTCCCACCTCCGTACACACTTTGCCGGTCCACCCCCGGCGCACATCTCTATCCGCTCATCATCAGCCAGATGCCAAGGGCCAGCACAAGCCCCGTACCCCCCAGAAGAGCGATATTTCTGCGCATGTCCACCACCGTCCGCCGAAATGAAAACCCATTCCACGCCGTGAAAAGACAGCAAGCCACCACCTCCCCTGCCAGCACGGAACCCACAATAACAGGCATAACAGCACCTCCTCCCTGTATTCCCTTGCACGTACCACCATCCAACACCCAACATCCTGAGAAAAACCGGGAAAAAGGCTTCGCTGTATTAAGACCCCTGAGCCTTCTCACCACTCCTCCATGAGCCAGAACCAATCTAACCGCCCCGACGATTCTGTCAATAGTGGTTACTACGTAATTTGGACATTATGCAATAGTTTTCTATGTATGTCGTAGAATCACACATAGCGTCAAAAAAAAGGCCGTCAGCGGCCCATCCGGACCGCTCCCTCGCAAAGCCCCCACACAGCCTCATTCATCGCGAATAGCCGCCAGCAGCGTCTCAGACGGGTCGTTCTTTGAAACGTATGCATCCGCCCCGGCTTCGCGCATGCGATTCCTGATCGCTTCGTTCTCGAACATCGACAGTGCGACAATGCGCGTCTCCGGCCATCGCTCCTTGATCGTTCGCGTCGCCGCCGCCCCGTCCAGGATCGGCATCTCAACGTCCATCAGAATCACGTCGGGTTTGAGCCGTCCGGCCAGAGTAATCGCATCCCTGCCGTTGCCCGCCTGGCCCACCGCTTCCAGATCCGCCTCGTCATCCAGCAGCGCCTCCACGCCCGCCCGCATCACGCTGTGGTCGTCCACCAGCAGCACGCGCAACCGCCTGCCCGACCGCTTGCGCCGTTTGGATTTCCCGGTGGCCGACTTCTTCCTTTTGGCGGCCTTTCGGACCCGCCTCGCCTCTTTCGTCGACGTATCAGGCAAAGCCGATATTTGCACGGTAAAACGGCTGCCCTCACCCTCGGCACTGTCTATCTTCAGCGAACCGCCCAGCAGTTCGGCCCGTTCGCGAATGGTGAAAAGCCCGAATCCCCCGTGAGCATCCTCGATGATTGCTTCCGGGTCGAACCCCTTGCCTTGGTCTCGAACGCTCAGCGCAATCCCGTCCCGGATACACCGCAGTCGCAGCGACGCCTCCTTCACTCGCGAGTGCTTGACCACGTTGAAGAGCAACTCCTGCGCGGACTTGTACAAGAATGCCTTGACTGCGTCCGAATGCACGTTCGCTCGCGGGTCGCAATCGACCTGCACCGTCAGCCCGCAGGTCGTCCGCATCTGTTTGCTCAGCCATTTGAGCCCCTCCGCCAATCCTCCGTCGTACAGCGCAGGCGGGCACAACTCATGCGACAGCGCCCGGCACTTCTGCACCGACTCCCGCAGCAATTCCTGCACCTCCGACAGAACCTGCACGAGCCCCTCATCGTCCCTGCTCTTGCGCTCGACGATCCCTAATTGCAGCTTCGCTCCCACCAGCATCTGCTGCAGGTCATCGTGCAGTACCTCCGCCAGCCGCCGCCGCTCGCGGTCCTCCGCCTCGCTCAGTTCCTGGCTCATCCGCCGAAGCTGTTCGGCCCGTTCGGCGAGTTGCTGCAGCGCAACCTGCCGTTCGGTCACATCTTCCAGATTGAGCACGAGCGACGCGACCTCGCCCGCATTGTCCAGTATCGGCGTTATCTGCCAGTTCCAGTACGTCGTTCGCGTCGGATCATCCTTGTACGCAAAAGGCCGGGCGGTGGCGACATAGGGCTCCTTCGTCTCAACCACCTGCCGGAAAATAACCTCGTTTTCCGCATGGGGATACAGATCGAAATGGTTCTTGCCCGCCAGATCGCCGGGCGTCTTGCCGTCGGCGGCTGCATAAGCGTTGTTGACCCGGATGAAGTTGAAGTCCCTGTCCATGAACGCCAGCGGCGTGATCGTGCTGGTGAAGAACCCCTCCAGCATGCGCGAATGCTCCTGAAGCGTAGCCTCGGTATGCTTGCGATGCTCCACTTCATCCTGCAGTTGGTTCACGGTCCGTGCCAGTTCCTCCGTCCGATGGGCCACCTGCTCCTCCAGACCCTCCGCCAACTCGCGCAATTGCTTCTCACTTGCCTCCAGGGCCTCGGCCGCTCGTATCTGATCGGTAATATCTTCGTTAAGCACCACCGCCCCGACGATCTCGCCGTCTTCGGTCCGCATGGGCACCGCCGAGTTGCGAATGATCTTGTGGGTTCCATCGAAACACTCGATCTCGATCGTCTCGTTGATACTCGTCTCGCCCCGCTGAACGGCCCGGACAATCGCCCAGTCCTCGGCCTCGATAGTCTCGCCCGTATCGTACCACCATCCTTTATAGACGTCCACGTGCTCCACACCCACGAAGCGCGCTCCCTCCCATATCCGCTGCGCCGTCGCGTTACAGTAAATGATCTGTCCCTCTTCATCCGCAAACCATACTCCGACGGGCAGATGCTCCAGTATCGCCCGCATCCGCAATTCGCTCGCCCGCAGCGCGTTCTGCACGGACTTGCGAACCGATATATCCTCCACCACCGCGATACCGCAATGTGGCTTGCCGTCGGCGTCGCGCTGCACCGAGCATGTCAGATTGACCCAGACAGCCCGGCTGTCCTTGTGGATATATCGCTTTTCCATACGATAGTGTTCGATTTTCCCTTCCCAGAGCAACCGCGCCTGGGCCAGATCGGTCTCCAGATCGTCCGGGTGCGTGATGTCCTGAAAAGACAGATTCATCAACTCATTCTCGTTGTAGCCCGTAATCTCGCACAACCGCTCGTTGACCCGCAGGAACCGCCCGCTCCGACCCACTCGCGCCATCCCCACCGCCGCGTTCTCGAACGTCGCCCGATGCCGCGCTTCACTCTCGGCCAGAGACCGTTGCATCCGCTTGGCTTCGGTGACCTCCTCGGCCACTACGTTAATGCCGATGATCTCGCCGCCTTCGTCCTGCAAAGGCATCCAGTGCTCGATCCAGTCCCGTTGCACGCCCGGCCGGGCCGGCGTCGTACCGCTGACCTCCACATTCAGCACCGGCCGGCCCGTACGAAGCACCTCGTTTCCCAGCCGTTCGGCCTCCTCCGCCAGATCCGGCACTATCTCCCGCACCGTCCGCCCGATATGATCCGCCGCCGCCGCGCCGTTGATCTCCGCAAGCCGCTCGTTCACCCGCAAAAACCGCATTTCCCGGTCGAAAACGCACAACCCCACGTGCGCCGAATCGTAAATCGCTTCGATTTCCGACAGCCGGTGTTGTGCAAGTTCCTCGCTCTGCGCCGCCGCGCGCCCCGCCTCAATCGCTTCCTCCGCACGCTTGCGTTCCCGGTCCCGCGCCTCCAGCAGATGAATCGCCAGCGAAGTAACGTTCGCCAACTGCTGCAGGACCGCCGCATCCTCGGCCGTGAACTCCCCCGCGACCTTGTCGCTGACCATGATCAGACCGTTGCCCCGCCCCCGTGGATCGACCAGCCTGGCGCCCAACAGTCCGCGAAGCGGCAAATGCCCCTCGGGCAGACCGCGCCAACTCGGATGCGACCGCATCTGCTCGTCCGTCAGACGGATGGCCTCCGGCGTCCGAATAATCTCCTGATAGACTCCTCCCGCCGCCGTTTTGAATTCCTCGCCCGGCGGACACGCCTGCACGCCCGGCATCTTCGAAATCGCCGCCACATTGAATTGCCCGTCGACAAGTGCATGACCGGACGTCGCCACCTTCGCCGAAGTCAACTCCCGACCCGCATCCACCACCTTCTGCAGAACCGTCTCAAGATCCTCCGCCGCCAGAACCTCCTGCGAAATCTCCACCAGCCGCTGCGCCGTCCGGAGGTTCCGCGCATGATGCCACTCGTGCTCCTTCCGCTCGTTGATGTCGATGAACGTGCCGATTATCTGCCTCACTTCGCCCGCATCATCCCGCGCAAATACCGTATCCCGCGACAGGTACCACATCCATCTCCCGTCCGCCCGCCTGAACCGATACTCGATCTCGAACGTCCTGTCCTCGCCGCTCCGCCTGACGCGCTCGATATGGGCTGCGACCTTCTCCACATCATCCGGATGGAACAACTCGAAAAAACCATCCCCGCGAACCTTCTGCAAATCGTCGAGCGTATATCCCGTCAGCACCGCATACTGAGGATTGATAAATGCGTGCGTCTGCTTCGCCAGATCGTACACGTAAATGCCGTTCAGCGACGACTCCAGCACCTTGCCGAAGAAGCACTCCCGCCCCTGCACGAAGAATTCATGACCGTCGGATTGTCGTTCCTGCTCTTCCATATCGACCGAGAAGCATCACTTCGACACACTGTCCGGCAGCCGGCGTGCGTCTCAGCATTTCGTCCGAGCCGCAACACCTAAGACAGCCCTGTCAATTTCGCCCGGCGTGCATCTGCTGTTGCGCCAACATCATGAAGCCGGCCAATTCCGCATGCCGTGCTGATTACCCACAGTATACCCGCCATTACCATCGAACGCCAGACTCAAGAAGAACTCGCCTCGCCGTCGCCATCCACCGCGAATCATTGCTCCCTCCTGCACCCGCCAGACCCGCAATCGCCGCGCAGACCACCGGCGCACCACCATCTTCAGTAGATTAGTCCGCGCATCGCACGCCGCCGCCCGTGCTATGCTCGACGCCGGCCCCTAATTCTTGTCCAGCGGATCGTACCACCGCTTGTACACGCCCTCGCCCGTCGTCTCCTTGATGCTGCTGGCGTGCCCGTCCAGCCACAACACGTTCAGACTCCCGCCCGTCTTGAACGGCTCGCCGGAGCGAATATTGTGCCGAAAGATACCCCGATACCAGTCCGCCCGGCCGCCGCCCTCCCGATAGTGCGTCAGGTTCGTCCCGTTCGGACTCGGAAACAGCATATCCGAATTGCCCGCGTTATTCCCGTTCTCGATCCGCGGCTCCATGTGGTCGTGCGCCACAATCACCTCCGAATGCCTCGGAATACTCCCAGCGTGCTCGTCGCTGAGCCACCCGTTCGCTCCGTACGCCGAGGTGTAGATAAGCTCGTAGTCCCCGCCGTACAGCAGATCGTTCGCCACCGTCTCAGCGAAGTTCCGAAAAGCCGCACAACCGAAAAGCTCCCGGTCCTCCACGTAGTCGATGTACGCAATCCCCCAGTACGCCCGGTTGTCGCTCGCCTTCAGCGGATTGCCCCCGTTGTCCCACCACAGATGCCCGTTCGTATTGTTCGTGTGCGTGTGCAGATCGGGCAGCTTGAAGTCGTTGTCCTGCAGATACATCGTCACGCCCAGCCCGATACCCTTGATATGCGCCCGGCAAACCTGGTCCTTCGCCTGGTCTTTCACCCGCTGCAGAGCCGGCATCAGAATCCCCATCAGAATCGCAATAATGGCGATAACAACCAATAGCTCGATCAGCGTAAATCCCGTCCGGCCCTTCATAGAAAATCCCCACAAAAGAATAAAATGTCAACACCCTAACACCTTAGTGTACGCTTACTACGGCCTCGCGTCAAGCCATTTCCGCCTCGAAAACGTACGCTCCGGCCTCGAAAGAGCCGCCGTCACCGGCCGAACCCCTCAACGGCCCGCGGCGAACATCTCACCTCCGAACGCAGAACAGGGTGAAAGAGGGGACTCGAACCCCCGACCCCTGGATCCACAATCCAGTGCTCTGACCAACTGAGCTACTTTCACCATAAACACCGCCCCGCCTCCCGGCAGAACGAACAAAACGAGCCGAACCTCGACTCGAAACACCGAATTCTACATAAATCTCCCGCCCTGTCAATAATCTTCTCGACCCAATCGCAACCCGCCGCTCTCGATACGCCGCCCTGCAACAGCCTGCTCTCGCCGTCCCCCTCGCACACGACCTGGCCCGCCGCTCTCTCGTCTCCGGCAAAACCAGGCGAAATCGAGAAACCCGCCCCGGGCGGCGCATGAAATAGCCGCACCGACAAGGAAATCGCCCGTATCTCGCACTGCCCCGTGGTCCTCCATCCCCTGCCAGTTCCACCGAGTCCCGCGAGCGGGGCGATCCCCGGAGTCTTGAAGCCGCCCAATCCCCGGCCGATCCTCCGTCAAGCGCCATGCCTGCATGTCCCGCATACCGGCTGTCCATTCCTCGATTGTCCTCGACAAATCGCCTGCGTTATGGTATAATATACAACTAACAAATAAGGAGTCTAAGCTGAACGACATTTCAATCCGCCTCGCAGTACACCACTGACAATTCGCTGCTTCACTGCCGGAGGTCCGCATGCCCCACGAAAACCGCTGCCACAACTGCTGCTTCTCAACCTTCGCCCTCGGCCCGCGCCGCGCCGTGCTCATATGCCGCTCGCTCAAAGGCTCCGAAGGCCGCTGGGCCGTCCGCCGGCTCGATGGCGTCTGTCCGAATTTCTACCCGTCCCGCGCAGCTTCGCCAAACAGCCGCACCCCGCGATGCATTCCGCTCACCCGCGGCCGATTCGCCGTCGTCGACGCCGACGACTACCCCGCCCTCGCCCGCTCCGAATGGTTCGCCGAAGGCTCAGGCCGCCACATCTACGCCGTCCGCAAGCACAAAGGCAAATCCGTCAAAATGCACCGCCAGATACTCGACGCCCCGCCCAACCTGCTCGTCGACCACATCGACCACGACGGCCTCAACAACCGCCGGGTCAACCTCCGCCTGGCCACATTCACCCAGAACTGCCGCAACCAGAAGAAATCCGCAAAAGCCACCTCCCGCTACAAAGGCGTCTACTGGCACAAACACCAGAAGAAATGGACCGCACAGATCACCGCCGCCGGCAAATCCCGCCACCTCGGCTACTTCACAAATGAAACCGACGCCGCCCGCGCATACGACACCGCAGCAAAGAAACTCCACAAAACATTCGCCGCACTCAACTTCCCGGAGTAACCAAACGGATACAACCGATTCCCAGGCAAAATGTGCTTGTGCGTGCGTTCCGAAACCAAGTTCGTTCTTCCCCACAAGCGAAGCTCGTTAAAGACGCGAAGAGCAAAATCGTATTGACTATTCACCCACACAATTATATTGTTGGGTTGATATGATACCGGACTTGATTGACGTGGGCGCTCCGTGGCGTGTATTGCCGCCTGGAGTGCATGATGCAACGCTTGAGCAGGTCGAAGATCGTTTCGCCACATCGAACTACCGAAAGAGACTCTTCTCCGGTTTCAAGAGTGGCGTTACGGCTCTATCGAAAGCCGGATGCCGCGTAATACTCCTTGACGGAAGTTTCGTCACGTCAAAGTCCATTCCTGGAGACTTTGATGCCTGTTGGGATCCAATTGGTGTCGACCCCAAGAAACTGGATCCCTGCCTATTGGATTTTTCAGACCAACGAAGAGCACAGAAACAGAAATTCGGCGGAGAGTTCTTCCCGGCCACTTTCGTGGCTGATGGCAACCACTTCTTCGTTGACTTCTTTCAGATTGACAGGCACACAGGAAATCCCAAAGGCATTGTCCGCATACGTTTACCGTAGAACGCGCGATAAGAGGTGGTACTATGATAACAAATGAACGGCAGTATCGAGTCACTGCTGCCCAGTTGGAGAAGCTCAAACAGGCAGTCAATGACTATGACATCAAAGACGCTGCCAAACGAACGAACTCCAGAGTCCTCGCAAAAGCTCAGCTAGATGCTCTTCAGAGTGAACTGGAGAAGCTCACTTTGGAAGTCAATGAATACGAGACATTGAAATCTGGGACAGTTGACACGCTCAAGGCAACAACGCTGCAACAGTTGCCGAACCTTCTAATCAGGGCTCGTATCGCCAAGGGACTCTCGCAACGTGAGCTTGCGGAAGTCATCGGCGTGAAAGAGCAACAGATCCAGAGATATGAGGCAGAAAGATATGCCTCTGCGAACCTTCGTCGACTTGCTGATGTGGCTAATGCACTTGGGTTGAATATCACGGAGATTGCGGCGTTGAAAGCCGTCCCGGAGATGCCTCCCTCTGAAACAGAAAGGGATGAGCTACCGTGGGATCAATTCCCTGTCAGAGAGATGTACCATCGCAACTGGTTTGAAGGTTTTTCGGGCTCGGTGCAAGCTGCCATGAATGAGGCAGAAGAACTGGTAGAAGAGTATGTGAGAAGTGCTCTTGCCGCACCCGTGCGAACGGCTGCGCGTCAGCGTGTACGTTCTGACGGTATCGTAAACAGGTATGCATTGCTTGCTTGGCAATGTCGCATCATCATTCTGGCAAAAAAGCAAACGCTACCGCAGAAATACGCAAAGAAGAGGGTTACCACTGAGAAGTGGATGACTCAACTTGTCCATCTGAGCCGTGCGGAAAATGGCCCAATGAAGGCAGTCCAGTACCTGCAAGACTCTGGAATCCGTGTGGTCATTGAACCTCATCTTCCGCAGACTCACTTGGATGGTGCCGCATTTCTACTTTCTGATGGTCCTCCAATTATTGGCCTGACTCTGCGCTACGACAGGCTCGACAACTTCTGGTTCGTTCTCGTTCATGAGCTCATTCACATAATGAAACACCTGCACAAGGACACCGTCGAGAGCATATTTGACGATCTTGATGCCGAAGCTCATGATATAGAACAGGAGGCAGATGAATGCGCCGCCAGGGTCCTCGTTCCAGAGGAGGCATGGGAAACGGCATTAGCTCGCTATGTCAGAAGCAAAGAGGCTATTGAGGCTTTCGCTGACAAATTAGGCATCCATCCTGCAATAATCGCGGGCAAGATTCGAAGAGAAGCGGATAACTACACGATTCTCACAGACATGATCGGACAAGGTCAGGTAAGAAGGCTGTTCCCCGACGTCCACTTTCTGTAGCAAAGGACATCATCATGAACTTCACTCACATTCATTATGTGCCGTGCTTACGATGGAATATGGGCGAGTATCAGGCTGTGTGGCGACTATCCACGCCAACCAGACAGAAGATGACACCACTTATAGAGGTCCCCAAGATTCGCTGGGATTTCCAGAAGCGAAGATATGCGAAGACGATTGATGAACACTTGGACCAATTTCCGAATCGTGTTCATAAGAAGTGGAAGGGTGGCCCTGTCTTTGTCGATCTGATCAATATCAGGGCTTCGGAACGCATGGCCTCCGGAATACACCCGGTTCGCTTCGTATTTGATGAACTCAGAGATTTGGCTCCTTCAGCTGTGCCAGTGAGCGGCATAGAACGAGATGCGGAATACCAGAAGGGCATTAGAGAGGCAATTGACCGAGACGGCTTGGGTGTTTGCCTACGGGTGAGGATCGAGCAAGCCGCAAGCAGTTCATTTGGGGGAGAGGTCGAGTCGTTCCTGTCCAAGCTGGAAATTGAGCCCATCAAGTGTGACCTTGTTCTGGATCTATGTGCGCCGAACTTTGTTCCCATCACTGGGTTCGCCAGAATCATCCGTGGGATAGTGAAAGCGTTACCTCATTTGCCGGACTGGCGAACTTTCACTTTGCTTGGTACGTCCTTTGTTCATACGATGGCAGAAGTAGAAATTGGAGGGCAAGTCATTTCCCGATATGAATGGGAATTGTATGAGCAACTGATCTCGGATTTCAATGACATTGGGCTTCGTCTCCCCTCTTTTGGCGACTATGCCATATCGCACCCGGACGTCATAGATCAGGACATGAGGTTGCTGAAGCCGTCTGCGAAGATAAGATACACTATCGATAATGGTTGGTACGTCGTCAAAGGAAGGAACGTCAGAGACGAGCGGTTCGGCAAGTTTGAGCAATACCGAGAACTTTGCAGAATAATCACACGCTCCCCTCACTATTGTGGTTCGAACTTTTCATGGGGTGATCAATACATCAAGGACTGCGCGGATGGAAGCGGAAAGACCGGCAGTCTAACGATGTGGGTAGAGGTCGATACTAACCACCACATAGAGAAAGTGACTCAGGACATCGCCAGCCTTTACGCTTCTTGAGGTATTCTCTGACAGTCATTCGCAATTCCCGAGTGCTCAGGACTTCCGCCATGTACTGATATAAGACAGAGCGAGGTTGACGAAGAATCTTACGAGGGAGCCCTTCTTGCTGCAACACTTCCGATGCCTCGTTTCGCCAGAGTAAGCGGGCGAGCGAAACCGGATCCACATTCTTGTTGGCTGAGGCCTTGCGCAGCGTCTGGAAATTGACCGCTCCCCTCGCCCCTCTATAAGATAGAATCAGACCCCACCACTCGGGAACACGTTCTTGAACAGAATTCGCATGACGTTCCCCCACGATTATGGACACCCTGTCGAAGACTGCATTGTATGATTGGACTTGTTCACTGAGTCTGCAGAGTGAATCGCGGTCACTCTTAATCTCATATCCAACGATATGCCCGTTTACCACCGCAATGTCTGCTCGGCTTTTCCCGTGATTGAGTCCAAGTTCATTGATGACAAGTGTATCCCTGTCTTCATGCTGTCGTCGCAGTCTCTTCCTGTGAAAGTTCTGTCGAATCTCAATATCGTTCATGCTGCCATATCCCAGATTAATCCTTGGCCTCGCAGCTATAATACCAAAACCAAACTGAGACCGAAAAACTTTTCTTTCCTACATTCTTCGGCAAACCGGTAGGACCGAGTGTACTTTTCTGTGATCAGGCTTCTCGTCTGCTCACTCTTTGAATATCTGTCAGCCACTCCAATCAGAACGCGCAAAAGAAAGTGCGCCGGGCCTCAAACCCGACGCACGGATGTAAACGTTCGCTTGCCAAAAGGCTGACAAAGCCGGCGCTTTACCGATTCCGTACGGCCGCCTGTGCCGCCGCAAGCCTTGCAATCGGCACGCGGAACGGACTGCACGACACGTAGTCCATCCCGACCCGGTGACAGAAATCGATACTGCTGGGATCGCCGCCGTGCTCGCCGCAGATGCCGACCTTCAGCTTCTTGCGGGCGCTGCGGCCCAGCTCGGTGCCCATCTCGACCAGCTTGCCCACGCCCGTCTGATCCAACTGCTGGAACGGATCGGCCGCATAAATCCCCTTGATCACGTACTCGCCGAGGAACTTGCCCGCGTCGTCGCGCGAAAAGCCCATCGTCATCTGCGTCAGGTCGTTCGTCCCGAAGCTGAAGAACTGCGCCTCTTCGGCGATCTCGTCGGCCGTCAACGCCGCCCGCGGCACCTCGATCATCGTGCCGACCAGATAGTCCAGCCGGGCCTTCTTCTCCTTGAGCACGTTCTTGACCTCGTCGACCACCTCGGCCTTGACCATCGCAAGCTCGTCAACCGATCCGGCCAGCGGAATCATGATCTCAGGCAGCACCTTCTTGCCCTTCTTCTTGACGTTCAAAGCCGCCTCGACAATCGCCCGCGCCTGCATCCGGTAAATCGCCGGATACGTCACCGCCAGCCGGCAGCCGCGATGGCCCAGCATCGGGTTGAACTCGTGCAACTGATCGACCTTGGCCTTGACCACCGACGGCTTGACCTTCAGCCGCTTGGCCATCTCGGCCTGATTACCCTTGTCCTGAGGCAAAAACTCGTGCAGCGGCGGGTCGAGCAGCCGCACCGTCACGGGCAGCCCGGCCATCGCCGTGAAAATACCCTCGAAGTCCTTGCGCTGATAGGGCAGCAGCGTCTTGAGCGCCCCCTCGAACTGCTTCTTGGCGGTCGCATATTCCTTCTCGATCGCCTTCTTGTCCTTGGCCGTCTCGGCCCCGTCGAGCTGCAACTGCATTGCGGCATAGTCGTCGGCCGCCAGAATCATCTGACGCACCGCCCAGATCCGCTCGCCCTCGAAGAACATATGCTCGGTCCGGCAGAGCCCGATACCCTCGGCGCCGAACTCGCGCGCCCGCTTGGAATCCTCGGGCGTGTCGGCGTTCGTGCGAACGCCCAGTCGGCGAACCTGATCGCAGATCTTCATAAAGCGTCCGAAATCGCCGCTCAGCGTCGGCTCGACCGTCGCCAACTGACCGGTCATCACCTCGCCGGAGGTCCCGTCCATGCTGATCCAGTCGCCCTCCTTCACGGTCGTCTTACCGACGGTGAACTTGTTGGTCTTATAGTTGATATCCAGACCCGATACGCCCGCCACGCAGCACTTGCCCATGCCGCGGGCAACCACCGCCGCGTGGCTGGTCATGCCGCCGAACGCCGTGAGAATACCCTCGGCCGCATCCATACCGCCGATATCTTCCGGGCTGGTCTCCTTGCGAACGAGAATAACCTTCTTGCCCTTGTCGCGCCACGCCTCGGCCGTGTCGGCGGTGAACACCACCTGGCCGACCGCCGCGCCCGGCGAAGCCGGAAGACCCTTGGCAATCGCATTACGCTTGGCCTTGGGATCGAAGTGCGGGTGCAGCAGACGATCGAGCTGCTGGGGCATCACGCGGTTGACCGCTTCCTTCTTCGGAATCAGCCGCTCGCCGACCATATCGACCGCGATCTTCACCGCCGCCTCGGCCGTCCGCTTGCCCGTTCGCGTCTGAAGGATGTAGAGATTCTTCTCCTGAATCGTGAACTCCATATCCTGCATGTCCTTGTAGTGCTTCTCCAGACGGTTCATCAGCTTGGTCAGCTTCTTGTACGCGGCCGGCATGACCTTGGACAGGCCCTTCAATTCGATCGGCGTGCGAATGCCCGCGACCACGTCCTCGCCCTGGGCGTTCATCAGAAACTCGCCGTAGAACTCCTTCTTGCCCGTGCTCGGATTCCGCGTAAAGCAGACGCCCGTGCCGCAGTCCTCGCCCATGTTCCCGAACACCATCGCCTGCACGTTCACCGCCGTGCCCAGCAGACCCGTGATACTGTTCAACTCGCGATACCGAATCGCCCGCGGACTGTTCCACGAGCCGAACACCGCGTCGACCGCGTGGGTCAACTGCTCCCGCCCGTCCTGCGGAAACATCTCGCCGACGTGCTTGCGGTACACCGCCTTATACTCATCCACCACATCCTTCAACTGCTCGGCGCTGAGCTCGCTGTCCACCTCGACCCCCGCCTTCTTCTTGGCCGCATCGAGCTTCGCCTCGAAATGCTCGTGGTGACATCCCATCACGACGTCGCCGAACATATCGATGAACCGGCGATAAATATCGTACGCAAACCGCGCATTGTCCGTCTTGGCAATAATCCCCTCGATCACATCGTCGTTCAACCCGAGATTCAGCACCGTGTCCATCATCCCCGGCATCGATATGGCGGCTCCGCTGCGGACGCTGACGAGCAGGGGCTTTTCGGGGTCGCCGAGTTTGGCGTCCATGGCCTTTTCGAGTTTGGCGAGGTTCTTGTCGACCTCTTCCTCGAGTCCTGCGGGCCATTTTCCGCCGGAGGCGTAGTAGTCTTCGCAGACTTTGGTGGCGATGGTGAAGCCGGGGGGTACGGGCACGCCGAGATTGGTCATTTCGGCCAGATTGGCGCCCTTGCCGCCGAGGAGTTCCTTCATTTTGGTGTTGCCTTCAGCCTTTCCGTTGCCGAAGAAATATACTCTTTTTTCTGCCATGCGTTTCTTCTCCTAGTATTCAACCACGTCGTGTTATCCAACCCCGGAAGTTGCGTTGTATTGCGTCGCATTCGTATGCTGCGTTGTGCTAACCGACCCCGGAGAAAGCGATAAGAGTTAGGGAGTATACGAGTCCACATCCTGTTTGTCAACACCGAAAATGCATTAATTCGGCAAAACGGGGCAGAAAAAAGGCTCGGCGGCGGCGTGGGTAGAGGCCGTACGGGCAGGAATTGGAGCGATTGGTAAGAAGCGCGGGAGGCGGCTTTAGCCGGGCGGAGGCGGATGCGGCCGTGATTTTGGGTTGCTTTTGGTGCCGGTGGCGGGTATCCTTCGGTAACGGAAAAAGGATGTCCTTGATCGGGGGCAGGGGCAATCGCGTTTTTCCACGGCGAGCAGTACCGAAGAAAAAAAGCCGCAGGACATGGGTTGCATATGCTGCGGCTGGTCTCCCTGAGGGAGGTGCCTACGAATGTTTCGTCTTATTGTGAAAAACCCGCAGACACGGATCAATTACAATACTGTGATTTTAGTGCTGCCGGCTGGAATGGTCAAGAGGAAAAATGTGTTATCGCATGCGGCTTTTTTGAAGGGAGAAATCGAATGAAATTGTTGGGCCTCGACATAGGATCGAATTCTGTCGGTTCGGCGTGGATCGATACGGAGGAAAAGACAATTAAGATGGGAGTGAGTGTTTTTCCGGCCGGCGTGGAAGAGCACACGGATAAGAGGGGCGAGCCCAAGAATCAGGCGCGAAGGAGGCAAAGGCAGCAACGACGCTCTATCGCCAGGCGAGCGAAACTTAAGAGGCGTGTTCGACAGTATCTGATCGAGAAGGAGTGGATGCCAGTTGACGCGGAGAAGCTTCAGAAGTGGGAGAATCTGAATCCGTGGCTGCTTCGGCGGGATGCTGTGAAGGCAGAATTGAAGACAGATGGTCATTTCACCGGCGGGCAGAAATTCGGCAGGATTCTGCTGCATCTTGCGCAGCGTCGTGGGGCGTGGTGGTTCGATGAGGAAACGGAAGAGGATGAGGGCAAGAAGAAAAACGATCCCACTGAAAAGAAGGGTACAGTCGAGTACACAAAGGCAGTGATGAAGAGGAAGGGCTTTGCTACGTTCGGCGAGCTAATGGCATGCGAATACGAAGCGAGAGTGACTGTCACCAAGAACGGCAGAAGAAGGAACGAGCGGGTTAGGAACCGGAACGATGAGTTCGGGCAGAAAGTGTCTGAGTTCGTGGCCGATAGGCATATGATACTTGACGAGTTTCAGAAGATATGGGAGACGCAAGCGGGATTCAGAGGAGAACTGGGCGAGCAGTTGACGGATGCAGCAAAGGAGGAACTGTACAACAAGAAGAAGACTGATACGTGGCGATGCCAAGGGGTATTGTTCAGCCAGAGAAAGGCATATTGGGATCTGGGCACACTTGGGAGGTGTGATCTGGAGCCGACGGATGAGAAGTGCCCGAAGGCTGACATGTATGCTCAGGAATTCCTCGTTCTGACGAGCGTCAACAATGTTCGCATAACGCCGCCGGGAGAAGAAAGCAGAAAGCTGAATCCGAAAGAGCGAGAGAAGGTTATTCAACGGGTACGAAGGCAGAAGACAGCGTCTGAGGGGACGCTAAGAAGCGCCCTGGGGATAGACAAGGGCGTGAACAAAAGCGCCTATACGCTCAACACAGACGATGACAAGTTCACCATTAACGGCGATTGGTTTTATTCGAGCATAGCCTGCGGGGTGTTCGGAGAAGAAGCTTGGGGTTCACTTGATGATAAGATGAGGGAATCTGTGAACAGCGCCATTTTGAAATTCGACCCTACCGACGAAGATGATGAAAAGAAACTCCGCGCGGGCTGTAAGAAGTGGTGGAATCTGGATAGTGAAAAGGCGGAGAAGCTCATAGAAGCATGGAAGAAGAGACCCAAGCGCGATCAGCGGGTAAATCTGTCAAGACGAGCCATCATAAACCTGCTGCCGTATCTGCGGGATGGGTGGAGTGTCACTGAGGCGCGGGACATGTTTGCGGAGGATGCTACAAACGGCGCTGATGAGGCGACAAGGGCGCGGTATTCGACAAAGAAGGTGGCGGTCAGCAAGCGCATCCGAACCTTCCAGAAGAAGCATCCCGGCTTGTTGCCGCCAGTGGATGAGGGAATCTCCAATCCCGTCGTGAGGAAGAGCATTCACGAGGTTAGAAAGCACTTGATGGAATACCTCAAGGAATACGGATGTCCTCCCGACAGGGTTGTCATAGAGCTTGCCAGAGAAGCGAGGCAGACGGCGAAAGTAGT
This sequence comes from uncultured Pirellulales bacterium, assembly GCA_964526785.1. Classification (GTDB taxonomy): domain Bacteria; phylum Planctomycetota; class Phycisphaerae; order Sedimentisphaerales; family Anaerobacaceae; genus CAZGMJ01. The sequence goes on from CAZGMJ010000004.1 coordinate 31,020, forward strand.
CTCGGAAAGACTGCATAGGAACAAGGCGATCGATGAACTCAGGAAAGAGATCATAAAGACTCACAATCTCGATGCTGAATACGTGACGACCACACAAAGGGAAAGGGCAATACAGCGGGTAAGGTTATGCAGACAACAGAGGCAGATGTGCGCATATTCAGGGGACACCATAACGGACAAGAAGGCTGCGGACGGGGATGGCCTGGAAGTCGATCACATAGTGCCGAGGAGCAAAGGGGGGAATAATGGGATGAGCAATCTCGTTTTATGCTATGCTTCTGCAAACCAGGGCAAGGGACATAGGACACCTATTGACTGGCTCAGCAAAACGGATTTCGAAGGACTGGAGCAGAGATTCAGGCATCTGAAGCCGGAGGAAAAGAAGGGAAGAAGGTTCATCACGAAAGACAATGTCGATATGACAGACAACAGGAAATGGGAGAATCTGCACCGAAGGACGCCCAGGGAAGGTTTCACTGAGGAACAGCTTTCTTCAAGTGCTTATGCGGCGAGACAAGTAAGCAATTGGATCAATAAGGTCCTGTACGGCACTGAGGATAGAAGCACGAGGTATGTGTTTGCATCGCGGGGCGATTATACGGGGATATTGAGAAGAGACTGGGGACTGTTCTTCGACGACGCCGGCGAGCGAAGCGAGAAGGGAGGCAAGAATCGAGGAGACCACAGACATCATGCGGTGGACGCAGCGGTTATTGCGATGACACCGCAGCACTTCGACCGCATCAAGCGATCATTCGCTGATTTGGAGGAGCAAAAAGAAGACAAGAGTATTGAAGCGAAACGAGAAGCTGTCGAAGAGCCATGGGAAGGATTCAGCAAGCAGCTTGCTCACGAATACAAGAACATGAAGGTCTCGCACAGGGCGTACAACAGGCAACTCGCGGGATACCTGCACAAAGACACGTTGTACGGACCGGCAGTGGTCTATGAGAAACACAACAAGGATGACGAGAAGAAAGGTATTAAGAGGGGCGATTTGAAGCGTGACAAGGATGGGCAGCCTTTGCTGAGGAAGGGCTTGTACGTTAAGAGCATCCCTGCGGCGAATATAAAGAAAAATCACCTGAGTATGCCAGACGGATGGGCTGAATTGAAGGACGAATACGATAAGGCCAACACACAGGTGCGCAGGAGAACCATAAGAAGGGAGATGCTTGCTCTTGAGGACGTGTCACCGGGAAAATCCGGCGTTATCAGAGATATCGAACTGAGGGACAAGATCCGTGACTGGCTTGAGGAACACAATTACGAAAGCATTGAAAAGGCAAAGGGCGAGATCAAGAAACATGGGCTTGTAGTAAACGGAACACCTGTTCGGAAAGTAAGACTGCTTTGGAAACTTAACGAAGTCGTGGAAGTACCAAGGAAACACTTTGACCAGAAAGCACGTAGATTTCAAACAAAGAACGCTTGCAAATCAAAACGAGTGTATCAATCTCAGAATAATCACCACATAGAAATTAGACAGAAGACAAGTAAGAATGGTGAAATCAAATGGACGGGGGAAGTCATCTCTAATTTCGAAGCAGCACGGCGATGTAGAACTGATGGTTCAGGAATTGTAAATAGAGCGGATAGTCACAATGGGCAGTTCGTGATCTCCCTTGCGCGGGGTGAGATTGTGCACATGAATCACCCCAACACCGGCAGGTCGGATTATTTTGTGGTATTCAAGATTGATCGCACGGGGACCGTCCATTTCACGGCGCACACAGATGGAAATCCGGCCAGCAGCAAGGATAAGAAGGTGAAGCTTCGAGAAGATATTGCTTTAGTGCCAAACGATTTGCACAAATACATGATATTCACCGAGGACGGTATTCCTGAGAAGGTACGGATATCGCCACTTGGGGAGGTTCGGGTTTTGGAAAGGGATTGATTCGCAAGTCACTGCCTGCATTTGCCGATAGAGTGAGGGGGAACGGGCTGCAGGGGCAATTGCGGGTGGCTTTCGATGATAAAGCGGATAGTGGAGATATCGTCAGCGCGGACTTTCCTGTCGATCCGGCACGGGCAGCTTGTCGTGAAGAACAACGGCGAGCGGCTTTCGAGCATACCGTGCGAGGATATCGGCGTGCTGCTGGTGGACCATCAGGGGACGAGCTACACACATTCGGTATTCACCGAGCTTCTGGACAAGGGGGCGGCGGTGGTTCTGTGCGGGGGCAATCATCATCCGGCGGGAATGCTGCTGCCGATAGAGAGCAATCATGCGCAGAGCGAGCGGTTTCGACAACAGATCGAGGCAAAGGTCCCTTTGAAGAAGCAACTCTGGCGGCAGATCGTGCGGGCGAAGATCAAGCATCAGGCGAGAGTTATAGGAAGCGAGAGCGACGCTTATCCGGCTTTGATGGCATTGCGCCGACGGGTTCGCAGCGGCGACCCGGAGAACGTCGAGGCGCAGGCCAGCAAGAAGTACTGGCGGGTCTTTCTACAGGATGTAACCAGCGACTTTCGGAGGAACGCAGAGGGCAAGGCGCCGAACAACCTGCTGAACTACGGATACATGGTCATGCGGGCGGCGGTGGCACGGGCATTGTGCAGCGCGGGGCTGCTGCCGAGCCTCGGAATACATCACAGGAACCGGTACAATGCGTTTTGTCTGGCGGATGATCTGATCGAACCTTTCCGCGGTTACATAGACAGTCGCGTACGAGACATATGCAATGAGGACGGGGTGCCCGACGTCCTGGATCAGCAACTCAAGGCGCGGTTGCTGGAGGTTCTTCACGAGTCGGTGACAATAGGCGAATTCAACGGGCCTTTGATGGTGGGACTGCACAGGACGATGGCGTCGCTGGCCCGCTGTTTTGCAGGGGTCGAGCGCGAACTGCTGTTGCCAAAGCTATGAATCTAAGCGGGTATAGGGCGGTGTGGATTTTCGCGATGTTCGATCTTCCGACGGATACCAAAAAGGCTCGGAAGGACTACGCCGTATTCCGCAAGAATCTGTTGCGAGACGGGTTCAATATGCTACAATACTCGGTGTATGTAAGGCATTGTGCGAGCGAAGAAAATGCAGCAGTTCATTACAGTCGGATTACGGGTTTTCTGCCGCCGGACGGCGAGGTTCGTCTGCTTACGATCACCGATAAGCAATTCGGGCGGATGGAGAGTTTCTGGGGAAAAATGCGAAAACCGGGACCGCGAAAGCCTAAGCAACTCGAGTTATTCTAATTTCAATTCTCCGCAAACCCTTGCAGGGCAAGGCCTTGCGGAGAATGTATTGTAATTGATCCGCGTCTGAGAGCAAGCCACAACAGAATGGCGAAAGAGAGTAAACGGAAGTTCATTGTAATTGATCCGCGTCTGAGAGCAAGCCACAACAGCTCTTGCTCGATCTTCTGTATTTCTTTAATTGTAATTGATCCGCGTCTGAGAGCAAGCCACAACAGAAGATCGACACTCTGGATATGAATGATGATTGTAATTGATCCGCGTCTGAGAGCAAGCCACAACCACTCACCTCATTCACGGCACGGCGGCTAATTGTAATTGATCCGCGTCTGAGAGCAAGCCACAACAAGCGGGCAGGCGTACCTACTGAGGCTATTATTGTAATTGATCCGCGTCTGAGAGCAAGCCACAACGTAAGAGTGTTGACTATCACTACGGCCGTAATTGTAATTGATCCGCGTCTGAGAGCAAGCCACAACTGGGTAACCCTGCGGTGCACTCTGCGTTGATTGTAATTGATCCGCGTCTGAGAGCAAGCCACAACTTGACACGGACGATGGACCGGATTCGATGTATTGTAATTGATCCGCGTCTGAGAGCAAGCCACAACTAACTGTCCCACTGACACCAAATTTCAAGTATTGTAGTTGATCCGCGCCTGAGAGCAAGCCACAACGGGGGACAAACTTGCAAGGGTAGTGCTCTGGCTCAATCGTTCCGGCTGTTGGGGAGTTTCCGGCGGTAGGTTTGGAGGCGGCGCTGTATCAGGGCGGCGGACTCGGCATCGCCGCGGGTTTCGGCGAGGCTGAGGGCTTTTTCGGCGGCGGCGACGGCGGGCCGGTACTGCTGTTTTTCGGCGTAGCCGGCGGCGAGCATCACGTGCAACTGCGGACCGTCGAGATCCGGGCGGCGGCGGACCGCCCGGCGGTAGTGTTCGAGGGCGCGTTCGGCGTCGCCCTGCTGTGCGAGGGCGAGGGCGAGATTGTAGCGAGCGAGGGGGTAGTCCGAGCGAAGCTCCAGTGCGCGTCGGAGGGCGTCGGCCGCGGCGGCGAGCTGGTTGCGGTAGAGGTGCAGCATGCCGAGATGGGCGTGCGCTTCAGGGCAATCGGCAGCGAGCTGCACGGCCCTGCGCGCCGCGGTAAGGGCCGGCTCGATGCGCTGTCCGGCCGTAAGGGCCATCGATTTGACGAGCCAGGCGGCGCCGAATTCGGGCTCGCGGGCGATCAGGGCGTCCATATCGGCGATGACCTGATCGGGGTTGACCCGGCCGGCGGACAGGGCCCCGCCGATGCCTTCGAGGGCCCGGCTGCGAAGCTCGACGAGCGGGCCGTAGGCGGGCAGGAGCCTGAGGCCTTCACGGCTGTTGATCAGGCGGGAGAAGAACGTCGGCTGGGCGTGGGCCGCCAGCAGCATCACGGCCACGCGATTGCGGAGGTCGTATGCCTGCTTCCACCGCTCGATCTGCGGGGCGGACATGCCGGTCCAGTCGATATGGTTCTGCAGCGAGCCGCGGCGCATGATTTCGATCAGCCGGGGGAAATGCTCCGAGAGCGAGAGGCGCGTGGGGTCGAGATTGAATTCGATGAACGGGTGGTTGTCGGTGTTGATGCGGTGGCGGGCGAGGTAGCGGCGGATATCGTGCTCGTCGGCGATGTAGCAGGCGAGGACGTCGGCGCTGTGGTCGAAGTAGAGGTAGTCGACGCTGTCGCGGACGGCCGGTTTGTCGAGCAGTTCCTGGATGCGGGCCGGGGCGAAGGACTGCGGCTCCCGCGAACCGACCAGATAGAAGAACACGAACGGGCGGGTGACGGGGAACCAGACGGTGGCGTGCGGGAATGCGTCGATGAAGGTGGCGAGGATGCTGTCGAAATTGGATTTGGGATGGCCCTGGAGGTGGAGCTTGGTCATGAACAGGCCGCCGGGCCTGAGGTGGGTCAGGGCGTTGCGGAAGTGTTCTCTGGTGAACAGCGGGGCGCTGCCGGAGGTGCGGTGCACGTTCGAATCGTTGACGATGATGTCGTAGCGGCGCGGGGTCATCTTGAGGTAGTTGCGGCCGTCCATGTGGATCATGTTGACGTAGCGGTCCAGCTCTTCGCCCAGGTTGACGTGGCTGAAGTATTCCAGGGCGACGCGCGTGACCTCGGGGGCGATCTCGACGCAGTCGATGCGGTCGAGGTCGTGCTTCGCCAGGCAGGCCACGGTCTCGCCGCTGCCGAAGCCGAAGGACAGGACGGTCTCGGGGTTTCCGTGCAGCAGGACGGGCAGGTGGCCGAGGGTTTTCTGGGCGGAACGCCGGATGCCGTCGCCGGCCATTTCGATGTGGTCGATGGCCATGGAGCGGGTGCCGTCGGGGTGTTCGCTGATTCCGACGGTGGTGGTGACTCCCTCTTCGATGTGGATCGGCCGGCCCGAGTACGTCATGCCGACGATCCGGCGAAACGTGTCGGTCGGGATGACCAGGCAGGCGGCGGTCAGGAGCAGGACGGGTGCCGCGGAGCAGAGGCGCAGGGCCGGGTGCGGGGCGCGGTGAAAGAGCTGGACGGTGGCGAGGCCCAGCCACATGGCCAGCAGGCCGAGGATCATGGCCGAAAGCTGCACGCCCAGAAGCGGTATGAGGACAAAGCCGGTGGCGATGCCGCCGACGACGGCGCCGATGGTGTTGACGCCGTAGATGGTGCCGGTTGTGCGGCCGACGGCGTGGTGCATACTGCCCCATGCCTGCAGGACAAGGGGGAAGCCTATGCCCATGACGACGGCGGGCATGAGGAAGAGGAACAGGCTGTCGGTGATCGGCTGGACGGCCAGGCGAATGTCTGAGGCGACGCCCATGGCGGTCAGCAGGCTCGTCATGACGGGGGTTTGCTTGATGACGGTGAACCAGGTCTTGAAGAACGGGATGTAAGCGATTCCGAAGGCGCCGAGGACGACCATGCAGAGGCCGAACGCGACGGCGTGGTTGCTCAGGCGGCGGGACAGGCGGCTGCCTATCCATGCACCGATGACGTTGCCGAGAAGGTACACGGTCAGGACGGCGGAGAAGACGTAGGTGTAGCTGCCGAGCGGCAGTGCGACGCTGCGCATCCAGATCAGTTCGTAGCCGATGCTGACCAGACCGCTGAGCAGGCAGACGGCGAGCAGCAGGCGACGTCCGGCCGGCGGCGCCGGGTGGGCATCGCTATCTCCGGCGGCCGGTTTGGCGCGCGGCGGCGAAAAAGCAGCACGCGGGGCGTCATTTCGACGAGAGAGCAGAAAGCCGCCGAGGGCCACGAGGAGGTTCAGCGCCGCGGCGACGTAGAGCGATCCCATGACGCCGACGAGCCGGATGAGAACGAAGCCGGCCAGGAAGCAGCCGACGGCGGCGCCGAAGGTGTTCAGGGCGTAGAGCCGGCCGACGAGGTGGCCGACGCGCTGTTCGATGGAAGTGACGTAGCGGCCGAGCAGGGGCAGCGTGCTGCCCATCAGCATGGTGGGGACCAGCAGCAGGCACGCCGAGACAACCAACTGCACCACGAGCAGGCCGCGCGTGGACGGCCCGAAAGCGACGAACAGGCGCTTGTATCCGGCTTCGGCGACGCGCAGCGCCAACGGCATCATCAGCGCCGAGACCGTGACGAGCAGTTCGAGGCCGGCGTAGAGCCGGAGCTTTCGTTCGATGCGGTCGGCGTAGCGAGCCATCAGCAGGGCGCCGAGAGCCAGGCCGCCCATGAAGACCGAGACCACGATGCTGGAGGCGTAGACGGTGTTGCCGAGGGCGAGCTTGAGCAGGCGGACCCAGATGACTTCGTCGATCAGGGAGCACATTCCCGAGCAGAAGTACACGAGCATGATGAGGACGACGCCGCGGCGGCTGTGTTCTGCGGGCAGAGGCTTGTTCGGTTGCTTCTTCTTTTTCTTCGTCATAAACGTGGTACCGACCTTCTCGGAACAGAACGACACGGACTACGGCTGCAAGGATCGATGTACCTGATAATACATCTGAAGGGATTCCGCAATGGCGCGGGCGAGTTTTTCGTCCTGCGCCCGGCGGGCCAGGGCGAGCGCCTTTTCGGCGTGGGCGATGGCTTTGGCAAAATCTCTCTGCTGTGCGTAGGCCGAGGCGAAGGTGTTGTGGAGAACGGGGGAGGTATCGATCTGAGGCGTGGCGGCGACCGCTTTGCGATAGCAGTCCATTGCACGTGCAAGCTGTCCCTGCACGGCGAACACCTCGGCGAGCTTGTAGCGCGCCTCGGCGTCGGCCGGACGTATCTCCAGCGCGCGAACAAGGTGATGTTGCGCCTCGTCGAGCTTTCCGGTGAGCATGTACGCCATGCCGAGAGCCCGGTACAGGTTGCCGGGATCGTATTGTTTGTCGATACTCCTGCTCAGCCCGGTGACCGCCTTCGACAAGTGCACGATCGCCTGGTCCATTTTGCCCTGATGCAGCAGCGCCATTCCAACGTCGTGCTGAACGCGCGGGTCCTCGGGGGCGAGTTCCAACGCCTTGAGATAGTGTTGGAAGCCCTTCTCGAACCGGCCTTTGGCGTTGTAGAGAAGGAAGCCGAGCCGTCTGTGCGCCGATGCGTTGTTCGGATTGAGTTCGAGGGCGTTGCGATACTCGGCAATGGCATTGTCCGTATCGCCGGCCATGAAGAACTGGTTGCCGGCCCGCACGAAGGAGTAGTCGTCGAGGAATTCCTCGTGGATGCGTCGAATAGCGTGCGACTGAGTATTCACGAACTCGGGGATATTGGCCGCTCCGTCGGGGCGGGTGAAGTGCGACAGAAGGACGGGCGGGGTGCTGCGTCCCTGCTCGTCGATATGGGTCAGCATCAACTGGGTGTACGGCGAGTACGCCTTGGACGCGAAGACGAGCCACTTGCCGTTGGGCGACCAACTGTGCCAGGAATTCATGCGGTCGGTATTGCACTCGAGGCGCCGGGCGGAACCTCCCTCGGCGGGTATGATAAACAGTTCGCTGTCCGGCTGGAGCAGCATATAGCTGTCCGCCCTGCAGAAGACGATCCATTTGCCGTCCGGCGAATACTTGGCGAAGAAGTTGCTCATGCCGTTGTTGGAGGCGCCTTCGATAGGTTCAGCCGTTGCCCCCCTGCCGCCGTTGAACGCGACTCGATAGAGATCGAAACGAAACGGTTTGCCGTCTTCGAGGAATTCCCTGCACTCTTCTCTGGTCAGCAGGACCTTGCCCTCTCCGGCGGTGTTCTCAAGATCGTAGGCCTCGGCTCGCGCAAAGACAATGTACTTGCCGTCGGGACTCCACACCGGATTGCTCTGGACATAATTGGGATCATCCGCGCCGGGCAGCGCGCGGTACGTGCCCTCGACCGTGTCATAGACGCAGAGAATACCCTTGAGCGGGAAGAAGAGCTGCGAGAATGCGATGTCCGGCCGGGGGACAAATACCGATTTGTCCTTGACCGTGCTGACCACATAGCGGCCGTCCGGCGATATCTGCGACAGCAGCCCGAACGTTTGCTCGCCGTCTTCTTTCCTGTAGTCATTCCATGTAATGATATCGCTGGTGGCGAGCTTCATTTCCTCGGCGACATTTGTGATGACATACGAGCCTTTGCTGTTGGCGTAGTCGATGTCCATGGCGAGTTTGTCGCCTTCGCTGCTGAAGGAGTGACAGTTGCCGCAGACGGGCAGGCCTTCGAGCACGACGGGCGGATCGGTCGATGCGATATCGCCGAACCTCCATTTGATCCTGGAGGGGTCTTTCACGGCGTCCTCGAAAGGCAGGTTCACTTCCCGATAGAACAGCGGCGCTGCGACCGGATCGCTCGATGTTGCAATGCTGCACGCCGCGGCCGAGAGCACGTCAGCGGGATTGAGCCAGCGGATGCCCAGAATCGTCACGGTTGCCGGGCGTTCGAGCGAACGCTGCTTGATCTGCTCCCACTGCGGTACAGACGGTTCCCACGACGGGCGTTTCACCAGTGTCTGTATCGGGGCTCTTTTGTCGTCGAATGCAACGCGGACGACCCAGCGATCGGCCTTCGTATCGGCGTCCGTCCATTTGAACACGGGAGGAACGATTTCCTTCGGGAAGAGGGTGCCGTTTCGGGGATAGTCGATCACCAGTTCCCGGCAGGCATCTCCGTTTCTGTATGCTGCGAGGGCCGGAGCAATGCGCGGCCGCCACAGACTGAAAGACAACAGACCGATCCCAATGACGGCAACAACCGCCAAAGCCACCCCAATGATACGTCGCTTGCCAGGCGTGTGCATGAATATCCCTCAGACGTGCAAACTTGCATTACGACTTCAGCGGGACAATCCCATCAGGCCCATCTCGGTTTTACAGACGGCATGGCGAGTCAACGCTGCGGCGCAAGCTCGGCTTACACCTGAAAGACACAACCACACCCCACAAACCCATTATAGATATCGTGGAGAAACTGGTCAAGCTTTAGTATCCGCCTCAGGGGCGCCGGGCCGATGATTATCGGAGAAACTCTGCATCCGCCGCCAGGCGAGACGGTGCGAGGCCATGACATCGCCTGCTCAAGCCCCGCGCCAGTCCGCACTGCCCACAGCTATATTGCGGGATTCCGGAGAGGCGGCTTTGGCCGGGGCGCGGCAGATGTGGAGGCGCAGCAGGCGAGCGTTTACAGCAGTACATCGGTTTCGGCTCGACGCGCTGCTTTTGCACGCTTTGTGAAACCACAGAGGGCACAGAGAAGGCAGGTGGCGTGTCCAGGCGGATAGGTTCAGTTTTCGTTCGGGCTGTATGTGCCCAGCCAGTTCTGACACAAGCGAGAGAGGTCCCAAGGAGTTACGAAGCCGTCGTCGTCGATGTCGCCGGTGAGTTGTCGGCCGGACTTGCCATAGTTTCGGGCCAGCAAGGCGAAGTCGCGAAGGTCCACAGATTCATCGACATTGATGTCGGCTGTGTCAGGGTCGATGGCTATTGGTACGAGACAAGACTCCAATTCAGTGACATCATATTCCACTTCTCCGTTGTTGTCACCATGGAGTTCTACTTTACCGAAGAATCGTGTTTCAAGCACATTGATGCATGAGTTTCCTTTTGCATGGCCCAGCAACTTGGGATTCGTGAACAGCCTTCTTGATTCTACGATTTGCCCGTCGTCAGATATGGTGGCCAGAAACCCTTCCCATGGACAACAACTGTTGTATGAGAGATAGTAGTTTGAACCCATGTGGCTCAATTCAACTTGACGGACTTCCCCGCGATCATCCACGATTATCTTGCTTTCGGGAAGAAACTCGCCATCTGTTGTGGCGAGGCAGAAATAGACTGCATGTTGACCGGCGATCTCCTGAGAAACCCAGGCCAGTCCGATATTCTTCCCCGAACATGCAACCGTTGGTTTTGTGCAGGCGAATTCCAAGGGGAGTGATCTTGAAGACAGTTTGTTGCCTGTATTATGTTCAATACGCGCAAGATGAAGCAACTTATCATCCTGCCATGTTACCACGTACTCCTGTCCGGTCCAAGCCACACCGGGACGCTGCCCACACCCAAGACCCTGCGCATTGCGGAGGGCGTTCAGATTTCCGTCCGCTGAAAGTATCCCGCAACTCATCCGTGAGTTACATGGTGATGGACCCCAGTTGATATGGGGCCCTTCGAAGACTACGAGATACTCATTTTCTCCATAGACTATGGCAGGAGACCGAGTGTTCTTTTCAAGATGGAGCCCAAACTCATCCAGTGTTTGCCCATCGCGACCCAAACGCTTTATCACTACTCCATTATCCGTCCGCCAGGCTGCGACCCAACATCCGGTGCCCCACACCAAGGCCGGCCTGGGAGCGTCTCCGGCCTGGGGCGACAACTCAACGGATGGGCCACGACGCCGTCCATCTGCTGAAATTGACTGGAATGTGACGCTACGCTTGCCGGATTCACCGGTTGGAACTAACGCGCCATACTCCTTGCCGTTCCAGGAAATGGCAAGCCTGTAACGATTGGTGACACTGCTATTAAGGTCTGCGATCTTGTTATATGTAGGTGCCTGACTCGGATGTGAAAACGGTTTGATACCCCAGGAGATAATGCCTGTAGGTAACTCGTCCCGCTTAAGTGGAGCAGTGTCGTTCGGCACGAGACGATAGAACTGTGAAGGATCATAGCGTTTCCAGGTCTTATTATACGGGCGACCAGGATGCATTGAGAATCCCCAGTGGTCACCTAGCCAACAGTATCCGGTGATAACTCGTCCATGGCCGCCGCCGAATTGTTCGACTGGCCTGCCAGCATCAATTTCCGATACGATCAATTCATATAGCTTGGGCGGATCAGCCCACGATGCCCCTTGCTCCCTAAACCACGCATCTATGTCTCTTCTATGGAAATATGTCATATCGACACCGAAATATCGGCATACTCTATCTTCAGTTGGTCTACCCTTTATCTGCCTGTTTGTTCCAGTTGGATCATTCTTCCAGTCACGTCGGGCTGCTATGAGGAGTTTCTCAACGAATTTTGCGACACAATCTACCCTTGGGTCATCAAGACCAAGGCCTCTGACTGCAGGGAGCATGTCATTCCATTCAATTTCCTCGTCGTAATCAGCAATCATCCGATCATTGGGGTCATTGGGATCAGAATCTACCTGATTCGCGTCGTGGCGCCAGTACCAATACGATCCATGGCTTGTCAAATCCTGCTGCATCGAGTGGTACCGGATAATCATCGCATACGCCACATCTTCACAAGCCCATGATTGATGCTCACGCTCGTTCTTCTTGGGAAGGAATTTGTTATACTCTACTGACGGATCCTCCGCTGACTGATCCCAATATATCGGAAAATCCAGGACGTGCGGATCGCCCTTGTTGGGGTCGTATGGTTCGCAGATGCGGTAGCCGAGGCGTTCTTCTGATTCCAGTTCTTTTACATCTTTCAGATATGTGTCGGCAGTGAGAAGGTTGTTGTTGACATCGACAATATCCCCGGTGTCGATTCCTGGATTAGCGCCCAAGGCGTTAACATCGCGGACCCAATTCCTGTACAGTCGAAGTTCATTCAGATGAACCAAGTCCCGCAATGGCTCTATGTTTCTGATGCAATTCTCACTCAAATCGAGTTTCTCCAGCTTCGTTAGTTTCTCGATAGCGTTGACGTCTGTGATGAAGTTACGATGAAGATCGAGGTCGATGAGATTTGTGAGCTGTGCGAGGGGGCTTATGTCAGTGAGGTAATTCTTGTGCAATTCGAGCTTGGTCAATTGCGAGAGACGGGCCAATGGCAATACATCACTGATTCGATTCTCGCCGAGCTTCAGGGTGGTCAGATGTGTGCATGCCCGCAGACCTTCGAGCTTACATATGCCTCTTTCCGTGGCATCGAGTTCCGTGAGACCGACGAGGTCGTCAGTTGTAATGGGGGGCTGGTCTTTTCCGATCTTGGCGAGTATCGCCTGTTCCAGGTTGGGGTCGGGGAAGACGACTTCCGTTGCCTGAGCCGGGGCGGGCAAGAGGGCAAGCAGGCACGCGGCAGCGGATATCAATGCTGACCGACAGGCTATCATTGCGGTGACTCTCCTCCTGAGAGGCCAACGAACATATCTCTGGATCATAATTTGATTATAGCGAATTGACTCTGTAGAGTAAAGGGCAGAGGCGGGGAAATTGGCGATTGAAGGGTCTGGATTCGCCGGCCGTTCTACTTTGCTGAGGACAGGCTCTTGGTCCCGGATCGGGTGCGAGACGAACTTGCAATGGCAGTGCGGCTTTGGCTCAGTCGTTCTGCGGGTCGGGCTTATCCTCAGCAGACGGGGGGCTTTCGATCGGCCTGAAGCCCTGCAACGAGTAATGCATGCCGATATATCCGTCTTTGTCGGGGTCGTTCGGGTCGAACGAGTCCCGGGTCCACTGCCCGCCGGAGCCGTCGCCGTTGTCGTCGAACATGGACCCTTCGGTATACCGGTGTTTCGCAACCCAGATGTACGCCTCGGTAATGCTCACGTGGCCGTCGCCGTCCCGATCGGCCGGGTATCTGGCGGGCTCCAACTCATGTTTGGGATTCATCCATCGATCGCAGTGCGGCGGTCCGGCAAGCGCGAAGGCGATATTCTCGGCCCAGGGCCAGTTGTTGTTGGTTCCGGGATCCGTTGAGGTCGTTGTGATGACGCCCTTTCGAGAAATATCATCCACGACAGCGCCGCTGAGGCAGGGCTGGTATACTCCGATGATTCGTTTGGCCTCTATCGGAGCCATCCAGCGAGCCAGCGTCGCATGTTCGATCGGCCGGCCCGCCGTGGTGAACGTCGAGGCGTGGCCGTGGCTGATCCAGAAGATGTAGAGCAGGTCCCGGCGAGTACAAACCGACTTCGCCCACCGATAGGCCTTTTCGATGTTCGTCTCGGACGCCCGGTCGAATACGATATCGGGATGGCTCTCGGCGTATCGGCTCGGGGCCAGAAAGCGAATGTGCTGCCCGGCGAACCCCATCTGACGAAGATAGCCGTACATCGAACTCGTAACGGGCCAGAAGTATTTGTCGCTGTTCCTGCCGTCACTCATAACAATGATTGCGTATCGAGCCCGATACGGCCGCCAGCCGCTATTGTCTGACGGCTGTTGCTGCTCGCGAGCATCCATCGCGACGGCCGCCAGCAATGCGATGATGACAACCGGAATATGTGCGACTCTGCGTTTCATATTTTCCTCTGATTCGGTCGTGTTCTGCCTTTGGCTGCACGCGGTGTTGCCTGCCACACCGACCAGCATACAACCATCCGATGCCGCGCACAAGCGCCGCAGCCGCCGTCATAGCGAAAGAGGATAGCAACCGAACCGGAGCGTTCCGCCGGCCGAACCGCTTGCGGGGCTTCGGTCCGTAAATGCGATTGTCAAACACCGGCCGATGCGGTACGTTATACGCGCCGGCCGAGTGGCGGAATGGCAGACGCTGGGGACTTAAAATCCCCTGCCCGCAAGGGCGTGTGGGTTCGAATCCCACCTCGGCTATTGCTTTTTGTGTGCCGGGGCGGTCTTGCAGACAGCGACCGACAGGCCTTCCCGTAATTCTGCAGAAGATATCGAGCAGCGGCTTGCTGAGAAGAGTGCTTCATACGAACACAAGTGGGACGCCGGCAGCCAGGATACTTGCTTTGTTCGCTCTGGCGATCGGCGGCCTGTGCGCATGCGCGCACGGGCAGGCAGAGGCTGAGAGCAACGGCGCCGGACCGTGGCCTCAGTGGCGCGGGCCGGACGGTCTGGGGGTGTATGACGACGGTGCGCTGCCTGTCTCGTGGTCGCAGGACAGTTCGAACGTTCTATGGAAGACGAAGATCCCGGGCGAGGGGGTCTCTTCGCCGATCATAAGCAACGAACGGGTGATCGTAACGACCGCGTACGAGAGCACGGGCGTGGCAAAGCTGCAGCGCGTGGTGTCCCGGGCGGGCATCGCCTTGACGGTGCTGGTCGCCATTGCACTGATCGCTCGACTCACTTGCAACGACAAGCCGTGCGATGCCCGGTGGTGGCGGCGGGGACTGAGCCTGCTGGTGACGCTCTGCTTTGTGGCTCTCGCGCTTGTTGTCACTGCCTTTCGGCCGACCGCTCAATCGTTGTTCGAAACGGTGGGAGACGCCTTTGCACGCCTGGGGCTCACGGACATGGAGCATCTGTGGTCGCTGCAGGAGGGGGTGGTTGCGGGGGTGTGGCTGACGTCGGGCTTTGTTGCGGTGCTCGGGCTGGCGGCTGTGGCGGTGCAGTGGCGGGCGCGGTCGCTGTGGCGACTGGCGAGCACGGGAGATGTGATCATCGGAGCGGTTCTCGTCGTCGTGCTGACACCGCCCGATCAGTGGACCGAGGCGACGGAATGGTGGGAACGGGTAATATTCGTGCTGCCGGGACTGGCGATTGCGATGGTATTGCTCGCGACGTATCTGCGCGTAAGACCACCTGAGGAGCAGGCCGAGACGGACAAGCAGGCCGATGCACGAGGTGCAGGCACCGGCGTGCTGGATCGCTTGAGCCGGGTCGAGTTTCGCTGGAAACATCAGTGGATGTGGGAGGCCGGCGGTGTATGGACGGTGATTTCAGTGGTGCTGCTGCTGTTGCTGGCGGCGCTGGTCTTTATCCCGCCGAATTTCATCGAACCGAGGCTCGGGGTGCGCCGGGCGGTTGTGTGCGCGGATTTCGAAACGGGCGATATTCTGTGGAATCGAGCGGTCTTTACGGCGCCGGCCGAGCGGATACACAGCGACAACACGTATGCCACCCCAACCGCGGCCACGGACGGCGAGCGTATCGTCGCCAATTTCGGAGTGGGCGTGGTATGCCTGGATTTCGAGGGGCGCCAGTTATGGAAGCAGCGGGACCACAGCTACATTCCGCACAGCCGCTACGGTGCGGCCAGTTCGCCGATTCTGGCGGGCGATCTTGTGATTCTCATACATCAGCACGAATTGCGAACGAAAAAGCGGGCGTGGGTGGCGGCATTCGACAAATTCACGGGCGATGAGGTCTGGCGGATTCATCCGGGCCATCTGCGAGACAGCTACTCCACGCCGATGGTCTACGGGCAGGCGGGGCTGAATCAGGTGATCGTCCCATCGTGGGGCACCGTGACATCATTCCACGCCGAGACGGGGCTGCTGCTCTGGCGGACGGAGATACCGACGGCCCAACTGGTGGCCAGCCCGGCCCGGTCGGGACAACTGCTCTGCGTCGGCGGCAGCACATGGGGCAAGAACGGCACGGTGATGCTCAGGCTCGATGCATCGAATCCGAACGCCGAGCCCGAAATGCTGTGGAGTGCAGAGATGGGTATCGGGGATTGCTCGCCCGTGATCTACGACGGGATGCTTTTCACGATTACGGATACGGGGATGCTGACGTGTTACGATGCGGCGACGGGCGCCGTCCACTGGCGGCAGTCACTGCGGCGACTTCGCGTCCAGGGGCGAAACAGCATCAGAGGCGGCAACCGGTATCTCAGTTCACTGCTGGCGGGCGGCGGCAATGTGTACGCCTTCGACACGGACGGGCTCGCTACGGTCGTCAAGGCATCGTCGCAGTTCGAAGCAGTCGCAAGAAACAAACTCGATGGACGCTGTTATGCGTCACCCGCGGCGGCGAGGGAACGCCTGGTGCTGCGTATCGGATCTCATCTCTATTGCATCGGCAGTGCTGCCACCACACCCGAAACCAGTGGTAACAAATGACGCCGGCACGGCCGCGGCATCAGCGCACGCGGCACGCGCCCGCACACACACGGCTGGGCACATTCACAATCAACGCACCACATATAGAAAAGAGGGCCTCTTGAGGCCCATATATTGGGTGTCCGCCATCTGCATATTCGGACTTTCGTCTGCCGGGCGGTAATTGAGTGTTTACATCGCGAGGCCTTTTCGCTATACTGTCGCAGATCACCGTTCGTACGCGGATCACTATATTACTATTTCTTTGTAGTGGAGAATTATGGCAGAGAAGAAACCACAACTTATCGATACGCAGCAGCCGAACCTGTTTCGGGATGTTTTTCCTTACAAGACCTTCCCGAGGGTCTTCTTTGACAATCAGACGGTGCCTTACGATCTGCCCGATCAGATCTGGATCACCGATACCACTTTTCGGGACGGCCAGCAGGCCCGACCGCCGTACAAACCTGAACAGATATTGCGCATTTACGATCTGATGCACGAGATCGATGGAGGCACAGGGCTGATCCGCCAGTGCGAGTTCTTCCTGTATTCGGAGAAGGATCGCAAAGCGGTTGAATTGTGCAAGGAGCGGGGCTACCGGTATCCGGAGATTACGGGCTGGATCCGCGCGGTTGCGTCCGACTTCAAGCTGGTTAAGCAGATGGGGCTGGCGGAGACGGGGATACTGACCTCGGCGAGCGATTATCATATCTTCCTGAAGCTGCGCAAGACGCGCGCCCAGGCGATGGAGGGCTATCTCGAAGTCGTGCGGGCGGCGCTGGATTCCGGCGTTATCCCGCGATGCCATTTCGAGGACATCACGCGGGCGGACTTCGAAGGGTTCGTCCTGCCTTTCGCGGCCGAATTGATGGAACTGGCGAATGAATACGACAGTCCGGTCAAGATTCGTCTGTGCGATACGCTCGGATTCGGTCTGCCCTGGCCCGGCGTGCAGTTGCCGCGGAGTATTCCGAAGATGATTCACCGGCTGCGGCAGATCGGCATTCCGGCCGAGGCGCTGGAATGGCACGGCCACAACGATTTTCACAAGGTCGAGGTGGACGCCGCGACCGCGTGGCTCTACGGATGCGCGGCGGCAAACACCGCCATATTCGGCTCGGGCGAGCGAACGGGAAATCCGCCCCTCGAGGCGCTGGTGGTCGAGCATGCACAGATCAAGGGACAGACCGAGGGCATCAATTACGCGGCGATTACCGAACTGGCGGAATACGCCCGCACAGAGCTCGGATTCGACATTCCGCGGAATTACCCGCTGGTGGGCGAAGACTTCAACGTCACGCGGGCAGGCATTCATGCCGACGGGCTGCTCAAGAACGAAGAGATTTACAATTGCTTCGACACGCAGAAGCTGCTCGGTCGGCCCGTCGGGGTGGCCATCACGGACAAAACCGGGGCGGCAGGCATCAAGCACTGGGTCGAGTCGCGATTTGAGATCGTCATTCCCAAGCATGATGCGCGCATACAGAAGATCAAGGATCGGATCGATACCGAATACGCAGCCGACCGCGTCTCTTCGATATCGAACGATGAAATGTACGCATGGGCCAGGGAGGCTTTCGGCGACGACATGCCGCCCGAGAAGAAGTAGCGGGGACGCTTCAGGTCGCTCCGTATGCGTGGGCACAGCGTAACGTACGCAGTGTGGGTCTCGTTCTTATTGGGGTCTGGTGGGAATGTCGATGAATCGAATTACGACCGTTCTTTTCGATCTCGGCGATACGCTTTTGAACTTCGGAAGGTTCAGGACGCTGCCGGTGTTCAGAGCCGGAGCGCGGGCCTCGTACGACTATCTCAAGAGCCTCGACCAACCTGTGGGATCGTTTCGCGTCTATCTCTGGCGCAACCTGATGCAGCTTCGCGCGCGGCGGCTGTTCAGTTCGATCACGCGCAATGACTTCGACGTGGTGGCGCTTTTTCAGCGCGAGGGCGCGCGGCGACGATTCCATCTGACGGATCGGCAATGGCTGGAGTTTGCGTGGAAGTGGTATGAACCGTTGAGCCGAATTGCGAAGATCGAGCCGGACATGAAGGATACGCTGGAGAGTCTTCGCGCCAAAGGCCTGCAATTGGGCATTCTGTCCAATACGTTCGTCGCGGGCGATTCGCTGGACAGGCAGTTGAAGCAGGTGGGCCTGCTGGAGTTCTTTCCGGTGCGGCTGTATTCGTACCAATTCGAGTTTCGCAAGCCCGATCCGCGAATATTCGAGGCCGCCTGCAAGGAGATCGGCGCCGAGCCCGAAGACGTTCTGTTCGTGGGCGACCGCATCGACGCGGATATCATCCCCGCGATGAAGATGGGGATGCACGCGGCGCTCAAGGACGGCCACTACAATGCCGGCAAACCCACTCCCGCCGGAGCGCACCGAATCACGACGATTGCGGAGTTGCCGGCGCTCGTCGAGGCGATCAACGGAAACGTCGAGCGCCAGGAGCGATCGGCGACGGCATGAAGGGCCGGCATCGGCCGGGAGAAAAAGCCCAAGGAAACATTTTACAATGCCGCAGCCCCTTTCTATATTTGCAGTCTGATATGCGACTGACATCCGATCGCCGGATGTGCTTTACGGCGACTACAACGCAGAGGATTTGCCAATGACGGTATCCAATGGCCAGAGTGTGGCTTTTCAACAGTGCATAAACCCGAAGTGCGGGGCGCAGTTCGACTGCGGTCGGGCGATGTTCAAGTGCCCCCAATGCGGCGAACTGCTGGACATTCGATATGACTGGGACCGCATCGCGGTGCCGGATACACTGAGCGGCTTCGCCGGGCGGTGGGCACATCGGGACAACCCGCTCGATTTTTCCGGGGTATGGCGGTTTCGCGAACTGCTGGATTTCTGCCCGGACGCGCACAAAGTCACTATCGGCGAAGGGCAGACTATTCTGCAGCAAAACGATATGATCGCGCGCGAAGTGGATATGGCCGACGGCCGTCTGTTCCTGCAGTACGAAGGGCTTAACCCGTCCGGCTCGTTCAAGGACAACGGCATGACGGCGGCTTTCAGCCACGCAACGATGGTCGGCGCCAAGTCCAGTGCGTGCGCTTCGACGGGAAACACGTCGGCATCGGTCGCGCTGTATGCGCACAGTTGCGGGCTCAAGTGCACGGTCTTCATTGGCTCGGGGCGAATCGCCTTCGGCAAACTCGCACAGGCCATGGATTACGGCGCGCAAACGATTCAGATTCACGGCGACTTCGACGACTGCATGCGACAGGTTCAGGACGTCTGTTCGAGACTCGGACTGTATCTGCTCAATTCACTCAATCCCTTCCGCCTCGAAGGCCAGAAGACGATCATGTATCGCATCATCGAGCAGCTTGGGTGGGAGGTTCCCGACTGGATCATCGTGCCGGGCGGCAATCTCGGCAATTCCAGTGCTTTCGGCAAGGCGTTTTCGGAGTTGAAGATGCTCGGCCTGATCGACCGCATCCCACGTATGGCCATCATCAACGCCGCCGGCGCCGATACGCTGACAGATATTGTGAACAACAAGAAGATCGCGTGGAACGACGGCAACGTTGATCAATCCATCATCGACGCATACTACGACGATCTTACGGCCCGCAGCTTCTCGCCGCACACGTGCGCATCGGCCATCGAGATATCGCGGCCGGTGAATCTCAAGAAATGTCTCCGCGCCATCGACATATGCGACGGCGTCATCCGCGCCGTTCCCGATGCAGAGATTTGCGACGCCAAGGCCCTGATCGGCAAGTACGGCCTGGGATGCGAACCGGCCTCCGCGGCGACGATCGCCGGTCTGCGCCATCTGCGGGCCGAAGGCGTCGTCGGGCGCGACGAGCGGGTGGCATGCGTTCTGACGGGACATCCGCTCAAAGACCCGAACGTAACCGTGGACTACCATAAGGACAGCCAGGGCCAGTTGAGCAATCCGCCGATCGAAGCGCCGAACGACCTGGAACAGATCATCCGACTGATTCGGCAATAGCCCGGTTGTAGTGATCCGGCAGGTGCCGGCGGCGGCGCACGGTTCGCACGGACCTGCGCAGACCCCGCACGAGTCGTGCAACGTCGGACGTTTCCCACCCCTC
Organism: uncultured Pirellulales bacterium; assembly: GCA_964526785.1. Taxonomy (GTDB): domain Bacteria; phylum Planctomycetota; class Phycisphaerae; order Sedimentisphaerales; family Anaerobacaceae; genus CAZGMJ01. Next base: position 51,420 of record CAZGMJ010000004.1, read on the forward strand.
GGTGTACGTCGTAACCAGCAGTTGCTTGAGTTCGTCGTCGAAGTACTCGCGGTCCATGCTCCAGTACAATCGGCCCAATTCCCTGGCCTTTTGCCGGGGGCTTCGGGCGTTGTGATCCATTCGGTGCAGATCGATCAGACTCAAACGCACCTCATCAGGCAACCGGTCGGCTTCGATGAAGACGTGCCAGAGATACAAATCCGGCAGGGAGATGTCGCATCGGTGCGTTTTGCGGATCAGCCTGGCCACCTCAGTGACGATACGCTCTTTCACCGAACGGTCCAGATCGCCCCAGGACGTGACCACGTAGTCCAGCAGCGAGATTGCCTTGAGTTCCTCGGTTATGACAAGCGATCTTCTGTCTATTCCACAAACAGTGCGTTCGGCCAGACAAACCGGTCTGTAGGTATCTATACCGTTTTCCAGCAGCGTTCTGGCGTTGTTCCATTCGACGCGCGCCTGGGAAGTGGGTCTGCCGAATCGGCACAGGGCCGAGAGCATGTCCTTGAAGTGCGGACTGTGGAAGCGCTTCATGTAGAACAGATGCTCCCCCCCGCCGTTGCCCAGGGTGAACGTGCAGACGTTGCGTCGGTTGTTGCGGTTAATGACCGTGCGCCCTTCGCACTTGTACAACTCATCGAACGTTCGCAAACCGGCACGTTCGAAATATGCTTTCCATCGATCTGCAAAAACTACGGTATCCACCAAAACATCCCCACATACAGTCAACTGCATCTTCACAACAGTCATTCACGTCGACGCACACACCTGCCGGGCGAACCTGCACCCGATGCCTCATCCCCGCACACCGGCGACAATAAAACCGATGGCCAGCGCCAGCGACCCGGCGGCGTGCAGCATGACGGTCGTTCGACAAGCCTGAAACTGCTGCGGCCTGACCAGCAATTCCGGATTGGTCTGCACCCAGGCCTGCACCCCCAGCGGCAGAGTCAACATATAGAGCGCACCGGCATACCGCATCTGGCGCAGCAATAGCATCGCCAGCGCGATCAGATAGCTGAGCACCAGAACAACGCGATAGACCCATACCGCCGCCGGCGCGCCGAATCGCACCACGATCGTCTTCTTTTGGACCGCACGGTCCGCCGCCATATCGGGAAACTCGTTTATCAAAATGACCAGGAATATCAATATCCCGACGATGCAGGCAGGCAACAAAGGCGAAAGGAGAAACGGTCGGGCCTGAAGCGTATAGGCCGCATAGACAGGCAGAACGCCGAAAAGGAAGAATATGATTACCTCGCCGACCGTGCGATAGCCCAGCTTGACGGGCCCGGCGGTATAGAAAAAGGCGCCGAAACAACCGACCACACCCACGGCCAGCACGAACCAGTTCTGCGTGGCCAGGACGATCGCAATGCCGAGTACGGCACCGAACGTCAGCATCACCAGAGCCGCCAGCAGAACCGCTTTGGGCGAGAGCAGGTCGTTCTGTATGGACCGGCCGCCACCAGAGAAAGGCGTGACATTCTCATTAACCCAGTCGTTCTTCGAGAGGTGGTCGAAATAATCGTTCGAAAGATTCGCGCCCGCATGAATGAGAATCATGGCAATCAGTGCCGCTGCGAATATCGGCACATCGAACGAACTGCTTACGGCAAAGCCCAGGCAGGAACCCACCAGCACGGGCGAGACCGCTGCGGAGAAGAACTTCGGCCTTGAAGCTATCGCCACGCGAAGCACATTGGATTTCACCACCTGCGAATTCATCGCGACGATTCTAACGCAATCCAAATAAATTGCACGCCTTTTCGCAACGCGCCGCTTCGCCCGCAAAACTGAAATTCGGACATCACGCGAAGCGCAGGGCCTGCGAACGCGAGGCATTGCCCTATACATCTTCGTTGCACGTTGTATGCCAATTCCGTATCATGCGTTGAGGAATACCGCCCATTAGCAGCGGTAACCACGACACCTCAGTTGAAATATGCCGGAGCAAAGTATCACAACCGTCGCCCTGATCGGGTTTTTCACACTGCTTCTGCTGCTCGAGCAATTCGTGCCGCTTCGCAGGAGGAAGAACCCCCTGCTGCATCGTCTGGCCAGGAATCTCGCGATGACGGCAGTCGTCTTTGCTGTTGGTTCATTGCTGGTGCGTTCGGTGGGGCTTTCCACGTCAGAGTATATCAGCGGGGCCGGTTTCGGCCTGACGGCACTGCTGCCGGGCGGCGGTTGGCCGCACGTACTCGTCGGCGTCCTGCTGATGGATTTGACGTTCTATTACTGGCACCGGGCCAACCACGAGATTCCGCTGTTGTGGCGGTTCCACAACGTGCATCACCTTGACCCCGATCTGGACGTCTCAACGTCGTTTCGCTTCCATTTCGTGGAGATTGCGTATTCGTCGCTGTTTCGCATCGTTCAGGTGGCCGTCATCGGCGTCGCTCCGTTGACGTATGTCATTTACGAACTTGCATTTACAGCCGAGACCATGTTCCACCATTCCAACGTCCGGCTCCCTTTTCGCCTCGAACGCCCGCTGAACCGGCTGATCGTGACGCCGCGAATGCACGGGATCCACCACAGCGCCGTGCGGCAGGAAACAAACTCGAATTACAGCGTGATCTTCCCCTGGTGGGACTATCTGCATCGAACGCTCGTGCTCAACGTGCGACAATCGGCAATAGACATCGGCGTGCCCGCGTATCAGGATCGGCAAAGCAACCGTTTGAAGAAATTGCTCATCCTGCCCTTTCTGCACCAGAGACAATACTGGCGATCGCCCGACGGCCGGATTCCGAGCGGCAATCAGCAGGCCCGGACCAAACCGACTCGGCTGCTCGAGTAGATCTCTCTCCTTTCCCGCCGAGCCCGCCGCAGAAAGAATGAACCGGGCCGAGGCGCACGTGGCATCCGGACTCCATCTGCCGTCTTGGCAGTCATGACGGACCGGACATAGCTTTTGGCAGCCCCCGGCGGACCTTCCCTGAGAAACGTAAACCATTACCGCAAAGCATCTTACACAGGGCAAAGACCGGCCGCAAAGTCTTGGCACAACTTTTGCAACATCCCTTGCTATAAGGAATATACGTCTATGTGGTGGAATACGTCAAAATCTGACAATGAGCCTCCGATTGCCGGGCCCGCCCCGGCTGATTCGGAGATTAACGTGCTGGTAAGCGACGCGAACTGGGCGTGGCCGCAGGCCATGCGGAGCATATTCCAGCCTCGCGGCGTGAGCCTGCTCGTTGCGCACAATCCCGCACAATTCGTGCAGATCATCCAGCAAAAACGGATTCACACCACTATCGTGGACATGGACGGCGAGGCCTCCAACGGCCTGGCCACCATCCGCATTATTCGCATGGACTACCCGCTGGTGCCCTGTATTCTGCTGACCAGCGATGTCTGCGAGTCGCTGCTGGGCAACGCGCTCAAACTCGATGTTTTCAGTGTAATTGATAAGCCGGTCGACATGGAGCTCCTGCGAGAACAGCTCAACCGGCTCTTTCTAAAGCGATATCAGTCCGCGGTGTTTGCGGATCAGTGAGAGGCCGGAGGCACGAGGTGCTTCGTACACCGGCTGATAACGGCCCCGACAGTATAGATACAGTAGCGTTTTTTGAAAGGAGTAAGGACAAATGAAGATTCGACCATTGGCGGATAAGGTTCTCGTTCAGCGCCTCGAAGCCGAAACGAAGACGGCCGGCGGAATCGTTCTGCCCGACAGTGCGAAGGAAAAACCCCAGCGGGGCAAGATCATCAGCGTCGGCGAAGGCAAGCGGCTGGACGACGGCAGCGTGCAGAAGCTCCAGGTGAAGAAGAACGACGTCGTGCTCTTCACCAGCTATGCGGGAACGGAAGTGAAGATCGGCGGCAAAGAGCACCTTATCATGAGCGAATCGGACATTATGGCCGTGATCGAAGACTAAGCAAATCAGGGAAACCGCCAAAGAAATAGGAGACAGCATAATATGGCAGCGAAAAAAATTGCATTTGGCGTTGACGCACGCGGGGCTATTCGAGACGGCGTAAAGAAGCTCGCTCAGGCCGTCAAGATTACCCTCGGTCCGTGCGGGAGAAACGTAGTGATCGAGAAGTCCTTCGGCTCGCCGACCGTCACCAAGGACGGCGTTACGGTGGCCAAGGAGATCGAACTGGAAGACGCATACGAGAACATGGGCGCGCAGATGGTCAAGGAGGTCGCTTCGAAGACCTCGAGCGTCGCCGGTGACGGCACCACGACCGCGACCATTCTGGCCGAGAGCATCTTCGACGAGGGCCTCAAGAACATCACCGCCGGGGCCAACGCGATGCAGGTCAAGCGCGGCATCGATAAGGCCGTCGATGCACTGGTCGATGAGCTGTACAATCTCGCCACCCCCGTTAAGTCGAGCAAGCAGATTCAGCAGGTCGCGACGTGTTCGGCCAACCAGGATGCGGAGATCGGCAAGAAGCTGTCCGAAGCGATGGAAAAGGTCGGCAAGGACGGCGTGATTACGGTCGAAGAGGGTCAGTCGCTCGAGACCGTGGTCGAACTGGTCGAGGGTATGCAGTTCGACAAGGGGTACCTCAGCCCCCACTTCGTCAACAACATGGAGAACATGACCGTCGCGCTGGACAAGCCGTACATCCTCGTGCACGAAAAGAAGATCAGCTCGGTCAAGTCGCTGGTTCCGCTGCTGGAAAAGGTGGCCAAGCAGGGCAAGCCGCTGCTGATCATCGCCGAGGACATCGAGGGCGAAGCCCTCGCAACGCTGGTGGTCAACAAGCTGCGCGGCGTTTTGCAGGTCGCGGCGGTCAAGGCCCCGGGCTTCGGCGACAGGCGAAAGGCGCTGCTCAGCGACATCGCCACCCTGACCGGCGGCGAGGCCATCTTCGAAGACCTTGGCCTGCAGCTCGAGAATATCGAACTGGGCCAGCTCGGACGGGCCAAGCGCGTCACGATCGACAAGGACAGCACGACGATCATCGAAGGCGGCGGAAGCACCGAGGCGATCAAGGGCCGTATCGAGCAGATCAAGAACGAGATCGAGATTTCGACCAGCGATTATGACATCGAGAAGCTGCAGGAACGGCTGGCCAAGCTCGCCGGCGGCGTTGCACAGATCAACGTCGGCGCCGCGACCGAGGCCGAGATGAAAGAGAAGAAGGCCCGCGTGGAAGACGCGCTGCACGCCTGCCGTGCGGCCGTCGAAGAGGGCATCCTTCCCGGCGGCGGCGTTGCAATGCTGCGGGCCCTGCCGGCCCTGGACAAGGTCAAGGGCACGGGCGATGAGAAGATCGGCGTGGATATCATTCGCCGGGCGGTTGTCGCTCCGATCAAGCAGATTGCAGTGAACGCCGGGCTCGACGGCTCGATCGTCGCCCAGAAAGTCATGGAAAGCAAGGACAAGAACTTCGGCTATGACGCCCTGGCCAAGAAATACGGCAACATGGTGGACTTCGGCGTCATTGTGCCGACGAAAGTCGAACGAACCGCCCTGCAGAACGGCGCATCGATTGCGTCTCTGCTGCTGACAACCGACGCGGTGGTCAGTGAGATTCCGGAGAAGAAGGAAGCCCCCGCGGCACCTCCGGGCGGCGGAATGTACTAAAGCAGCGGATTGTGAAGTGGGCTCCGAAACGGGGCCCACTCTTTTTTTCCTCTCGCAACCGACCGCCTGACAACGCCGCGAGCGGAGAAAGGAGCAACCGATGGTATTTCGCTTCTATTCCAACGCAATTTCGCAGGCGTCCAGAACGCTTGCAGCCGGCGTCTTCATCGTCGGCATGCTCCTGGTCGGTTTCGCCTTCCTCATCTACCTGCTGCCGAAATGGTTTGCCTATTTCATCGCGATCGTCTTCTGCGTGGCGGGAATCGGCTGCATCGCCGCGGCCGTCAGGATGTTTATCGCCGCACGGCAACTCGAAGAGATGAACCAGGATGAAACCATCGCCTATCGCGAGAACGTGCACGTCCGCGAAGAGGAGCGAGACTGGGACGCCTGAGCATCGGATCCGAACCGATGCCTGCGGTCGTCTGCCGATCTCATGCATCCTGCGGACGAACTGCACGCCGATCCGGCCGTCTGGTGCCCTTAGCTTCTGTCCGCGCGCCAGATCGGACGACTGTTGGCCTTCAGATCCGCGTCGTATTTGGCAATCAGTTCCTTCAATTCCCTGACGATCTCCGGCCTTGATTGTGCGAGGTTTTTCGACTCGCCGATGTCGGCGTCGAGATCGTAGAGTTCCGGCTCTTTGCCCGCCACCCGCAGCTTCCACTTGCCCTTGCGAACGGCCTCCACCTTGCTGTTCTTGTAGTAGAAGAATCCCTTCTCCCGGTGCGGCGACGCAGCCTTCGGGTTTGTCAACAACGCCGAGACATCCAGACCGTCAATCGGATGATCAGGCAGATCGGCCCCTGCCAGTGATGCAATCGTGGGCAGCATGTCGATGGTGCCTGCAACCTCGTGGCAGACCGTTCCGGCCGGTATGCGTGCGGGCCAGCGCATAATGCCGGGCACGCGCATGCCTCCTTCGTACGTCGTGCCCTTGCCCGCCCGCAGCGGCAACGCACTTCCGCCGTGGTGTTTCTTGCTCAGCCAGGGCCCGTTGTCCGAGCTGTAGACCACCAGCGTATTGTCGCTGATGCCCAGTTCTTCGAGCGTCTTGAGGATTTGCCCGACCGACCAGTCCACGTGTTCGACCGCGAGTTTGTACGCCTTGTGCGGATCCGGCTCGTAGCGGTCGTCCGAGACGAACAGCGGGACGTGCACCATGGTGTGCGGGAAGTAGAGAAAGAACGGATTGTCTTTGTTCTTGCGAATGAACTTGACGGCCTCCTCGGTGTAGCGGTCCGTCATCGTCACCTGGTTCAGAGGCGACTCAACAACCTCAGTATCCCTGTACAGCGAGTTGTTGTAGATGTCCCATTTCTTGAGCCTCCATATCTTGTCGAGGGCCTCAGCGTTGTTGCCCCAGCCTTTCCTGCGGGCCATGTCGTTGCTGTACGGCAAACCGAAGTAGTGGTCGAATCCCTGTGCGGTCGGAAGCGTCTCGGGATGATCGCCCAAATGCCACTTGCCAATGCACATCGTCGCATAATCCCTGGTCTTGAGCATATCGGCGATAGTCACTTCGTCGGGATGCAGGCCGACCCGCGAATTCGGACCGAGTACGCCCGGCATGCTCAGCCGGGGCTGATAGCAGCCGGTCATCAGCGATGCGCGCGAAGCCGAGCAGACACAATACGCCGAGTAGAAATTCGTAAAGCGCATGCCCTGCCGAGCCAGCGAGTCGATGTTGGGCGTTTCCACCAGCGGCGAACCGAAACAGCCCAGGTCCTGATAGCCCTGGTCATCGGCGAAGATGACGACGATGTTCGGCGGGCTCTCCTGCGAACGGGCCGCCCCGCCCGCACCCACCGCACAGATGTTGTTATGCGTCAGCCCTGCCGCCGCCCCGGCGAGCAGGGTCTGGAGAAAACGGCGTCTGTTCATGTCCTGCCTCCCTGATTGGGGGTTGCACTGTCCGGGTTCACACTCGGCGCTCGATCGCGCCACGCGGACAATAATAGACAACCGCGACGACGATTGCAATGGGTCGAGAAATGCAGCCCCTTCCGAGTGCCTATCGCAAGACTCGCAGCCGTCCAGGCGGCGGTCGTCAATAAGTAAGAGACTGTATGGCGTCCTCTGCCATTCGGAGTTTATCCCGGACCCCGATCCGGGACGAAAAGCCTGTCCTGAGCGAAGTCGAACGGACGGGAATCCAGGACGTTTTAAGTGAATTACAGTGCGTTGGGCCCCGGCTCGACGCACTTTTTTTGCGCTTTAGTAAGGCCTGAGAGGATGCAGAGAAGATGAAAATACCGGTGAAATTCGCCTATCCACCCTCAGAATTGCCGGGAACCTTCAATTCGCTCAAGTTTCGTGGAGTAGACAATGTTATGTCTCACTGCTTTTTTTGCCGATAAGAGATGCTGTAGAGACAATGTACGGTGCGAACCTCATAGTGTGACCTCATCCAAGTTAGCTATCGCACCCTTGAAATGCGGTATTGAATCAGGGTCTTCTGAATGGAGAAACCAGATCGCTTTCTCGAGTTTTGTGTTCACGAGGTAGATTTGTCACCTGGTTGCACAGGCCTTTCCGTTGGTTACGAACGTGAGTCATGGCGTGCAGAGCAGTTGGCTGAGCATGCTATGGATTGGCTGCCGGAGTTTGCCCTTTCTCTTAGTGAATGCGAGAGAATGAACCATGCGAATGCGGCGGGTTTCATGAGAAGAGCTGCGAAGGCCGTCTATGAGTCTGAGAAATTTCAGGCGCGAGGGGAGTTTGGAGAGTTATTCCTACACATTGCCATTCGCGAAGCCTTTGACTCTATCCCCGCAATTTCCAAGATATTCTACAAGACAGCTAGGAATTCAACAGTGAAGGGATTCGATGCGGTTCATGTAGTTGGGACATCTGATGACCTCGAGTTGTGGATTGGTGAGGCTAAATTCTATAGTGATGTCAGTCGCGCCATCAGGGACGTCATTGGGGAAATCAGCGATCACACGCAAACTGATTACTTGCGATCGGAGTTCATGCTGATAGCAAATAAAATAGATACCTCTTGGCAACACGCGGAGGCGCTCAAGAAACTGCTGAATCCAAACACGTCACTTGATGAGGTATTCCAGAGAGCGTGCATCCCGGCATTGCTCACATATGACAGCTCGGCCATCGCAGCTCACAAGGCATCCGATGCGGAATACGAGGCTGCATTCAGGGATGAAATAATGAAGTATTGGGAAACATTCTCCAAGAAAGGACTCCCCACAGACATACGGATTCATCTTTTTTTACTGCCTCTGAAGTCAAAGAAAGAGTTGGTTGCCGTTCTCGATAAGAAGCTAAAATCATGGCAGACTATATGAATATCGATGAACTCCGCAGCGCACTCAGTAATCCTGAGTTGATTGCTGAACGTGAGTTCGAGCTTGTCAAGAACATCGGCCTCTTGGTCAACGACCCGGAGAGAGCGGGCATTGCTCGCGAACTCATTCTACGCGTCTTAGAGCATCGCGAGAAATTCGTCACAACGAAACCTATAGTCGAAGCACTCACAAGGGCTGCTGGCTTGTTCCCATACAACGACTTCGATGAACTTGATCTGCGCGATCAGATGGCGTATGAATACCATCGTCCCCTGAATATGAATGAAGGTTTTGTGTTTCACCGAGAACAGGCGGAAGTCTACCATCGGCTCCTCGCTGGTGACAGTGTGATCCTCAGTGCTCCGACAAGCTTTGGCAAGAGTCGGATAATCGACGCGATGATTGCGACAGGAAAGTTCGCAAATGTGGCAGTTATTGTGCCGACGCTTGCTTTGATAGATGAGACGAGGCGACGTTTGTCACAGTTTTCAAACGACTACAAGATCATAACTCATCTCTCACAGGATCCAGCCGAGAGGAATATTTTTATCCTAACCGCCGAGCGAGCTGTTGCGTATGAGAGTTTTCCGAAGATTGACTTCTTCGTCATTGATGAATTCTACAAGATTGACGCATTAGATGAAGACGATACGCGAACTGTCGCATTGAATGTTGCATTCCAACGCATGCTGAGAATGGGCGGACAATTCTACATGCTGGGCCCTAACGTCGAGAAGGTGCCGGAGGGTATCCAGGAAAAATACCGGTGCTATTTCTATCCGACTCGATTCACGACTGTTGTTGCGGAACACCGGCATGTGGGGGGCAAGGGCAGCGATTTGGATCGGCTGGTCGGATTGTGCCGTACTCTGGAGGATCCGACACTGATATTCTGTCGATCTCCGGCGCGCGTTAATGAAGTCGCCAAGCTCTTGGTGGATAACGGTCTCGGAGCGGATGCCTCCGAACTGGCGAATGCCGCGAAGTGGTCTGCGCAAGCATACCATCCAGAGTGGATTTGGGGGCGGGCAATGGTAAGCGGGATTGGAATACATCATGGTCGTCTTCCGCGGTCGATTGCACAGTATACGGTAAGAGCATTTAATGATCTGAAGCTCCGTTTCTTGGTATGCACCTCGACGCTAATCGAAGGTGTAAACACGAAAGCCAAGAATGTAATCGTCTTTGACAACAAAATTGCAAAACAGAAGATCGACTTCTTCACATTCAACAACATAAAGGGAAGATCAGGGAGAATGTTCGAGCATTTCATTGGACACGTCTATCTATTTGCTGCGCCTCCGCAGGAACAGCTTCCCTTTGTCGATTTTCCTTTGTTCAGCCAAGATGACCGGGCTCCGGATAGTCTAATCGTGCAGATTGACGAAACTGATCTTCGCAAGGAGGCTCGGGAGAGGACACAAAAATGGACTGACCAGGATATGCTGCCTATTGATATCATCCGAGCAAATGCGACAATTGATCCCGTTGCGCAGATTGGATTAGCGAAGAGGCTTCAAGAAGAAGCTGGGCGAGCATCAAAGCTGCTTTCGTGGAATCAGACGCCCTCGCCCGATCAATTGCGATATGCATGCCAGCTCATCTGGGAGCATTTGAGAAGTAGCGGTAGACCAAAAGGGGGTGTCTTCTCCTACAAACAACTGGCGTTCAAAATCTGGCAACTGCGTCGATCACCCTCCTGCGCTTCACGCATCAGACAGGAATTGCGCCCAGGCCAATATTCCGCGAAAAGCCCAGATGACGCTGTGGAGAGAGTGTTGCAGTTCGACCGCGTGTGGGCAGGGTTTGAATTCCCCAGATATTTGATGGCTCTGTCGCGTATCCAGCAATGTGTTCTTGGGTCCCTAGGATTAAAGACAGGGGATTATGCGTATTTTGCCTCGCAAGTCGAATGCCATTTTCGTAGTCCAGTAATAGCAGCCCTTGATGAATACGGAATCCCTGTGCAGGTTGCGGAACGGATTCAGCCGATACTGGGTACAACAAGTGACCTCGATGTCGCAGTGCAGAATTTGAGGCGTCATGACCTAGACACCTTGCAACTCGACGCCTTTGAGAGAGAGCTGTTGGAGGATGCAACGCAATATCTGTAGGCATCCTCATTAAGTCAGCTCAGGAGAATTGAAGGTCCCGGACCGTCCCTTCTGCATTCTGCGCCTGTGTCCTCCTCTCAGTCCCAGATACCTGCTGTCCAGTGACGTATTTCAGCCCCGATGTGCATCGGGACTATAGTCCGTCGGGATGAAGGCGGAGCGGGGGCAAGGGAATCGAGAGTTGAAAGCCGAGAGTGGATGAGGATTGGACGGATAGGACCTATTCTCGGGATGACGGCGAGGGGCTATTCGACGGGGAACAGCACCTCGTTGCGTCTGAAGAACCAGAGTTGGAACGGCGGGTCATATCTCGCAAAAACGTCGGCGCCGGTGATCGTCAGCCCTTTGCGTTCTATGAAGTCTTCGAGAAGGGTTTTCTTTGCCTCGTATTTCTTCCGGCCCCAGGAGCCGGAGTATCGGATGGCGGCCATTTTGCGGGCGGGGATTTGGCGGATCGTGACATTGTCTTCGACCGGTTCCGGCAGGGTCTCCAGCGTATATTTGGAGGGCATGATGAAACTCACGGCGTATTTGCCTCCGGCCTGCCGCTGGTTCACAGGAGCGGTCATGGCGATCTTCTGCGAATCCGCCTTCTGGTTGACGGGGGCGGTCATCTTGATCGACTCGGCCCCGCGGTTCCGGCCGGATATGTAGTCGAACAGGCGTCTGAAGGCGATGTTGCCCGCCTCGTCAAAATCGGATTCGACGATAGTCTCGGCTATGATCTGAGGTTCATACTGCCGTACCTCAAACTTGCCTTCTTTCGCAACTACCTGGTACGTGGGTTTTTCTATTCCCATCAGTGCACACGAATATGCAAGCAAAGGCATGATCAGCAGCAGGCCCAACAGAACCAGTTTCTTCCTCATGGCAATGCTCCTACGGTCGATATGTTGTTCTGCGCAGCCGGCCGCTCGATTGCGGTCATTTCGCTTGTCAGTCGCTCCCAAGGGACCTGTACACAGCGTCAAGAGCCCGTCTCAGCGTCCAGGCCTGCTCGGTGGAATTCTGATCGTCGCTGCGGACTTTGCGAAGCGCATCACGCAGGATCGAGCGGTCCTGACCGGCAAGCGCATCTGAATGCGATTTCAGCAATGAATCGACCGCCACCTCGTAGATCGCCGCACAGGCGGAAGGCTGGCCCGCATTGAACAGAGGAACGCCCCGCTCGATCGCCAGTTCGATAATCTCTCTGGCAGCCTCCTTTGGTGTACGTTTCTCCTCGGGAGGCAGCAGGACCGTGTCGATTGCGTGAATTACGCCGTTGGATGCGGCGATGTCGGATGCGATCACATTGGCGCCATTGACCTCGAAGGGGCCGGACGTCCTGATCGCGAGTGACCGGCCCTCAAGCGTTTGAGGCGAGCGAGCAGCCAGGAGAATCTCCCCGGAGACAACATGATAGGAGAGTACGGCAACAAGTCTGTCGCGATTCTCCGGCTTGAGAAGTTCTTCGACGGTGCCTGCCGGCAGCTTGGCGAATGCTTCATCATTCGGAGCGAAGACTGTCAGCGGCCCCTCGCTCTTCAGTGCCTCGACCAACCCCGCCGCCTTGACGGCCGCGACGAGGGTATTGAAGTTACCGGCGGCTATGGCCGTATCGACGATATCCTTTCCTGACGCAGTTGCGGCTTCTTGGTCGCCCGCTCCCTTCTCGGCCCTGATCCAATCGACCTCCAGACGGAAAGGCCCGGCCTTCTTGTCCGCCAGTGTGATGCCAATACTCCGGACATCACCGGCTTTGAGAGGAGCCGCCCCGGCGATGATCCTGCCGTAGGATGTATACACAAAGTCCTCCAGGCCCACGCGAACCTCTTTCCAGACGCCTTCCTCGGTCTCTATCGGGGCGCGATAGGATGAAGCGTTGCGGGAAGAAGTCATCATGTTCACATAGTACGTTCTGCCGTCACCTTTGAGGCGCAGGGCGATTCTGTCGTAGCCATCGAGATTCAGAGCCGCCGGCCGGGTGCGAATGGAGGCGAAGCCGCCGCGATTCTCCAGTGAGAGATTGCCGGAGAAGACCAGCGTATCTGCGTCGGTTATTCGGAACGCCCCCTCGGAAACGCCTCCCATTACGTCATCGTTGACCGAAATCCACCGCCGCCCGGCCGATGCGTCAGAGAAATCCGTCAATGGCTTACTCGTCGATTCAGAGGCGATGCCGATGGCCGAGCCTCCAAAAAGCAGCAGACAGAGAGCCGCCGCAATGACCGCAGTTGAGGTAGTATTGTCCATCGTGATATCCTTTCAACCGGATTGTTGTACGCACTGCGTTGCGAAACGCCACTTATTGTTGTCATATTGGCAATATAGTACCAGAATAGCCCCTTTTGTTCGCAGAAATACGGAAATATCACCATTTTCTGCATCGGCAACATTTTGTTCGTCGGCAGTCCGGGCATTACGCACGGGGGAGCGATCGGAGACCATATTCGGATACACCGGCGGAAGCACCCCCAACGTACTACGTGAAGGGGTAGGCATATGGATCGAAGGCCGTCGCGTGTACGACAGCGGCCTGCATACGGAAGGGAGAAATCTCCGCTTGGTTGGCTTCGGGCAGTGCGCGCGAATCACACCGGTCCCGACAACACGAGGCGACAGGGAGTTGTCTCGTTAGCATCTCGCAACAATGCCGCAGGCTGGTCGTTGTAGGCGGCCCCTGCTCAACGCGACTGCACGAGCGATTTCTCCTGCTCGCGAAGGACCGTTTCGAGAATGTCCTTGATGCTGATAATGCCGGTAAGTTTGCCGTCGGCGGTTATCGGAACCCGTCTGAAGATGTTCCTGGCCAGAAAATCGCAGACATCCAGCAGCGGCGCGTTTTCGTCGAAGCACACGGCCGGATACGTCATATAATCCGCGACGTTCTTTTCGGCGGCCTCCTTCTGCTCGTAGAACAGCACGACCGCGTCCTTCTCCGACAGCACGCCCGCCAGAGAACCGTCGTCGTCCACCACCGGCAGGCCGGAAATGCTGTTGTCCACCATCAACCGGGCGGCTTCCAGAATCGGCGTGTACTTCGTCACGCTCACCACCTCGGCGCTCATGACATCTTTCGCTCTGAGCATCTTCTACCTCTTTCGAATGCGGCCCCCTGCCAGCATAATCAAAGAGACCCCAGTAATCCATGCCTGCATAACAACGCACCCAACAATGCGAAGCAGCATGCACCAATATTCTCATCAGCCTGTCAACACGTCATCCACGAACGCTTTTGCATAAGACCGCGCTCCGTCCATCAGCGTGGTCTCGCTGTGAATAGATCGACCACCAAAGCGCGTCACTTGAGCGGCCAGGCCCGTCTCGGCTGGGGAATAGGGCGGCCGGCGGCTGAGAACAACCGCAACCGCGTTTTATCGGAGCTTGAGCGTGACCAGCGCCAGAGCCGCAAATGCTACGGCCAACAGCCAGAAGCGAACGACCACCTGTGGCTCGCTCCATCCGATAAGATGAAAGTGGTGGTGAATCGGCGCGCAGCGAAAGAGCCGCTTGCCGCGGGTGTACTTGAAGTAGCCCACCTGCAGGACGACGCTGAGCAACTCCATCACGAACACACCGCCGATAATCAGCAACAGGATCTCGTTTCGAGTGACCAGCGCGCCGTATCCCATCGCGGCGCCGAGCGGCAGCGAGCCGATGTCGCCCATAAAGGTCTGCGCCGGGTGGCAGTTGAACCATAAAAACCCGAGCACCGCCCCGAGAATCGAAGAGAAGAAGATGCTCAACTCGCCCGCTTTGGGAATGTGCGGCAGCAATAGATAATTGGCCCACGTCGTGTCCTGCTCGCCCGCCATCTGTTCCGAGGCCACATAGCACAGCAGCGCCAGCACGCCGGCGACAATCGCCACGCAGCCGGCCGCCAGCCCGTCCATCCCGTCCGCCAGATTCACGGCGTTGCTCGTCGCCGACAGATAGAATATCGCGATCAGCACGAACATCCACGTCCCCATCGCCAGCGGAATCGGATCCTTGTAGAACGGTATCCACAGCCAGAGCAGTTGCGCATCCGGCAGGTTGCGAAAATCCCCGTACAGAAAGAGCGAAATGAGCACCGCCCCGCCGATCTGAAAGATCAGCTTCTCCCAGGCCAGCAGGCCGTTCCGGCTGCGCTGCCGTGCCCCTGCGGTGAGCTTGAGCCAGTCGTCCATCCCGCCGAGACAACCGAACCACACAATCAGCACGATCGCCTTCTGCACGAACGGGTTGCCCATATCGGCCCACAACAGCGTCCCCGCCAGACAACTGAAGATGATAATCAGCCCGCCCATGGTCGGCGTATTGGCCTTTTCGCGGGTCAGTTCGTTGAGCGTGGCGTGATGAAACTCCGGACGGTCGCCGATCTTCTTGCGCATCAGCCACCGGATAATCCGCGGCCCGACGATCATGGCGATCACAAACGCGGTCAGAACGCTCGTCACCGACCGGAACGCGACGTTCTGATAGGCGTAAAGCCCGAACAGCGAGCGTCCCGTCTCGGGGTCCCGAAAATACCGCAACAAATGATATACCATCCGTGTCTCTCTAACGTGCAGCGCAGTCCGCCACGGCCCATCAGGCCTGCGATTCTGCGACGGTCTGCGGAAATCTGTCCTTCAGCTTCTCGACAAGCACCTCGAGGCCCGCCGAGCGCGAACCCTTTACCAGTATTATATCGCCATTTCCGACCAAATCGTGCACATTATTGCATGCCGCCGCGGCGCTTTCGAAGTATCGGACATGCATCGGGCCGCGACCCGAGGATTCGGCCAGCGCTTCGGCCCGCTCGGCCGCAACCGCCGATAACGGACCGACCGCGGCAAGCACCTCGACCTCCGCATTCACAATATCCGCCGCCAGCTCGCGGTGCAACTGCTCGGCCTGCCCGCCCAACTCCGCCATGTCCCCGCAAATAAACACCCGCCCGCCGCCGCCTGCAGGCGCCAGGCCCCCTAAAATCTCCAGAGCGTTCCGCATCGAAGCGGGATTGGCGTTGTAGCAGTCATTGAGCACGCGGATCGGCCCCAGTTGCAGCATCTCGGCCCGCATCGCCACCGCTGGCATACTCTCCAGCGCCCCGGCGAACTGCTCCACATTGAGCCCGCACTCGGCGCAAATCGCCCACGCCGCCAGTGCATTCTCGACGTTGCCCCGGCCGGCCAGTCCCAACGTAATCTCCCGCCCGTTTATTTCGAACCGGCTCGTCTCGCCTTCACATCGCACCCGCCCGGCGCGATAGTCGCAGTCCGCCTTGCAGCCGAACGTTCGCAGTCTTTCGAATTTCCCCCGGGCTGCTTTCAGCAGTCGTGCGATATCGCCGTTGACGATGAACGTCCCCCCGCTCCTGAGCCCCTCGGCAATGGACGTCTTCTCCTTCGCGATCGCGTCGAGACTGCCGAAGCCTTCGAGGTGCGCCGGATGCACGTTCGTCACCACCGCGACGTCGGGCAGCGCGATCCGCGTTAACTCCGCAATCTCCCCCGGATGATTCGTGCCCAGCTCGGCCACGACAATCTCGTGCTCCGCCTCGGCGCCGAGCAGCGTCAACGGAACGCCGATGGCATTGTTGAAGCTCCGCGGCGATTGATGCACGTGGAAGTGCCGCCCCAGCACGTGCGCGGCAATCTGCCTGGTGGTCGTCTTGCCCGCCGAGCCGGTAATCGCAACGACTTTGAAGCCGCCGGACTTTCGATAATGCCGTGCCAGATCCCCCAGCGCTCCGACCGTATCCGCCACCTTGAGCAAAACCTTGCCGCCGGGAACTTCCACGTCCACGTCCCTGCCCACTACCGCGCACGCCACTCCGCGTTCGAATACGTCCGCAACGAAATCGTGCCCGTCGAAGCGATCCCCCGCAATCGCAAAGAAGCAGTCGCCCCGCCCGACCGTCCGCGAATCGATGCCGACGCCCGCGATCTCGCCCCGCACGTCCGCCCCGCCCGGCGCAATCGCCGCGTTCAACACACTCACAACTTCCTGCAGCCCCATCGCCCGCATCACCGCTCCTTCAAATACCGGCCTGCAACCTCGGCGTCGCTGAAATGGCTCTTCTGCGTGCCGACGATCTGATACGTCTCGTGTCCCTTGCCGGCGATCAGAATAATATCGTCCTTCCGCGCCGTGCGCACCGCCATCGCAATCGCCTTCTCCCGGTCGGGCTCGACCGTGATCGACCCGGCCCCCGGTTCGGCGAATCCCGCCACGATCTCCTCGATAATCCGCCCCGGATCCTCGGTCCGTGGATTGTCACTTGTGACAAACAGCAGATCGCCCGACTGCTCGGCCGCCCGGGCCATCCGCGGCCGCTTGCTCCGGTCCCGATCCCCGCCGCACCCGAACACCACGATCAGCCTGCCCCTGCACAGCGGCTTGAGCGCCTCGAGCACGTTCTTCAGCGCATCATCGGTATGCGCGTAATCCACCAGCACGGTAAAATCCCCGTCCCAGCGCACCTTCTCCAGCCGCCCCGCCACCGTCGGCGCCGCCGACAGCCCGTCCGCAATCTCGCGCACCTCCATGCCCGCCGCCAGAGCCAATCCCGCCGCCGCCAGCGCGTTGCTCACGTTGTACGCCCCCACCAGCGGCAGCCGCACCGCGCACTGCTCGCCCCGCGCTTCGAGCATGAACCGCGTCCCCCCCGCCTCCATCGACTGCACCTTCGCCGCCACGTCCGCCTCCTCGTCCACCGCGTACCACACCACCGGCGCGGCAATCCGCTCGGCGATCATGTGCGCCTCGGCCGACTGTTTGTTCAGCACCGCCGTCGCCCCCTCGCCCAGCCGCTCGAAGAGCCGGGCCTTGGCCTGCAGATACTCCTGCGGCGTGCCGTGATAATCCAGATGATCGCCCGAAAGATTCGTAAACGCCGCCGCCGCAAAATCGATCCCCGCCAGCCGGTTCTGGCTCAGCGCGTGGCTGCTTGCCTCGGTCACCATATGCGTCGCCCCGTTATCCGCCATCTGCTCGCACAGACTCGCAATCAGCGTGCTGTCCGGCGTCGTCAAACTCGCCTCGATGCTCTGGCCCGAGCACACATCGTACAGAATCGTCCCGATCAGCCCGCACCGACGCCCCGCCGACTCCAGACAACACCGCGTCAGAAACGCCACCGTCGTCTTGCCGTTGGTCCCCGTCACCGCCAGACTGGTCATCTTCCGCGCCGGATAGCCCCGCGCCGCCTGCGCGAGAATCGCCGCCGCCTCGGCCGAATCCGGCACGCTAACCACCTGCGCCGAATCGCTGCGATACGCCGGATGATCCGCCTGACACACCACATACGCCGCTCCCCCGGCCACCGCCCTGTCCAGAAAGCTGTGCCCGTCGTGCACCGTCCCCGGAACCGCCACGAAAACATCGCCCCGCTCGACCAGCCGCGAATCAACGTGCACGCCGACACGCTCGACCGCCGATGCCACCGTATCAACAAGCTGCTCGAAAGTCATCCGTGAACCCTTACGCTCCAAAAATGCGCGTTCCGCCCGTCGGCGAACACCCGCACGACGAGTACGCACGCATTGTAACGGCAGATGCGCATAATGGAAGCCGCAGCAGTGGCGACTTTTCCCTCCCCTACCGACGGCCTCGGCCGAAGCACCGACCGCGGCAGCGCATTGGACCCGCAAACCCGCCGCGACAGCCGCGCCGACCCCGCATCCAACCACACCCGCAAGGACCGATGCCGCTGAGCGCCCGGCATCCCGCAATCCCGCGCCCGTATCCGAAGCCGTATCCCTGCCGGCCGCGTCGCAACGAATAGCTGCTTGCCCAGTACGGCCGAAGAGCGGCGTCTCGCAGCCGAATGCGTTTGCCGTCCAGAACGATAGACGTCGCGGCGTAGTGGTTCTCGCTCATCTTTTCCGTATGAAAGCCGGACAGCTCCAGCTTCCGCCCGACTTCGAGCCGCCGGACAATCCCCCCGACCGCTGCCGCGGGCCCGAGATGGATGTTCAGCTCTCGCCCGTCCTTTGCCTTGACTATCAGGTGCGTCCCCACATCCGCCTTGCCCGTCGTCTGCTCGCACGGATGCGTGTGGACAGCCTTCAGGGCCCCCGAAATCCGCACGATCCCGGGCTTGACCGCCATCTGCCCAACGCCCGCATTCTCGCCTGCTCCCCGCTGACAAAACGCCGCCGGACTCCAGAGCAGCACCAGCACCACGGCAACCAAACCCGCAGACCATCGCCGCCTTCCTTCCACCCTCTGTCTTGCATTCGCGCTATCCATCAGAGCATCTCCTTTCATCTCATTACTTCGTTGTCTCCCATCGCCCCCCGCATCCAACGCGCCCCCCTGAATCGTTTGCCCGGCTCTCTTCATATCTCCATTATACTACACAATTAAGGGAAATCTCGCAACCCGCCGGCGTTCCGCCAGAGCCGCAAACATGGCCCCATTATCGGCGCTCGCGTGTTCGCGCAAATTCGTTCTCTGTGGTACGCCGGTTTCTTGGCGCACCGAACCCATAATTCCAGTGCACGCCCCCTATGACATTGCAAGGTACGTCCCGGATATTGCCCACTGGATAGTTGAAATCGCTGCCGTATTTGGGAGCTATGTACTCAAAGAAGAAAGACCACTCAACCACCATCCTCGCTCCTGATTCTTCAAGTGAATCTGTCTTTTGTCTTGACTTTCTCATTCGATAATTGTATAATATATACCTAACATAATGAAGCCTGTTGTTGCGTATGGCAGAACAATGAAACCGAGTCGTCGAATGTCCGATGGAGAAAGACGCGGTACGCACCCTGCCGGGATTCAAACTCCCCTGCGCAACTGCCGGTACGACATCAGTGGAACATGAATATGAAAAACGTCGAAGATCCACCGGTGGCGCAAAACCCATCGACACCCTTCAACATGGACTCGGGTGTCGTCCCGAGCGAGCGGAACGAGTCGAGGGATCTCCGCTTCGACTGGACAAATATGAAAAACAAACCCAATCTCAAAATAGGCAAATTGCCGTGTCCATGCATGATTACCCATCTTTCATCCGCAACATCCCCGGGCGCCTGTCTTCCCTCGATGCCTTGGTGCCTCGATCCCTTGGTGCCTTATCCGAAAAAACATCGAAGATCCGCCGGTGGCGCAAAGCCCATCGACACCCTTCAATATGGACTCGGGTGTCGTCCCGAGCGAGCGGAACGAGTCGAGGGATCTCCCTTCCGACTGGACAAATATGAAAAACAAACCCAATGGCAACATGGACAATGACGCCACAGCTAAACACTTTTACCTGCATCCCCATACGCAACAATCAGGAACCCAAATATGAAAAACAAAGCCAATAGTAATTTAGGTAACTTGAGCGTTGCTGCCCGCATATCGGATTTGAAACTGCTACCCCGCGTTAGCAGATGTGCCCCCTTGATGCCTTGGTGCCTCGCCCCCTTGGTGCCTTATCCGAAAAAACATCGAAGATCCGCCGGCGGCGCAAAACCCATCGACACCCTTCAACATGGACTCGGGTGTCGTCCCGAGCGAGTGGAACGAGTCGAGGGAGCTCCGCTTCGGCTGGACAAACATGCTCGACGGGGCAAAACCATTATTCTCGTGAGATACAAGCGGCCTGAGCGTATAATCAGTTGCGAATCGGATCGGCCGGAGCCTTTTGCCGATTGCCGAAGGCCGGCGGTCCTCCAAATGAGCTATCGAAAAAGGGAGTGCAATCATGAAAACGAGACTCGGCCTGCTTATCTGCCTGTCAATTCTGCTGATTCTGTTCGGCTGTAAGAAGGACCAGCCCCAGGTCGCAGACTCCGATCAGCCCCGGTCAACGGACGGCCGCACGGCGGTTCAGCAAAGCGAGCCCGCGCAGGCGTCCATGACGACGCCGTCGGCAGGCACCCCCGAGCGGGTGCAGACCAATCGGGCGAACCAACAGCCCGCCCCGCCGCCGGAGTACGTCCATGACAGCCCAAGCCCCCGGGCCGAACGCAAAGCGGACGAGGCGGATTATTTTGCCGTGATGATGGAGGGCAAGAAGGTGGGCCATGCCGTCCAGACCCGCTCGGTATCGGGCGAGACGGTCACAACGAACGACAGCGTGTCCATTTCCATCACGCGAATGGGCATTCCGATCACGATCAAGATGTCCGAAACGCACATCGAGACCGTCGAGGGCGAACCGCTGGCCTTCGAGGCGATTCAGGAACTCTCGGCAATGGTAACGCGGACCAGCGGACGCGTGGACCCCAACGGCACGGTCTTTGTTACCAAAAAGTCTATCGGGCCCGAGCAGAAATCGACGATGCCCTGGCCCGAAGGCGCCCTGATGGCCGAGGGATTGCGCCTGCTGCAAGAAGACAAGGGCGCCGAGGAGGGACTCGAATACGAGCTGCGGATCTTCAGCCCGGCCTCGCTGACGGCCATGGACGCAACCATCCGCTTCGGCGGCAAGAAGAAGGTGGACCTGCTCGGGCGGGTCGTGTACCTCCGCGAGATGACCAAGACCTACACGATGCCCGGTGCGGGCAAGATTACCAGCACCAGCTATCTCGACGATGATCTGGTGGTCCAGAAGGATACCGTACCGCTGGCGGGGATGACCATCGAGATCGTGGCCTGTCCGAGGGAATTTGCACTGTCGGACAACGACGTGCTCGAACTGATCAACAAGATGTTCCTCGAAAGCCCCGTCGAAATCGCCAATCCCGGCTCCGCCCTGTCCATCGGCTATCACCTCAAGGCCTCCGGACCCGAGCCGATCGAGCCGGACAACTTCCCCTCGACCGACAACCAGACGGCCAAAGCCCTGCCCGACGGCGACGTCTTCCTGGTGGTCAAGCCGGTTGCCGCGCCGAGCGGCACCAATTTCCCGTACACCGGCGACGACCCGGCCCTGCTCGAAGCCCTCGAATCCACGTCCTTCCTGCAGACCAAAGACCCGGTCATCATCAGGCTGGCGAAAGAAGCCGTTGGCGACGCCGAAGACGCGGCCGAGGCGGTAAAGCGCATCGAATCGTTCGTCGCGAACTACATGACCGAGGCCGGACTGTCGGTCGGCTATGCGTCGGCCTCCGAGGTCGCGGGCAGCCGACAGGGCGACTGCAGCGAGTTCGCGGTGCTGACCGCCGCACTGTGCAGAGCGGTCGGCATTCCCGCCGAGGTGGTCGTCGGTGTGGCGTACGTCGAGGATTTCGGCGGCATCGAAGGCTTCGGCGGACACGCCTGGACGCGGGCGTACGTCGGCGGCAAGTGGGTTGGCCTGGACTCGGCTTTCAAGAGCAGCGGCCGCGGCGGTTACGACGCCGGGCACATCGCCCTGGCTATCGGAAACGGCGAACCGGCCGACTTCTTCAATCTCGCCACCACGCTGGGCCGATTCGACATATTCAAAGTCGTTGTCAAACGCAAATAGCGTCCGCGGCCGCCCTACCGGGTCGAGAAGGCAAAGACCGTGGCCGATTCGAACCGCTGCCCGGGACGCAGAACCGTCGACGGAAACTGCGGTTTGTTCGGCGAATCCGGAAAGTGCTGCGTTTCGAGACAGAAGGCATGGTGCCGGCCGTAAGTCGCGCCGCCCTTGCCGACCATCGAGTCGCTCAGGTGGTTGCCCGTATAGAGCTGCACGCCCGGCTCGGTCGTCATGACTTCCATCAGACGGCCCGAATCGGGCTCGTACACGGTCGCGCACAGCCGCATTACGCCGGCCGGGCCGTTAAGCGCGAAGTTGTGGTCGTAGCCCCGGCCGACTTCGTCGATGCGGGCGCCGATCGGCGTCGGCTCGGTGAAGTCCAGCGGCGTGCCCTCGACGCGGGCGATCTCGCCGGTCGGGATCAGCCCATCGCCGAATACGGTGTAGTGATTGGCGTTGAGCATGAGCCGGTGGTCGTATACGTCGCCGCTGCCCTGGCCTTCGAGGTTCCAGTAGGCGTGGTTGGTCAGGTTCACGACCGTCGGCTTGTCCGTCACCGCCTCGTACCGAAGGCCCAGCACGTTGGCGTTGGTCAGCGTGTACGTCACGGAGCACTTGAGATTGCCCGGATAGCCCTCTTCGCCGTCCGGGCTGAGGTACTCCATGCGGACGCCGACGCCGGCGTCGTTTCGCACGATCTCGGCGTCCCAGAGGACCTTGCTGAAGTTCTTCCGGCCGCCGTGGATATGGTTCGGCCCGTTGTTCTTGGCCAGTTCATACGTCGTGCCGTCGAGCGTGAAACCGGCCCCGCCGATGCGATTGGCGTATCGGCCGATGACGGCGGCGGAAAAGCCGCCCCGCTTGATGTAGGGCTCGAAGGTCTCGTACCCCAGTACGACATCGTCGATCCGGCCGTCGCGGTCCGGCACTTCGACGGCCACGATGATCGCGCCGTAGTTGGTCAGCTTGACGACCATGCCGCTGGCGTTGGTCAGCGTATAGAGGCCGACCTCGCGGCCGTCGGGCATCCGGCCGAACGTCGCCTGCGTGGCGGTTAATCCGGCCGCTTCGACACCCGGGCCCGGCAACAGGAAAATCAGAGCAGGAACGAGGCTGAAAACAGGCGTAAATGGCGATATTTGGCGGCTCATTGGTCGTCTCCGTGATCGAAAGTCGTAATTGTTCGAGCGTTCGGCATCAAATAATACCGGCCCGACGGCCAAAGTCAAAGCCCTTCGTCGACCGCGAGCCGTCAGCCGGGGCCGTTCGACGGGTACTCGGGGGCCGATTTTTGCCCGTTTGGAACGGATTTTGGGAAAAAAAGGCTTGTTTGATGCATGCAGTTCGCTATAATGCAGGGTTCTACAAAAACGCAATGCCGCGTTCGCCAGGGTGCGTGGGCAGTGGCCACGAAGCGGGTGAATCGCACAGACACGGAGATAGACCAGTGAAAACGAAACTGTTGGAAGCCGTTGAGAGCAAGAGCCTGAAGAAAGAGATACCGTACTTCGAGGTAGGCGATACGATCGAGGTGCACTGCCGGATTACCGAGGGCGACAAGGTCCGTACGCAGGTATTCACGGGCACCGTGATTGCGCGCAAGGGACGCAGCATCAACGAGACTTTCACGGTCCGGCGGATGGTAGGCCACGAAGGTGTCGAGCGAATCTTCCCGATTCATTCGCCCAACGTGCTCGATATCCGTCCGCTGCGAAGCGGCAAGAGCCGGCGGGCCAAGCTCTACTATCTGCGGCAGCGAAAGGGCAAGGCGGTTCGGCTGTCACAACGGCACAGCGAACATACGATCAAGAAGTAAGGGAAAACTGCATAGGGGAGAGGATTTTGGTGCTCAATCGGCGGAGACTGCTGAGGGACCGGGCCCGGCTGGGCCGATGGGGCGAGAGGCGCTGCGAGCGATTCCTCAGGAAAAAGGGCCTGCTGACGCTCACGCGCAACTACTACTGCGTGACGGGCGAGATCGATCTGGTGATGGTCGATACGAATCGCAGCCTGGTATTCGTGGAGGTTCGGACGCGGGCGGGCGAGGATTTTGCGGACGCCGAGTCGTCGGTCAATACGCCCAAGCGGCAAAAAATCGTCAAGACGGCCCGCTACTTCCTCAAGGCCCACAAGATACACGACCGGCCGTATCGTTTCGATGTGGTAATCATCATCCTGGGCCCAACCGGCAAGCCACAGATTCGACACTATGTGAACGCCTTCGTGCCTTAGCTCTGCTCCAGAACCGTTTGAATCCCGCCCGGGAGCTACAGAGCAACCTCTCGACCTCTGTTGCCGATTACGTAGGCCTCGAATATCTCGTCGAGATTCAGAGCTTCCTCGGCCACACCGTTGGCCGACATGCGGCGTATCATGTCCCGCTTTTCGGCGCTGCAATCTTCGATTGTAAGCGAGATACTACTGTCCGCCCTGAGGACATCCAAGACGCCGGTCAGCCGGCTGAAGTCTGCCTGTGGCCGTGGAGTCAAGACAAACTTGCGAATGCTGTCTCGGAGTTGCTCCGTTCTGCCGGCCTTGATTATTACACCGTTGTCGAGGATAGCGACATGATCGGCAACCGGCTCGATTTCATAGAGCAGATGGCTCGAGAAGAACACCGTCACATTATTACTCTGCAATATATCGATCACATGACGCAGAAAGTCCTTTCGCGCTATTGGATCGAGTCCGAGCGTAGGATCATCCAGAATGACGACATGAGGCCTGTGCCCTAGCGCGAGCAACAGGGCAAGGCTTGAATTCTGGCCCTTGGAAAGCGATTTTACTTTCACATCCTTCGACAGTCTAAGTACCTCGACAAGCTCATCAGCAAACCCATGGTCCCAGTCCGGATAGAATCCCGCCACCCACTTGATTATCTGTCCGACTTTCATCCACCCGTACATCTGCTGATCCTCAGCCATAAAGCCGACTCTCTTGCGCACCTCCAGCGACTGCTCTATGCTATTGAGTCCGCCTATCATGCATCTGCCGGCTTGGGGCTTCTGTAAGCCCAGCAACGTCTTTATGGTAGTGGTCTTGCCCGTGCCGTTTCTGCCCAGAAAGCCGAATATGGAACCCGAAGGCACTTCCAGGTCGACACCCTTGAGCACCTGCTTTCTCCCGTAAGAGAAATGCAGACCTTCGATCTTTATTGCTGGCTCACTCAATTTGTTCTCCTCGGCATTAGATTGGTCATCCGGGATTCTTCAAGAGATACAGAAACTGTCTCTGCGCCATATCCTTCAGAGCATCCTGCCGCGTGCGTAGCAGTATGTTGCCGTTCTCAACTACAGCGATATCTTCGATACGGTCTTTCATCCGCACAAAATGCCCCAGTTTTCGCACTCTGGAGCCCGAGCGAACGTCGAAAACCATCAGCGTGCTGCCGTGATACATATACAGCTTTCCATTTCTGAAGAGCTTGGGGTAACCGTAATAATAAGGGTCCGCGATCAGACGCTCTAAAAAGGTAAAGGGCCGCGCCGTGACGAAGTCACAGTAGATGTTCTCATCATCCCAACGGCTCACATCGAATCTCGCAATATCTTCTTTCCGGGCAAGGACAAACCCGATCTTGCCCTCGTGAACATCAACGATCGAATAACGGGATATGTCACCGCCGGCATAAATGTACCCATATTGCAGCTCGATGCTGAGTCTGATTCTCTCCTGTATGTTGATTGACTCGATCGGTAAAAGAGTAATGGTGAATGGCTTCTGACGATCCTGGATGTAGCGTCTTCCTCCTTCGAATACGTCAAGTCTTGTCTCGACCCTGTCAATCTCGGCCGGATCTGTCACGTCCATAACAACGCAGCTATCGTTCACGCATACGATTAGCCTATTGTCAATAAGCCGCATCGCCATCCGAGCGTAGTCTCTCCGGTCTGTAAGACAATCGGATATATCGAGTTCACATACCGGCGTCCATGATTCGCCTGCATGTTTATAGCTCACCAGACAGACCTTCTCATATAGGTGCCGCTGTTGGCTCGGTTTTCCTTCTGTGTGATAGTATGCATATATGATGAAATCATAAATATCATCTCCGAACCGCCTGTATAGACGTCCATCCTGAGGACACGTCTTGACACCGTAACCCTTATGTGTTAGCCGGATGCTCGTTTCCACAGGCACATCGTGGCCGAGACAGCCCGCTTCGATCCTCCTCAAAGAGATGCTGTTTTCGTTGACGTCGACGTAGCTGTGCCCCCCATAAATGATCCTGTTTCCGGCATAATTCAGTCGAGCGTGTCCGTACCGCTCGGGGATGACTTCCTTCTCATCCAGCACCTTGATGTTGGCCATCTCGTGCCCAAACAGCATCTGCGCGCCAAACAAAAGCCCCGCCCCGGCCCACATCATCCCCCGCAAGCTCGTCTTCAAATGCCAGTCGTGCCGAGTGGCAAGTATGGCAAAGCCAAGAGCAATCACCAGCGAAACAAGCATGGTTGCAAGACAAGCCGTCGGCCGACTGCGTACTACATCATCTGCGAAATCCTTGAAGTCCAAGGACAGGATGAACGAACAGACAAGAAGAAAACACGCCAGTAGCATTCCGATGAGCCACGAACGAGCCGTCTTTCGTACAATCACGCCACAGGCAAAACAAACACTGTATGCCATAGTCACTGCCAGCAACAGGAAGGGGCCGGTATACTTGTACAGGTTGATGTCTGTCTCCACCAACTCTTGGTCGCCAAACGCCGTGCTGACTAGTCCAAAAGCGAGTGGACATGCAAGGATTACTATCGCGCCAATCAACCCAACGGCAAACTTGACGGACATGAAGAGCCCGGCGCCAACCGGTTTGGACCGCCAGAAGATATAGCGCCGTTCGTTCAGATCGGCCTGGACATTAGCGCACGCGACCAGACCCGCCAGCAGGGGGGCAAACGCAACTGACAAGGCCACCATGTGCCTGCTGAAGAAGCCGTCACCTTCTCTCAAATTGACGAATGCCTCTTCGATTGGCAGTATCATCACAAGACCCAAACAAGCCAGAAGGTGCCATCTGATCTGACAAATCTGCTGATACACGAGCCCCGATATTCTCATAGAGACCTCCTGATATCAGCATACCTCTTGCAGGCTATGCAGAGAACAAGCACAACCCCCGGTATCTGGGCAATGATAGTCCCCGCAAGAACCTTCCCGTCTATGTGAATTACGGAATATGGAACCAGATACTGCGCCCAGGTGACCTCGCATATCCTGGCCCAGAAAAAGATGATCGCCCAGCCGATATACACCGCGAACATAATAGCCAGCGAAGCCGCCTCGCTCGTGCTCTGGCAGCCGAACGCGCAGAACCATGTGAACAGCACGAGCGCGACTAGCCCACAAAGCCAGTTGATTCTCAGCAGCATCAGGATCGTAACCTCTCGACCTGCGGTCATGTACTCCATCAAGGCGCCCGTGATGATAAATGTCAGGGCAATTCCCATAATGGATATCAGGTACTTGCTGAAGAAGATCGCTCGCCTGGGAACCGGTATCTTGAAGAGCAACTGAATCGTCCTGTTACTCGCCTCACCTGAGAATATATCCAGCCCGTAGATAATGGGAATAACGAACATCTGAACCATTGAGACTGCAACGCAATTAGCCAGATCCGGCGTAATTCGTATCCTAAAGAGCAGGGCCGTGAAGGAGACACTCACCAGCGCGCAAAAGCACAGTTTCCACAGGTTCTCCTTCCACTCTTTCCACAGCAGGCTACGAAACATCTCATCTCTCCCCAGAATCCCTGTTTTCACGATCTGCCCTTTGCGAGACTATGCTGTCATACTCCGCTTGCAGCAACTCGCCCACCTGCTCGATCGGCAGCTCCAATTGAACCGCCACAATAGCCGCCTCGCGAAGCACCCCCGCAACCATGTTCTTTTTGTCCGCCACTGCCATACTCTGCTTGCTGGAGGACACATACGTGCCGTCCCCTCTCTCCACCCTCAGTACGTTCTCCCTGCAAAGCTCGTTATAGACTTTCAGAATCGTGTTCTGATTCACGGCCAATTTGGCCGCCAGTTCCCGCACGCCCGGCACCCGGTCCCCCTCCTTAAGCACTCCCGAAGCGACCTGATACCGTATCTGGTCCATTATCTGCCGGTATATGGGCTTTGACGAAGATGGTTCAATTCGTATGAAAATGGCTAAAATCTCCAATTTCGCTATATCGTTCTATCACACTATAACACTATATCACTTTGCGTCAACAAAAAAATGAATTTTTTTCGAGAATCTCTCCCGCCGGATAGCCTCGTGCCTAGGGGTAGAGCTGGATTGAATCCCTCTGCAAGAGTTGGTCTCCTGCAAAAAGGCCGCGTACGCGAAGGCTCCAGGGCAACCGGAATGCTTCCAAAACATCGAATCATGGCATATAATCATCAGCGCCGGTGAGACGAAAAGAACCGGCCAGGTAATTCATTGTACAGAAGGTAACTGATGCAACTGATTGATACGCACTGTCATTTGACGTTTGAGCCACTGGTTGAGGACGTGGCGGGCGTACTGGGACGGAGCAGAGCTGCGGGGGTGAGCGAGTGGATTACGGTCGGGACGGAGCTTGCCGACAGCCGGAAGGCGGTGGAACTGGCGGGGCAGTTCGACAACGTGTACGCCACGGCGGGCGTTCATCCGCACGACGCGAAGGATGTGACCGACGCGGTGATGGCGGAATTGAAGGCGTTGGCGGAGCATCCGAAGGTCGTTGCAATCGGCGAGACGGGGCTGGATTTTCACTACAACTTTTCGAAGCAGACTGCGCAGCGGGAGGTTTTTTCGGCCCATCTCGATCTGGCGCGAGAAGTCGGCCTGCCCGTTGTGGTGCACAGCCGGAATGCGTTCGACGAGACTATCGCGATTCTTGACGAGCATGGAGCGGGGTTGGAGCGGATCGTCTTTCACTGTTTCGGGGGCGATGCGGAGCAGGCGAAGGTGGTCCTCGACCGGGGGTACTACATATCCTTCACGGGCGTGGTGACATTCAAGAACGCCGAGACGGCGCGGGAGGCGGCGCGGGCGGTGCCGGTCGAGCGGATGATGGTTGAGACGGATTGTCCTTTCATGTCGCCCGAGCCGATGCGGAAGCAGAAGGTAAACGAGCCGGCGTTGATGGTTCACACGGCGAGGTTTCTGGCCGAGCTCAAAGGGATGGATGAGGGGGAATTTGCGGAGGCTGTCAGCGCAACTTCGCGCGGATTCTTCGGGCTGGAGGACTGATTTGCATCGACGAAAGCACGGTATTTTCGTGGCCTCCACAAGCTGAGATTGTGTTATATACCAAGTGTCCAAGGAGAATCCATACCCCGTTTAATGATACTGAAAACGGGTTTCAGGCGGTCGATTTGACTTTTGACCGATTCAGCACCATATTATAGGTAGCAGGAGCGCCCAACAGGAAGCCTGTGTATCAAAGCGGCTTTTTGCGCCTGCGGGCGTTATGTAAGTGCGTCCGTCGATGACAGCCGAGGCGGGTGGCCGGTGGCTATCCGGGCAGAACGCGCAGGGGCTGTATGCTTTGTGTTGGGGGTTCTGAACAACCGCCGGAGGTTGGGCTGCAACCTGAGCATATGTGCCGTGGCCGGGCTATGGCATGGGAAGCGCTTTGTTTTTACTTTGACTAAACGGATTTTTGGTAGGAAGTATGCCAGGACTATACGACCAGGCCGTCGTGAACCAGGTACAGCAGGCCAATGACATCGTAGACGTTATCGCCGAGCACGTAAGCCTTAAGAAGAAGGGGCGGGAGATGGTTGGGTTGTGTCCATTCCATCAGGACCACAGGCCGAGCATGAACGTCAGCCCCGTCAAGCAGATCTTCAAGTGTTTTGCGTGCGGTGCGGGCGGTGACGTGTTCAAGTTCGTGCAGATGCGCGAGAATCTGACTTTTCCCCAGGCGATCGAGCGACTGGCAGAGCGTGCGGGGATTGCGCTGCAGCCGATACGGCGGGCAAGGCCGGCGCGGACGGAGGACGGAGCGGAGCAGATCGATCCCAATCGACTTGCGAAAGTGAATGCGTGGGCGGCCGAGTACTTCGCGAACAATCTAATCGACGATGCGAAGGGCAAATCCGCCAGAGAGTATCTGGTCCAACGGGGCATCTCCGAGCAGAGCATCGAGACGTGGCGACTGGGTTTGGCGCTGCCGGGGCCCAACGGTTTGATGAAAGCGGCGAGGGCGCGGAACGCCCCGCTGGAACCGCTCAAGCAGGCGGGGCTTGTAACGGGGATCAATCAGGACAAGTTCATCAACCGTCTGATGTTCACGATCACGGACGTGACGGGACGGGTGCTGGGTTTCGGCGGACGAACGCTGGACGATACGGGCGCCAAGTACGTCAATTCTCCGACGACGGTACTGTTCGACAAGAGCAACTGTCTGTACGGGCTGGAACAGGCGCGTCACAGTATCGTTTCATCGGAGACGGCGGTTGTGGTCGAGGGCTATACGGACGTGATCATGGCGCACCAGACGGGCTGTGCGAACGTGGTGGCGACGCTCGGCACGAGCCTGACGAGCGGGCACGGTCGGTTGCTGCGGCGGTATGCGCGGCGGGTGATCCTGGTGTTCGACAACGATACGGCGGGGATCGAGGCGGCGAATCGTGCACTGGAGGTATGCCTGGCGCAGCGGATTGACATCGGTCTGGCGACGGTGCCCGAGGGCAAGGACCCGTGCGATTTCCTGCTGGCGAGCGGCAGGGAGGCATTCGAGGAGGTGCTCGAACAGGCCGTGGATGTATTCGAGTTCAAGTGGCGGCGGTTGCAGCAGGCGTTCGATACGGACAACACGATGGCGGGCAGGAAGGCGGCTATCGATGAGTTTCTGCAGACGGTTGCGACGGGGCTGTGGGCGGGCAAGCTGACGCCCATTGAGACGGGCCTGATCGTCAACAAGATCGCACGCATTGTCGGACTCGACAGCCGGGAAATCGGGCGGGAACTGACAAAGCGTGCGCAGCGGGTGCAAAACGCGGCGAAGGCGGAAGAGGGGCAGCACGTGGAGGGCCGAGTCGATCTGGGCAAGGGGCTGTATGCATCGGCCCAGAGGGAGTTGTTGGAAGTTCTGTTGACCGATTCGGGATCGTATGGGCGGATCCGGGACGCGGTACGGCTCGATGATTTCAGCGTGCCGGCGCTGCGAGAGATCGCTGAGGCGGTATATGCAGCGTATGAAGCAGACGGCGAGGCGACGCTGACAACGATACTGGCCAGGATTGAATCCGAGCGGATCAGCAACGTGGCGGTGGCGCTTCAGGGCGTAGGGGAGAAGAAAGGTAATTTCAGGGCACGGGTAGACGATGCTCTGATGGTGATGGCCCGTTATACGGGGAAGTTCCCGGCGATTCGGATCGGGGACGCACCGAATCGCAATAGCGGACAGAACGGCAAGGAGAACCCGCACAGCATAGGAATAGTGTAGCGAACAACCGATAAGAAGTGCCGTAGTTAGCGAAGGTACGGAAGCAAGGGGTTTGGGCCTTTTGGCGGGAAAGCGAGCGGTTTTCCTGTGAACGGGCCAGAGGCTCATCTTTTCGACATATAAAGGGAAAGAACATAGTGGCAAAGCGAAAGACAAAAACGAAGAAGGCAGAGGCAACGAAGGTCGAGCAGCAGGAGCAGGCCGAAGCGCAGCAGAAGGAAGAGGCGGTTGAGGCTCAGGCGAAGGAGGAGCAGACCAAGAAGGCCAAGCCAAAGGACACCGAGGCGCTGATAAAGCGGCTGGTGGATAAGGGGCGGAAGAAGGGTTTCCTCACGTACGAGGAAATGAACGACGATTTGCCTGAGAATCTGGTGAGTCCAAGCCGACTCGAAGAGTTGCTGGCGACGCTGGACGAGAGCGGCATTACGCTAATCGATGAGGCGGATGCGGCGGCGTACAGAGCGGAGAAGGAAGACGCGGACGATTTCGATACGGTCGACGAAGATGACGAAGGAGCGGACGAAGACGACAAGGACGACGAGGACGATGAGGTTCTCGAGCGGGAACTGGTGGGGGCCGAGACTTCGCGGAGGATTGACGATCCGATTCGAATGTATCTGACGCAGATGGGGCAGATACCGCTGCTGAACCGCAAATCGGAGATTGCGCTGGCCCGCAAGATCGAGATCACGCGGATGGGATTTCGGCGCAAGCTTCTGCAATGCGACTACTGTGCGCGCAGCGCCGAGGACATGCTGCGGCAGGTGCACGAGGGGAGCATGTCTTTCGACAGGACCCTCAAGACGGGCACGGCTGAGAACCTGACCAAGGGCGTTGTGAAGAAGCGGATACCGGAGAATCTCAAGACGGTTAATACACTGCTTGCGATCAACCGGCAGTTATTCGAGGATCTTCGCGGCGTCAAGAGTGAGGATAACGCCAAGCAGATTAACAAGCACATGCGGAGGAACCGCTGGAAGGTGGCGACGCTGCTGGAGGAACTGAGTCTGCGGACGAGCAGGATACAGCCTCTGAAGAACAAGCTGCGGGGCATCTGCGACAAGATGCATCAGCTCGAGCGGATTATCGCGACCGGACCGACGAACGACATAACGGAGGAGGACATCGAGGCGGTC
The DNA here is from genome assembly GCA_964526785.1 of uncultured Pirellulales bacterium. GTDB lineage: Bacteria > Planctomycetota > Phycisphaerae > Sedimentisphaerales > Anaerobacaceae > CAZGMJ01. The sequence continues at coordinate 84,298 of CAZGMJ010000004.1, forward strand.
AAGCAGGAGTTGTCCGGTCTTCAGGAGCTGGTTCTGGAGACGCCGGAACAACTCGACAGGCGCATGCGAACGATGGAGCGGGTCTTCGGGCAGTATGAGGACGCCAAGCGAACGCTGTCGAGCGCGAACCTGCGGCTGGTTGTCTCCATTGCGAAGAAGTATCGCAATCGAGGCCTGAGCTTTCTGGATCTGATTCAGGAAGGCAATACGGGTCTGATGCGGGCTGTGGACAAGTACGAATATCGCCGCGGGTACAAGTTCAGCACGTATGCGACGTGGTGGATTCGGCAGGCGATTACGCGGGCCATTGCGGACCACGCGAGGACGATTCGTATTCCGGTGCATATGATCGAGACGATGAGCCGGCTGCGAACGGCCAGCAAGGTGCTGCATCAGAAGCTCGGTCGCGAGCCGACGATCGAGGAGATCGCCAAGGAAGCGGAAATGACGCTCGAAGAGGCGCGGCGGGTGCTGAAGATATCGAAACACCCTATCAGTCTGGACCGGCCGATCGGTGAGAGCGAGGACAGCTATTTCGGCGATTTTATCGAGGACAACGAGGTTGACTCACCCGTGGCATCGGCGACGCAGGAGATGTTGCGGGAGCGGATTGACGGTATTTTGAATACGCTTTCGTATCGCGAGCGCGAGATTATCAAGCTACGTTACGGCATCGGCGACGGGTATACTTATACGCTCGAAGAGGTCGGTCGGATTTTCAAGGTGACGCGCGAGCGGGTTCGGCAGGTCGAGGCCAAGGCGATTCGCAAGCTGCAGCATCCGGTTCGGGCCAGAAAGCTCGAAGGGTTTCTCGATCACAAGAGCGCGTAGTTGCGAATGATTCAGAAATGCAAAGACCCCCGATCCGATCAGGGGGTCTTTTTCATTGCGCCGGCAAATCGGTGAATCGTCACGAGACGTTGTAGCCTTCGTTCCTCAGGTATTCTTTGAGTTGGGGAATATCGATCATGTGGAAATGGAAGACGGAGGCGGCGAGGAGAACGGTTGCGCCGGCTTCGACGGCTTCGGCGAAGTGTTCGAGCCTGCCGGCACCGCCCGAGGCGACGATTTCGGCCGAGCAGGCGTCGGCCATGGCTTTGATGACGGGCAGGTCGTATCCGGTTTGGGCGCCGTCGCCGGCTTTGCTGGTCGGCAGGATGACGGGGACGCCGAAGCCATCGACTTTCTTCGCCCATTCGATGGCGTCGGCACCGGTGGCGGTACGGCCGCCGTCGATATACACTTCGTAGCCGGAGGGAAGCGCGTCGTTGACGTCGACGTCGATGGCGACGGTGACTTTATCGGCGCCGAGTTCCTTTACCATTTCGGGCACGACGTCGGGATTGCGGAAGGCGGCGCTGCTAACGGAGACCTTGTCGGCGCCGGCGGCGATGACCTCCGAGGCCGAGGCGACGTCACGGATGCCTCCCCCGACGGTGAACGGAATGGTTGTAACCTTCGAGACGTTCTGCACAACCTGCAGCATCGTCGGGCGGTTTTCGACGGTTGCGGTGATGTCGAGCAGGGCCAGTTCGTCGGCCCCGGCTTTGCAGTAGGCCTCGGCACACTGGACCGGGTCTCCGGCATCGCGAATATCGACGAAATGCACGCCTTTTACGACGCGTCCGTTCTGCATATCGAGGCAGGGCATGATTTTGACGGGCTTTTCCACTTTCGATTTCTCCTGTGTGTTTTCATTCGGCTGGTTCGCGGAAACAGCACGTGACGGCTGTTTCCAACAGGCGCGGTCCGGCCGAAACGGCTGAGGGGACCGGGCATTGCGCAGCGGTAGGTTAGCCGATAGGCGGAGTTTTTGCAATGGCATGCGGACGAGTTTGCAGAAAGAAGGCTGAACACGGGGGATGCCCGGCGGGTACGCAATAGAGAGCATAAAGGCTTTGAGTTTTGAGGCCGAATCGGGCATTATTGAGCAATCAGTTAATCGGTTTTTGACGTTCAACGGAGATCGCAGATGGATGGACAACAATTCAGCAGACGGCAGTTTTTCCGGGGCACGGCGGCGCTGGCGGGAGCGATTGCTTTTTCGCCCGTGTTGGCCCGGGCGGCGGAGGGCGGCGTTAAGATGACGGCAGCGGATCAGGTAACGCTGGGTAAGACGGGGTTGAAGCTCAGCCGGCTGGGCATCGGAGCGGGGAGCCACAGCGGCAGCGTGCAGCGGAATCTGGGGCACGACGGGTTCAACGATCTGTTTCGCTACGCATACGACCAGGGAATTACGTATATCGATACGGCAGACGGGTACAAGACTCACACGTGGGTACGGGAGGCAATGAAGGGGATACCGCGGGAGAAGCTGTTTATTCAGTCGAAGATGCCCGGAAGGCCGAAGAAGCCGCTGGAGGTACTCGACCGCTATCGCAAAGAGCTCGGGACGGACTATATTGACAGCCTGCTGATTCACTGCAAGGTGACAGCGGACTGGAACGAGGACCACAAGCGCTTGATGGACGCGTTCGAAGAGGCCAAGGATAAGGGGATCATCCGGTCGCACGGCGTGTCATGTCACAGTCTGCCTGCGTTGAAGCTTGCGGCGGAACTGGACTGGGTGGACGTGAATCTCGTGCGGCTTAATCCGCAAGGCGCCTGGGTGGACACACCGGCGGAGACGTGGAATGCAAAGAGCAACGCTTCGCACGTACTGCCCGTGCTCAAGCAGATCGAAATGATGCGGAGGAACGGCCACGGCGTGATCGGGATGAAGCTGATCGGTAACGGTGACTTCACGAATCCGCGAGATCGGGAGACATCGATACGATTTGCGATGCAGTGCGGTCTGCTGGACGCGGCGGTGATCGGGTTCAAGAGCCGTGCGGAAGTGGACGAGGCGATCGAGCGGATGAATCGAGCGCTGGCGGAGATATCGTAAGCAAAAACCGTTGCCCCAGATTGCCTATTGGGCCCCCGGACGCAACCGCAGGCTTTTCTTCTTTCCCGCAGCATTATCTGTGGAGGCGATGTGGGGGGGGGGATGTGAGCCATGGGGGAATGCGTCTTGCGGCTGTTCTGTCTTCGGCAGGACGGGCACGCTGAGAGGATGTGCAAGGGCCGGGGCATGTACGGCGATTTTTCAGCGCAGAAAAAAAGGAGACACAGGCGTTTTAACGTTGTCTTTTCGTCACCCTTGTCTCCTGAGGTGTTGCGTGATGCTCTTCACATGCACTTCCCGGGATCGTGCCATTGACGATATGCCGCCTAACATGCACCCACAACGATGTAAATATTAACAAATGCCCGGCCGTAAGTCAAGAACGAATGTCGAGTTAATAAGGCAAAAATCGCTCGCCCCGGCATGCCAGGCGGATAAAGTCAGTGTTCGCAGGACCTTACATTTATGAAAGACGTTTCGTGATAACCGGCAAAAGCTGTGGAGACGGCGGCATCTATATGTTCGGCGTGGGCATCCGGGCGCCGACGGCGGCTCGCCAGGCGTGGAGCTTATTGCGGAGTTCGTCTGTTCTGGCGGGCAGTGCTGCAGCGAGATCGGTGTTTTCACCAAGGTCGGCGGCGAGATCGTACAGTTCGACGTCCATGTTTTCGTAGAACTCGATGAGTTTCCAGCGGCCTGCGCGGACGGCGCCGAAGGGGCCGTGCGAGTTTGCGGTATGGTAGTGGGGATAGTGCCAGTAGATCGCATCGCGGTCCAGCGAACCACGTTGTCTGAGCAGCGGGACGAGGCTGCGGCCGTCGAGGTGCTGGGCGGGACGCGGCGGCAGGCCGGCCATATCGAGAATGGTCGGATAGAAATCCATACTGATGACCGGCTCGGAGCACGAACTGCCCGGTTCGATGACGCCCGGCCATTTGACGATCATCGGTTCGCGGATGCCGCCTTCGTAGGCCTGTCCTTTTCCACCACGGAGGGGTCTATTGTTCGTCGGTCCGAGCAGGCCGCCGTTGTCCGACATGAAGCAGACGATGGTATCTCTTTCGATGCCGAGCGTGCGGACGGTATCCAGGACGCGGCCGACAGCCTGGTCCATGCTGTGGATCATTGCGGCGTAGGTGATGTTGCTGTGACCGGTTGCGGGGGGCCTGGCGGCGTATTTGTCTTTGATGTCCTGTTTTGCCATCAGGGGCGTGTGGACGGCGTAGTGGGCCATGTACAAGAAGAATGGACGATCGGCATTCTGCTCGACGAAAGCGGCGGCTTCAGCGCCTTCGCGGTCGGTGAGGTATTCGCCGGGCGGGCCATCGGGGAGTCTGGGATTGCCGTACGGGACGAAGTAGCGGCCCGAACCACGGGGCGCGCCGGCGCTGTGGCCGCCTTTGTTGATGTCGAAGCCCTGGTGTTCGGGCCAGTATTTCGGATCGTCGCCGAGGTGCCATTTTCCGACGTGACAGGTCGCATAGCCCGCCTGGCGGAGAGCCTCGGCGATCGTCGTCTCCTCGAGTTTCATGTAGTGGGTCCAGTCGGGGATTTTGAGAGGGGCGTTGGGACGGTTATGTCCGTTGATCCAGTCGGTCAGGTGGATGCGGGCGGGATATTTGCCCGTCATGATACTGGCGCGGGTGGGCGAGCAGACGGGACAGGCGGCGTATGCGTCGGTGAATCGCATGCCTTCGGCGGCGAGGCGGTCGAGGTTGGGGGTTTGGTAGAAGCGGGAGCCGGTGTAGCCATAGCCAACGTCGTAGCTGACGTCGCGCCAGCCGAGATCATCTGCAAGGATGAAGATGACGTTGGGACGGGCACGGCGTCCGATTCGGGCTTCGAGTATGCTATTGGAGAAGATCGTACCGCCGGCGGCGAGGCTGCGGCGACAGAGAGCGGCGGTGCCGGCAAGAGCTACTGTCTTGAAGAACTGACGGCGATTCATAGAGCTTATCGTTTCCTTTCCCGGCGATTTGTCCGCCGTTATCGTCGGATCAGGGCCAGAGCGTTTCCTGCAGCCAGCGTTCGGCGATCAGTGCGAAGTCCGCAAAATCTATCCTGCCATCGGGTTGCGGGTCGGCCGGAGCGAGGACGGGGACCAGCGGTTGGTGCAATCGGGCGTCGGGTCCGGCGGACAGGTAGAGGATTTCGGCGTGAGAGAGGGCATAGTTGTAGATGCGGAAGTCGTCCAGTTTTCCTTCGTAGAATCCGCTCTTGCCATCGGCGGCGGCACCAATGCGGGAAGGGCCGGCATCGGTTCCGTCGAGCGGTCCGAATGCTTCGACGTTCTCGGCGACGAGCAGGCCGTTTCGGTACAGACGCATCGATGCGCCGGCAGCGTCCTTGACGAAAGCGTAGTGGTCCCAATTGCGGTCGCGTTTGGCGGGCCTTTCTTCAATCCACGTCAGGCGGTCCGGCGATTGGGCGGAGGATGGAGATTGCGATGTGAATTCGGTCCATCCGGCGGCATTCGCCTGGGCCCATACGGAGATGGTTATCTGGCCGGAGATACCGGCGAACACAGCGTCGGGGACGATCACACTGGAGGCGCCGTTGAAATCGAGGCAGCCACCATCATAGCCGGCCGCATTCCAGAGCGGCGCAGTTTTTCCCTGCACAACGGCGTGGCGGGCATAGTCTGATGCATCGGCGACGTTCGTTCCGGAGGTTTCGTCGAACTTGTAGTGCACCTGTAATCGCGCGGCGTCCGGCTGGACGGCTGTGATGCTGTAGCCCCCTGCAAGCCAGTGCCGCATCAGGAGGTCGAGATCGTTGATGTCAGTGAGGCAGTCTTCATCGAGACTTGCGGCGACATACTCGGGCAGACATCGAGGCGGGTAGAGCCTTATGCTCCGGAGATCCAACACGCCTGTCGATGCGTCAACGCTGTTTGCGACGGCGGCAAGGCCGACGGTCAAGTGGGTGACTGCGGTGCAGTCGCAATCAGAGAAATCCGCCAGCGGGATCACCCATCGCTGCGGCGGGCGCCATGTGTGCTGGACCAAGACGTTCGGATCGGAGTGGTGCACGCGGCTGGTCCGGCCTGTCTGGTCGGTCAGTGCAACATAGAGCGAGGCGGGATGATTTTCCGGGGCACCGCGGAATCGGATTTCCCAGGCTTCGGCTCGGCCGGCGGTGCAGTCGCGAGGCGACTGGTAATGCAGGGTGGCGTTCGTATCGGATGCCGGATTGTCGTGGTTATAGACGAGTTGCAGCGAGGCACCGGAGATGTGCCGGTTCAGCGAGGCGGCACCGTCAGGCTCGGCAGACCATGCGGCACGGAGTTGTTCGGAATCCTCATACGTATCGAAGTCATCGACGAGCGAAGAGGTGTGCAGATGGAAACTCCAGAGCCGCCCTTTTGTGGTGGTGCGGTCACCATTGACCTCGTCTACGCGCCAGTAGTACGTGCGGCCGAACCGGAGGCCTTCGGGAGGAGTGTAATAGTCATCTGCGCGATCCTGCCGGCCACGGTATACGCCGGTGGTGGATGTGTCGGCGCGAAGGACGGAGAAGTGGTCTTGTCCGAAGTACACATCGTGTCCGATAGCCGTATCGCCAATAGACCATTCGAGCGGGAGAGCTTCGGCGGCATCGACGGTCGAGCCATCGGCAGGACGGGGACTCCAGGCCAGACGCGGATCGGGCTTTGCGAGCGCCTGAATCTCGGCGACGGTCAAGATCCCGTCATAGAATCGGAAGTCATCGACCATGCCGGCGAAGCGTTTATTGCCATTGCGATTGACACCCAAAGCGAATTGATTGAACAGCGCGTCGGTAAGCGATCCGGTGGCTGCGAGGGCGCCGTTGTAAAACAAGGTTGCACCGGCGCCTTCGCAGACGAGCGCCAAATGCACCCAGTCGGCAGTCACGGGGCCAAAGGTTATCGCTCCGGGGTTTATGCGGTAGTTACCCGGCGATGTGCCATCGACATCAATCTGGAAGCCGGCGGTATTCGGGGAATAGCCACTGAATACGCTGCAATATTCATCCTGGCCGAACGTTTCGGTCCGGACCCAGAAGGCAATCGTGCAGGCGGCGAAGGAGGTCTGGGGGAAGGCGCACACGACGGCATCATTGGCGCCGTCGAACTTCAAGGCGCCGCCGTGGACACCAGCGAGCCATTGGGGGTTGCTCTGGATGGCACCGGTGCGGCCTTTGCCGGATGCGTCGGCGACCGTCCCGGCGGCTGGTTGGTCGAATTTCCACCAGACGAGCAGGTTCGGGTCTGCGGCACTGACATTTGCCGCACAAGCACCCAGAATAAGAGCGCAGAAGAGCCAACATGCGATCTTGTTATGTTCGGATCGGGCCATGGGGTCCATATCGGTCTTTTTCGGCGTTGAATTGTGTTGTCTTTCGCTGTGCACGGCCACAACAGCCCATCCAGTCTACGTTATCATCTTCCACCAACTATACTAACACAAGCTGCATCTTTCGTGGGGGAGTTTCCGGAGGATCAAGGTAGAAAGACGGGGGCCCGCGATTGTCTGCCCAGAGCGAGGTTTTGCGGGCGCACACGAAAGCCCTGCCTGCGTCCGTAATCAGGTGTGTATTGGCAGGTTTCGACAGACGAAAGGGTGCTACCTGACTGTTACAGTCGCGGTCTGGTCAGCAAATACCTTATTGCCGCTGCCATAGTAGCTCAAGGTAACCGTGTAGGTACCCGGTTCAGTCCAGGTGAACTCGGCGGTATTGAGATATTTGCCATCTTCATTCTTCAGAGCCTGGGCATCCCGCTGGCCGTCGGACGATTTCCATCCGACCGAGACGTACCAACGATTCTGGTCTTCGGGGATGTGACTGAGGATGCCGGTCAGTGTCAGGGCTTGTCCCGGTTTGACGGCAGGGTTTTTGGGCGTAATAGTAATGACGACCGGTGCGGACCGATCCTCTTTGGCAGCTGCATTTGCTGCAGGCTCATCCGAAGGCTGGTCCGACTGTTTCTTGCAGCCGGCGAGCGAACAGGCCATCATTAGAGGGATCAAGCAGTTGATGCAGATTAGCCGTTTCATGTTTCTCCCCTTCAACGAGATTTTCGACGTTCCTGTGTTGGCCGGCTGTGTCGTCCAGCCAGTTGTCAGATCATAGCGTCCAAGCGAGCATTCGTCCACTTCAATTTCGGGGCGGTGTGGATAATGCGCATTCGGTGAGAGCGTACGACGGGCCGCCGAGCGAGCGAATACTTCCTTCTCCCAACGGTGCGGCGTTGTATAATGGGCTTTGACTTTGACCGGTTTGTACGGTGTCTGTTTTTCGGAGAGACTGTGGTCCCGGCGCTAATCCAGTTCAAGGGGTGAACGATGGCAGGATTTCGGAATATGCGGAAGAATATTCTTCTGGATCATCTGCGATGTCGCGGCGCCGGCATCGTCCTTTCAGCAGTTTTGATGGTATCGGCAAGTGCGGCCGGAGACGCGGAAAGTGCGCAAGAACGTTACGAGGAACTTGTCCGGCAGAAGAATGCGGCGGCGATAGTGAACGGCCTGATTGATGCCTATGCGACGGAGTCAGCCGGCATGGAGATAGACGCGGCCGGGGAATTGCTGGGGCAGTGTGCGGAAGTAGGGGCGGCGGTGCTGGATATTCTGTCGAGAGGATCCGAGGCGAATTGCGATGCGCTTGGGGCGGAACTGCTGGTATGGATGGCGCGCGGGGATGAGACCCCGCGGTGGAAGCGCAGGGATCGAGAAGTCGAGCCGGTGCTGATGGCAACGGATGAAGTGGGCCGGCGGGCGGCGGAATTGCTCGATCACGGCGATCCGTTCGTGCGCGGCCTGGCGGAATGGGCGATTGCGATTCGCATTGGGATGGAGAACGCGGGGCCGCTTGCGGTCTGGCCGACGGAAGAAGCGCCGGGGTGGTACGACAAATGGATCGAGAGTCTGGACGGCGAGTTTCTGCTGGAATCCGATTACGCTCGACAGGGTGCCGTTCTGGGCGTGCATCGAAGCAATGCGGCGATTGCGAAGTCGGCTGCGGAGATTCGGCGGCGGACGCGAGCGATGGCGATGGCTGTGCGAGATCGGATGGACAGTAAAACGACCCGAAGGCTCGAGAGGCAACTGGAGCATTTCGAGGCGGTGTACAGTCGGCTGGTCAAAGCCGGCGATTCGGGGGATGACGATCCGGCGAGGCAACGGCGGTTGTGGATGAAGCTGCGGCTGGCGGGCCGGCGGGTTGCTTTGATGAATCCCGATCTGGATTTCGGGCACATCCTGCTTGCCACGCGGCACGCATATCACGACGGGCCGAATATCACTGCGGGGGCAAAGCCTTACATTATCAAGCCCGGCGGGGACCTGCTGGTCAAATCAGGCTTTGGTCCGGGCGATGCGGCACGACCGCTGATCGACGGCAAGCTGGCTCCGGGACACATGCGGGGGATGGAGTTGTGGTGGGATGCGGATCGGATTGTCTTTTCGTATGCGGCCCAGCCGAGATATTTCGAGGAGCAGTTGGTGGAGTCGGACCAGGGATTTGACGACAAGGTGCACGGGGCGTCCGAACCGGCACACATCCACGAGATACGCATCAGCGGGGACGGGCTGCGGCAGATCACCGATCATCCGTTCAACTCGGACGTGGAGCCGGCGTATCTGCCCAACGGCGATATTATTTTCTGTTCGGACCGGGCAAACTACGGCAGCCAGTGCTCTGGATCGTTTCTGCAGAACAAGAAGATCGTGAATCTCTACCGGGTGCGGGCGGACGGAACGGGCATTCGGGCGTTTCACAACAACAAGGATTTCGATCGGTATCCGCACGTGCTGGACAACGGGTTGATCGTGTACACGCGGTGGGAGTATCAGGAGCGGCACCTGTATCAGACGCACAACGTCTGGACGACGCGGCCGGACGGGACGATGACCGATGCGCTGTATAAGGAGCACATTAACAGCGGTCCGATGGCGCTGCGGGACCCGCGACAGGTGCCGGGCAGCCACAAGCTCGTGGCGATTGCGTGCGGGCATCACGAGTACGCTCAGGGGGCGGTGACTGTGATCGACCATCATATCGGCGTGAACGAGCACGAGGGAATGCGGATTGTGACGCCGCGTATCTCGCCCCGGGAAGGAGGCATCGGACGGGGAAGGACGGTTGCGGAGGGCGGCATCGAGGATCGCGGCGGGCTGTACCAGCAGCCGTATGCTTTGTCCGACAGGAGCTTTCTGGTTTCGTATTCGTATCACCTGCCGCGGAGCGAGTCGAATGCGACGAACTTCGGCGTATATTACATCGACGTCTGGGGCAACAAGGAACTGATCCACCGGGAACCGGTGCTATCGTCTGTTTATCCCATTGCGCTGCGGAAGCGGCCGCGGCCACCGATTATTCGTGACGGCATCGAGAAGAATAAGGGCAAGGCACAGTGCTATGTGAACGACGTGTATCGCGGGCTTGACGGCGTTGAGCGCGGGACCGTGAAGTACATTCGCATCGCGCATCGGACGGAACAGCCGACGATGCACACGGGCGATGGCGTGACGGAGTTCAATCATCTGCATTACGTGCCCGACGGTTCGTGGGCGCGGGTGCTGGGGGTGTGGACGTGGACTCCGGCGCGGGTGATCGGGATCGTGCCGGTCGAGGAGGACGGTTCGGCGTATTTCGACGTGCCGGCAAACGTGCCCTTGTATTTTCAGGCGCTGGATGAGAATTATATGGAGATCCGGCGGATGCGGAGTTTCGTGAGCATGCAGCCGGGAGAGGTGCGGGGCTGCAAAGGGTGCCATGAGACGCGGAACGAGACGCCGCGGAAGAATCTGCGGATGCCGCTGGCGGTTCGGCGGGCACCGTCGCGGCCGGAACCGCCCTTCTGGGGTGATACGGTGCTGCCCGACTATGAGATGCACGTGCAGCCGATTCTGTCGAAGCATTGTGCCGGATGTCACGGGACGGAGGACCCGGCCGGCGGTTTGGAGTTCACGGATCGATTGGTGGAGCATCAGTTTCAGTCGTATCGAACGATGTTCGGCATTTCGGCCGACGAGCGGACGCCTGTGTGGAGCGGGTACAACTATAAGCTGTCGTATCCGGAGGCCGAACCGATGGTCGACAAGGATGCCCTGCGGAAGATGGAGAAGAACGAGTATCCGGGACAGTTGGTCTCGCTGTCGAATCGATTCAGCGATGCAAGCATTTCGCAGCCGATGGAATTCGGCTCGCACAAGAGCAGGTTGATTACCGCCCTGCTGACGAAGGAGCATCGCGAGAACGTGCATATGAGCCGGGCGGAGTGGATCGGTCTGACGACGTGGGTCGATCTCAATGCGCCGTACTGGGGATCGTTCGTGGACAAGGAACCGGTACGACGGGGAGAGAAGCCCAAGCGCGTATTCGTGGAGTTTCCGCCACCGTTCGAATCGGAGGACGAGACGAAGCCTGCAATTCGCAGCAAGCCGGCTTCGAGCGGGTAGCAAACAATCACATACGGCGGGCATTTCGGGTCCGCGAAGCAGAACCAACGGAGGTAATTACAATGCAGAATGACGTGGATCGCAGGGGGTTTCTCAAGCAGTCGGTTGCGGCGGGCGCGGCGATGGCGGTGGGCGCCAGCGGCGTGAGCGGTCAAGCCAGGGCCGCGGGTAATACCGAGACCGGAGTCAACGGCATGCCCATGGGGCGAATCAAGGATCTGCGGATCAGCCGGCTTATATCCGGGGGAAATCTGATCAGCGGATGGGCGCATGCGCGCGATCTGATATATGTGCATCATTTGATGCGGAGTTATAACACTCACGAGAAAGTGCTCGAAACGCTGGCGCTGCTGGAGGAGAACGGGGTCAACACGATCATCGCCGATCCTCGCGAGAAGCCGATGAAGATATTCAAGGAGTACTGGGACATGGGCGGCAAGATGCAATGGATTGCGGAGGGTCATCCGAGTCCGGAGGATTTGCGAACGAACATCAAGCGGTCGGTCGACTGGGGTGCTTCGGCGGTGTATATCCAGGGCGCCATCGGCGATAAGTGGCTGCGGCAGGGTCATTTCGGCAAACTCGGCGAGTGCGTGGATTTCATCAAGTCGCAGGGGGTTCCCGGCGGAATCGGGGCGCATTTGCTGGATGTGATTGTCGATGCGGAGGCGAGCGGGTTCGACGCGGATTTTTACGTCAAGACGCTGCATCACACGAACTACTGGTCGTCGAGGCGACCCGACCAGCAGGGAGACGTGGTGGGCAACCGGGAGGACAATTTCTGGGCGAAGACGCCGGAGAAGACGATTGCGTTTATGAAGTCGGTGAAGAAGCCATGGATCGCGTTCAAGACGCTGGCGGCGGGAGCAATTCATCCATCGAGCGGATTCAAGTATGCGTTCGAGGGAGGGGCGGATTTCGTATGCGTCGGCATGTTCGATTTTCAGGTGCGCGAGGACGCGATAATTGCGAAGAAGACGGTTGGCGAGATCGGCAATCGCGAGCGTCCGTGGCTGGCGTAGCGGGACAAAACGCTGTCAGTCAACACGCGGACGGCTCGAGGTCCACGGTAAGGTTCGATGCGCCGTGACCTGATGCCGAAAGATACGTGCGAAATGACGATCAGGAGGCGAACTGACACGAGTTCGCGCACAACTTTGGGACAAAGCTAAGGAAAGGCAGATATGAGTCGCACAACGAAAGACATGCGATGGAATCGGCGGCATTTCATGAAGCAGGCGGCGGGTGCGTGCGCGGGGGCCGGGGTGGCGATCTCGGCGCTGGCATCGACGGCACAGGCCGGACAGCGGAACCATAGAGGCAGCGACCCATTCGTGGGCATTCAAATTGCATCGCACAGTTTTCTGGACGAGGGGGTTGATTACTGCCTGGATCTGCTGCAGGAGACCGGACGGGTCAATGCGCTGATGATATCCAGCCTGTCTTACTACGGTGCGATGGGACGGCCCAAGGAGGTGATGGCCGATCACGGCGTTCCGATTCGCGATAATGCCAAGCGCAAGCTGCCGCGGGTGTGGGTGCAGCATCACGATACGTACTACAAAGACACGACACTGCGTCACATGGAGCCGGATCCATCCTGGGAATACGCAGGGACAGAGATCTTTGCAAAGTTGGCCGAACCTGCGCACAAGCGGGGCATGAAACTCTACGAGCGAATGTACGAGCCGAGCAGCCGGGCAGCGGGCGCGATCAGGAATTTCAGGACGGTGCTGGAGACGGACGTTTACGGCAAGGCGGGACCGCGGCCCTGTGTGAATAATCCCGATTACCGCGCATGGCTTGCGGGAACGATGCGGGATCTGTTCGAGAGCTACGATCTGGACGGGATTCAGTACGGTGCCGAGCGATCGGGGCCGCTTGGCGACTGGCTGGCATGGGGGAATGTGCCTCGATGTTTTTGTCCGCATTGTACGGCCAAGGCATACAAGGCCGGCGTCGATGCTGCACGGGCGAGGAAGGGGCTGGTCGAGGTTCACAAGTACGTCTCGGCTCTGAAGGACGGGTTGCGGCCGAGCGACGGCGTGCTGGTGGAATTTCTGCGCATTGTGATGAAGTATCCGGAAGTGCTCGCATGGGAGCGTCAATGGGCGGAGAGCCTCAACGACCTGCATGCGCTGGTCTACGAGACGGTAAAAGGGGTGAATCCGGACGCACATGTGGGCAGACACGTCGATCATCAGCAAAGTTCGTATGCGCTGCTGTTCAGAGCGGCGGCGGAGTATGGCGAGATGACCGACTCGAATGATTTTATCAAGTTGATTCTCTATCACGATATTGCCGGGCCGCGGGTGATGGGCAAACTCGATAACCTGCGAGATCACATCCTGAAGGAACTGACGGCCAAGCAGGGGCTGGATCTGTATTATTCCGTCTTTGGGTACGACCCGGCGATTGAGGCAGGGGTAAACGAACTAGCTGAGGCGGGTCTTTCGCCAAACTATGTCTATCGTGAGACGAAGCGTGCGGTCGAGGGCGTTGACGGTGGAGCGGCGGTCTATGCGGGGATCGGACTGGACATCCCCAAAGGCGGCGGCTGGGGCACCGACAAATGGCAGAGCGACCCGGATGATGTGTATATGGCGACTCGGAAGGCGTTCGAGGCCGGGGGTAGAGGTGTCGTGGCCTCACGAGAATACGAAGAAATCACGCTCGGCAGCCTGCGGGCGATGGGCAAGGCAGTCGATGAAGTTTAGGGCGGCTATTTGATTGAGAGGTTCTTTCATGGGATGGACAGACTGGAAATACCGGCGTATCGTTCCAGCAGCAATGGCGGCGGCAGTTCTGACGACGGTCGGCTGCAGCGGCAGGGATGTGTCTGAGGCAAAGGTGGAATCGGGAACCGTGCGGATTCTCTGGCTGGGCAGCAGCAGCACGTATTTTCACGACATGCCGAACCAATTTGCAAAATGGGTTAATGCAAATACCGACATGAAGGCGGAATCGGATCTGGTCGGGCGCAGCGGGACGGCCGTTTATAAGTATTTGCAGAAGGACTTTCCGGTTCAGTACGGCCTTGAGCGGGGGCAGACGGTGCTCGATAAGATTCGGGAAGGCGACTACGACTTCGTTGTCCTGCAGGTTCCCACGGATTATCTGGCCGGGCGTGGGGACAACAGCCGGGAGGATTTCGTGGCGGGCATCAGAACGTACTGCAAAGCGATTCGCCAGGCCGGGGGTAAACCGGTTTTCTACGAGCAGGGATGGGGGAACGACGCGTTGTTCGACGAGGGGGACAGGCTGCTGCTGGAACTGGCGCAGGAACTGGAGGTGATCGTGGCCCCCTGCCGGACGGCATGGAGGCAGATTCGGGAAGAAAGACCCGATCTGGAATTGCACAATCTGCCGGACCGCGTACATCTGGGTACGCTGGGCAATTACGTGAATCTCTGTTGTTTCTATGCGGCCATTACGGGCAAATCGCCTGTAGGGCTGCCGCAGCGGGTCTCGCGCTCCTGGCGGCGTCTGAGCGACGAGGAAAAGGCAGAAGCCAGAGAGAAACTGGCAGGCATGACGATTGACGATCCTTACGTGCGACGGCTGCCTTCATGGATGCAACGCAATTCGATTTCGGCGAAGGTGACGGTGCTCGACGATGAGCTTGCGAAATATTTCCAGCAAGCCGCATGGCGCAGTTGGCTGAAATATGAAGACCGGCGGACGCAGGAGACATCCACATAGCGTGCCACCACACGGCGGAGTGTGAGCAAGGTACCGATCAACAGGGGGCAGATCGCGGGCCCATATTTGAGAAGGCAGAGCGTGCAATGGATTGTGAGATCGCGCATGCTTGCTGGTGGCCGGAAATTTCGTGGTTCGACGCAATCACCAGAAGGGGTCGGCATTGCCAAGAAAGGGGCAGGAGGATACAATACTGCCGACGCTAATCTTGTCTGCACTTATTCGGAGGCATTTATGAAAACTCGCATTTCTTTGTATCCAACGATCATCTGTCTGTGGTTGACGGTCTTCACTCTTTGCGGCAGCGTTTGTGCGTTTGAGCCGGGAGACAATCGGCCCGGGGGGATTCTCGATGCCCTTGGCGTTCAGGGCGGACTGGTCGTCCATGTCGGTTGTGAGGACGGGAGCGAGACGGCTCGATGGAGGGCGAACGAGCGCTATGTCGTTCAGGGACTCAGCAGGGATGTTGCGTGCGTCGAGAAGGCCCGACAAGACATTCGATCGCTCGGAATGTACGGAGACGTGACGGTTGCGCGCTATGACGGCAAGCATCTGCCGTATACGGACAACCTGGTTAATCTACTGGTGGTGACGGACAAGGGGTGCGATGTGTCGGATGCGGAGATCATGCGGGTGCTGGCACCGCGAGGGGCAGCGCTGGTTAACGGGCGGAAGGTAGTCAAATCATGGCCGGCAGATATCGACGAATGGACGCATTTTCTGCACGGGCCGAACAATAATGCGGTCGCACGCGATACGCAGGTCGAGCCGCCTCGGCATATGCAGTGGGTTGCGGGGCCAAAGTGGGGGCGCAGCCACGATCATCTTTCGACCGTCAGCACGGTGGTCTCGGCGAACGGGCGTATTTTCTACATCGCGGACGAGGGGTCGACGGCGGCAGTGACGGCTCCGTCGGAGTGGAAACTGACGGCGCGGGACGCGTTCAGCGGCGTGCTGTTGTGGAAGCGAGAGATACCGAAGTGGGAGTATCAGTTGCGGCCGTTTCGCAGCGGGCCGGCGGAATTGCCGCGGCGGCTGGTGGCGGTGGGCGACCGCGTGTATGTCACGCTGGGGTACGGCGAGCGCGTTACGGCGCTGGACGCGGCTACGGGAGAGACGTTGCACACGTACGCGGGCACAGAGAACACGCACGAAATCATTGTCGACGACGGACGGTTGTATCTGGTTATCAGCGAGCCGTTGAAGGAAGACAGTACGACGACGGGCCGCGTATTGCGGCATATGCCGGTGTGGCGGGGTTCGTATCTGGAGTTCGTGACGCAGTACCTGCCGAAGCATATTTGCGTTGTCGATGCGGAGTCGGGCGAACTGCTGTGGAGGAAGCAGGATACGGAAGTGGAGCACATTCTGCCGCTGACACTGACGGTGGGCGAGGGGAAGGTGTTCTTCCAGAACGCCGTGGATCTGACGGCGCTGGATGCTGCGTCGGGCGAGGTTTTGTGGCGGTCGGAGCGGCCGGGGGTGCGTCATCGCTATGCGTGGCTGACACCGACGGTGGTCGTGGAGGACGGCGTAGTGCTTTCAGCCGATCGGGCGGTGGACAGTCCCGTGGACACCGAGGGTTCGGACCACTCGCAATTCGAGTGGAGAGTATCGGCAAATCACATTCTGACGGACGGACAGATCATGGCGTTCTCGGCCGATGACGGCGAACGTCTGTGGGATGCCCCGTGCCATGAGGGGTTCAATTCGCCGGTCGATGTGTTCGTCGCCAACGGCAAGGTGTGGAGCGGTATCCTGGCATGGGGACGGCAGCCCGGGATTACGAAGGTGTACGATCTGCACACGGGCAAGGTGGTCGCGACGCGGTCGCCGGATCAGGAAACGTATACGCTCGGCTTCGGTCATTCGCGGTGCTATCGGCACAAGGCCACAACGAAATACGTGATTCACGGGCGGGCCGGCGTGGAGTTTCTGGATATGAACGCCGATCGGGTCGTTGCGGATCACTGGGTGCGCGGGGCTTGTCAGTACGGGATTATGCCCTGCAACGGGATGGTTTATGTACCGACGCATCCGTGTGCGTGCTACATAACGGCCAAGCTGAGCGGATTCAACGCACTGGTCGGCGGCGAGCGTGCGACGAGCAAAGCGGCGCGGGCGGCCTCTGCACGACTGGAGAAGGGTCCGGCGTATGGGGCTGTCGCGCGCAAATATGCAAAGACAAATGCCAGCGACGGCGAGACAGGCTTCAACGAGGCGAGGCTCGCGACATACCGCGGGGACAATGCGAGGAGCGGCTGTGCGGGGTTCGGGCTCTCGGCGGAGTTGCAGCCGAAGTGGAACAGGAGACTGGATGGCCCGCTGACGGCCGTTGTTGTCGGCGGCGGCAGAGTGTACGTCGCGCAGCGGGACGCACATACGGTTCACGCACTCGATGCAGGTGACGGTTCACACTTGTGGGAACATACGGTTGCGGGTCGCGTGGATTCGCCCCCTACCGTGTACGGGGATCTTGCGTACTTCGGGGCGGCGGACGGCTGGATGTACTGCGTGCGGATCGATGACGGAACGCTGGTGTGGCGTTTCCGGGTGGCGCCGGAGGAGCGGCAGATTGTGTCGTACGGGCAGTTGGAGTCTGCATGGCCGGTGCATGGGAACGTGTTGGTATGCGAAGGGCCGGCGGGGAGTAAGCGGCCGGTGGCGTATGCCGCGGCGGGACGGTCGTCTTATGTGGACGGCGGCGTTTGGCTGTGCGGCGTGGATGCGGTGACGGGAGAGATGGTCGTCGAACGCCATATCAATCATCGCGATCCGAAGACAAATCAGGAACCTCAGAATGTTATCCGCGGGACGAATATGCCGGGAGCGATTCCGGACGTGCTGGCGACCGACGGTTCGTCGCTCTTCATGCGGCATCAGCGGTTCGATTTTGCAGGCGGCGATCTGGAAGAGAACGTGGACCATCTATTCAGTTCGGCCGGGTATCTGGAGGGGAGTTGGTGGCATCGGACGTATTTGCAGATCGGAACGGATATGGGCACCGGTTACGGCGGCTGGGGCAAGGCCGGCAACAAACGCCTGTCGGGCCGAGCACTGGTGCGGAATGCCAAAATGGCGTTCGGCTTCGGTCGAAAGGGGTATTCAATTACGGGCAGCCACATAGGATTGCAGTCGGAGTATCATCTGTTCGGGGCCGAAATCGCGGCTTCACAACAGGCGGGTAAGAAGAAGGGTTCAAAGGGACCGTCATACGTCTGGTCGAGAGCACTGCCCTTCTATCCGCGGGCGATGCTGCTGGCGGGCGAGACACTGTTTGCGGGCGGGCCGGAAGAGATCGGTGATTTTGAGGCAAGCAAGCCGCAGGGAGCCGTACGGCTCTGGGCGATCTCAACGGCGGACGGCGAGCAAAAGGCGGCGTATCGTCTCGCCAGTGCGCCGGTGTACGACAGTTTTGCGGCCTCGCGAAATGGGTTGTACTTTGCGACCGTGGACGGCCGGGTGGTGTGCTATCAGCCGCAGTAGCCGCAGGTATCCGCACAGATATCAAGAGCAATCGACACAAATGGGAAGGTTAGAAATGAGACGACGTACGTTCATTAAGACGACCGGAGCAATGGGTTTGAGCGCGGCACTGCCGTGGGGAGGGCTCGCGGCCGAGGCGGCAGAAGGGTCAAGTTTTCTGGAGAAGAAGTCATCTGATCGGATGCTGTTTCCGCGGCCACACGATGGAGCGGAGATGGATATATCGCCTGTGGGGCTGGCGTGGCTGCCCTGTCCGTCGGCGACGGACTACAGGGTGGAGATATTCGACGCAGGCGGTAGCCGCGTGTATAGCAAGGGCGCGGGCAAGGATCCCGTGCACTGTCCTGATCGCGTTCTTGCGGCCGGGAGATACATATGGGATGTGGTTGCGTATGACAGCAAGGGCGGCGAGATCGCGCGACGGGGCGAGCGGTCTTTCACGATTCGTAGAAACGCCACCGAGCTTCCTTGGATTGAGCCGAAAGAGCTGCTTAGCCGAGTACCGAAGGAGCATCCGCGCGTTGTGTTTCCGAAGAGAAATCTGGAAAGCATTCGTTCGACGCTGAATACCACTCGCGCAAGATCCTGGAGTGCGAGCAAGGCGGCGGCGGACAGGGCGCTGAACAAGGGGGCGCCCGAGTATCCGACGTATCACAAGATCAAGGACCCCGTGACGCGGCGGCTGGAATATCAGAAATACTTCGGCTATTTCCGCAGATACGTCGATGGCGCCTTGATGGATCTGGCTCTGGCGTATCTGATGACGAAACAGGCCAAGTATGCAGACGCGGCGAAGGAGATACTGCTGGAGATCGCATCGTGGCCGACGGATGACAGCGACGTCACATCGGTGAGCGCCCGCTGGGGCGATGAGGCGGGACTATCTTTTTCGAAATGCGCGCACGTTGCGTACGACTGGCTTTACGATGCGCTGGATGACGGCGAGCGATGGAAGGTTTTTAAGATGTGCCGGGAGCGGGCGTGGCAAACGTACCGGCGGCTGGAACGCAAGAACTATCTGACGTATCCCGGGGAGAGTCACGACGGGCGGCTGATCGCGTATTTGACGGACATGTCGCTGGCGATGGCGGGCGAGACGGCCGACGCTGAGACGTGGCTGCGGTATTCGCTCAAAGCGATGCTGACATTCTATCCGCACTGGGCGGGGATCGACGGCGGATGGGCGGAAGGAACGGCGTACGGGTTGTGGTACAATACGTTCTATATCCCTGCGTTCGAGGGACTGCGGCAGCTTGCGGACTACAACCTCTGGCAAAGGTCTTTTTTTCGGAACGTACGGTACTTCTTTTTCTACTGCACGGCCAATCACGGCGAGATTCGCCCGTTCGGAGACAGTGCGGAGAAAGGCGGGCCGGGGGTACATCGAGGCAGCGGATACGCCGAACTGATGGCGTTTCACGCGCACCGGTACGACGATCCGTACATCGGCTGGTGGGTCAAGCAGATTCCGGGCTATCGGGGCGGATCGAGCGGTGCGTTATCTCTTCTGCATGAGGATGAACTGCCTGCGAAGGCGCCGACAGATCTGCCCAATGCGCGGGCGTTTCGCAGCGTCGGATGGGCGGGACTGCACAGTGACGTAGCGAATCCCGAGCAGGATACGTGCATGATTTTCAAGAGCAGCCCATACGGAAGTGTTTCGCACAGTCATGCGGATCAGAACGCGTTTGCAATCATGAAGGGCGGAGCAGCTCTGGCGATTCCGTCGGGGTATTACGGGCCTTCGTACGGCAAGCCCCATCACGCCAAGTGGACGCGATCCACCAAGGCGAACAACTGTATTCTGGTCGATGGGGAAGGCCAGAGGATACGGTCGGCGGCCGCGAGCGGAGCCATTGTCGATTTCAAGGAGTCAAAGGGGCATTCGTATGTGGCGGGTGATGCGACGGCGGCGTATATGGGCAAGCTGGACAAATGGGTCCGGCGGATTCTGCTGCTTCGGCCCGGCCTATTTCTGCTGCTGGATGAGATAGAAGCCCCGCGTGCGAGCCGATACCAGTGGATGCTGCATGCATTCGAGAAGATGCAAATAGACGGCAACAAGATCACATCCCGGCGCAAAGGTGCGATGCTGGAAGTGCAGCTGGCCTGCCCGCAGGAGTTGACGCTTTCTCAAACGAACGAATTCGATACACCCTACAATGAGGGGATTCCCGAGGGCTATCGCAAAGAGGTGGAGGACCACTGGCACGTTGGGGCCCAGACGGTGAAGAAGGTAGACGCGGTGCGGATCGGCGCGGTCATGGCTGTGTATGGAGCGAAAGAGCGAATGGATGTCACATTGCAAGAGAGAGACGGCTGGTTCGGTGCGGCGGCCCGCGGGTCGTTCGGAGCAGTCGAGGGGTGGCTGCGCATCGATGATGTCCCGACCAGGCCGAAGGGTTTGCCGGAGCGAAAGGATGGCAAGCGTATCGATATCTGGGGTCGAGACAGCAGCGGAGGCATCTTCATCGTCTGACATTTCAGAAACCACGCGATACAGCGGGACTGCGAGGATGCTTCTTTGGATTGAGGGCCATTTGTCTATCTAATCGGGTTTATGTAAAGGAAGCGGCTGCATGATTAACCGAACGCACGCATTGCGGGTCTTGGCGACACTGATCTTTTCGGCGGGTTCACTTGCATTCGGCCAAGTGCGATCGCCGCAAGAATGGATCGAGTTGATAGAGGCCCAAGCGGAGAATCCGGAATCCCCTCCTGATGCACCGTGGGAGGCGGTCCGGCGGGTGTGCGGGTGGGCGGTGCCCTCGCACAGCGGCAAGCGATGGAATCGGGGAGAGGTAGCCAACGCGTGGCCGGTATTCATCAAGTTCATGCATTCGCGCGGGTACGATATCCTCAATAAGACGCTACGGGGCACAGCCTTGACCGAGACGGAGGAACCATACCGGCGGCTCATGCTCGCTTTGTATCTGCGGGCGGCCGTGGATCATCGGCCCGGCAGACCCGCGAAGGACAGACAGTTTCAACTGGATATGGAGCGGGTCCACGGCTCGATTGAGGATTGCCGGCGGTACAGTGACGGCGTTATCGCGGCGGGTCAATCGGCCATTCTAAAGGGTATCATCGAGCAGGAATTGTCGGCTGACGACATAGAAGCGATGCGGCTATATCGTATTGCGGCCGGAGCGCAGGTTGTGGGCGAGTGCTTCCTGCCATCGCATTTCGGGTTGCATCCATACAAAACCGGTCGCGGAGAAGCAGATCGGCACGGCCACGGAATGCCAGCTATCAAGGAGGTCTGTTTCGGCAGGCGATATCTGGACTTTCGGTCACCGACGTTCGAGGCGGTGCTCAAGAGTCCGCAGTATACCGACGTTGTGGACTATGCGTATCACTGGACCTATGCGATGCGGGTCGAGGGTGTACTGGAGTTTCTGCGGCCTATCGCATGCTACCGTTCCATCGCAGAGGATGGCGGGCGGTTTCGCGTCGAGTTGCGAGGGGAAATGCTGAAAGGAAAAGACGGGCAAGGGCCCGCGGACTTTGTGCGTCTTGGCAACCTGGCGGGCACCAAGCCGGTTCTTCTGTACATGAACGATCCGGTGGACAGGCCGGTTACAGAGATGTTCGAACGTTTCGAAGTGCTCTATCGGGCGTATCGCGACAGGATGCATATATTGTTCGTGGCGGTGAACATCCACGACTGGTTCTATTCAGGGATGACGGAGTTTTTCACCGGGCCGGGCCCGTCGCGGCATGCGGTCGGGCATGCATGGTGCGTTGAAGAGCGAGCGAGAAAACTGAAGAACCGGTATCTGGAGTCGCCTCATGTGACCTTCCCGGCAATCATCGATGACGACGGACAGACGGTGAAGAATCTGTATGGCACTTCGGGCGGGGCCAATCATTTTGTGATTATCGACCGGGAGGGGAAGATAGCGGAGTTCGTGCGCAATCAACATGGCGGGCTCAATGAGGTCGAGGCTGCGATTCGGCGGACACTGGACAATGACGGCCTTATGGCGGATGATGCGCGCATCGAGGCGGGGCATGAGAGAACACAGGTACCGGAGCTTGAACCGGTACGGCATCGGGTTCGATTGCAGGCAGGGACTGTAGAGAGTGTTGATCCATCCGCTCGTACAGTTGCAGTGGCGGTAGAGATGGAAGGCACGGTGGCGGTGTATGCGGTGAGGGTGCCGCGAAGCGCACGGCTGGTGCACGAGGGAAGACCGATTGCTCTGTCGGATGTGCAGGTTGGGGCCGGCGTGCTGGTTGAGTGTTTTCTCGATCAAATGACAGGGGACACTACATCGGCGCCCAATTATCAGGAACTCACGAGGCAGACTATTATCTCAAAGGGCCGTACGCTGGTGCTGGAACCTCTGGGCAATTACGGAAGTTTGCGCCGTGTGTGGTACGTGATGGCGGATTCCGAGCCCGGGGGACTAACCGCCCGATCGCTGGAGATTATCTCGAACCATCAGGAATCATTATCGCGTTGGCCTTCAAGAGTCACGGTCTGGGCGTGCGGAAAAGTCAGGCAATGCGACGTGCAAGACGGCATTTTGAGCGTCGAAAGGCTGACCGTGCCTGCTGCTGAGTACAAGGGTCACCACTTCTACGTCGAAGCCATGGAAGCCGGACAACGAATCCACCCAAATGAGACAGTGACGCAGCGATTGGCTGTGGTGAGCGACTGGATTGAGTCGCGCTCGCATATGCTCAGACTGCGAATGGACGATGGCGTCGATGTGATCATCAACGGCCGCTTCGGGTTGTCATGGTCGGACATCCGGATTGGGGACTTCGTGGGCGTAGAGTACGACACGGTGCAGCACGGTCAAGAGGTGCTGGCGGCCCGGACCGTGCGCGTCAGCCGGTAATGCCTGGGGCGTATCGCGAATAATGCAGGATTCCATGCCAGCCTACCGGCGGGACCCGTTTACGGTCATAATCCCGTCGGACACGTCGGCCCTGCACGATCGGCCGTTGAGCGCCACGTCGGGGCTGCCCGATACGGCGAAGCGGGCGAGTCGTATATCGCCGTGGGCCTGTACGCTGCGGAGTCCGATGCGGACGTAGCCCCAACCGGTGAAGGTGTACTGTTCGCGACCGTTAGAGATTGTCGTCGGTTGGTCAGGGTCGCCGGCCAGGCGGATCATGAGCCGGTCGCTGACGGGGGAGTCTTCGGCCTCCTGCACCGCGACGACCAGGGCATTATCGGTTTTGCCGATGAGGCGGAAGTCTGCTATTTTCGGCCGGGCGTGCTCGAATGGCTCGTGCAGTGCGGCAAAGGTCGTGCGTTCGGCATTTCGAGCGACGACAAGAGTAACACCGCCGACTTCGCTGGGCACCTCTTTGAGCATTCTATCTCCCTGGTCGTTGCGCTGTTTGATAATCGGCAGCGGTGTTTGAGCGACATAGGCGGTGGTGTCCGCCTCGCCCAGCATAGTCATGCGGACGCCGACTTTGCGGTCGTACCATTGCTTCGGCAGCCGGGCCCGGGCGGGGTCGTCCAGCGTGCAGGTCTGCAATGCGGCGACCTGCCAGTCTTCGTCTCCGGCTTCGAAGGCCCTCACGTCGTCGAGCGGGATCAGCTCCCTGGGCAACTCGGCTTTGCGCCATTGCGTATCCTTGTGTTGATTCAACTGTCCCAGCGTATGGACGAACCAAAAGTACTGATGCGGCTCGGGGCTGTCGAGGTGTGTGACATCCAGCAGATATTCGCGGGTGAGCATCAGTTTTCGGCTGATCCTGACGTCCGGATAGACCGCGTCGCTGGTCGCTTCGACGAACTTGACGGGGTCGGTGAATGCATGCCGGGTGCGCAGTTTGTCAGTAAACTCAGGCTCGCGGCCGTCGACGGTTACAGCGCAGTGGCTCTGAATGCTGCGCGACCAGTTCCGGGCATATCCCGGGGTTACCTGGCGATTGAGATAGATGGGTCTGTTGAAGGCGTAGAAGCCCATCAGGGCCAGGCAGTCTCGCACGTTGTGCGCGTAGTTCGCGGCCAGTCGCATGGAAACCGCAGGCGCGGGCGACTGCCAATAGGACGGCGACTGATCGGCCCGCAGCATCACCATGCCGCGATCGGGCCATACAGCGGACGGTGCGGCAGGAGGGTCGGCGTCGGCCGGGTCGATGGGGTCGAGACCAAAATAAAGCGACGGGTAGTACTTGTGCTGGTCGGGTGCGCGCATCCGGGCGAGGAAGTAGTCGAAGCCGACGTCGGGCCACCTCGCGTGTCCGATTTCGAACCACAGAGGGATTTGCATCTTGGGCGTGAAGTTCGAATAGCCGTCCCATTGGGCATGGTCGCCGCGGCGCGTACCACCCCATGCACCGTGGGCTTTCCAGAAGACGTTGCCCCCCTGCCCATCCGGCGTGTAGCCCATGACGAGGCTGTGCTGGAACGCGGGCGAGGGCAAGTCCCACGACTGGCTCGACCCGCTCTGGCGGAGGTCGCCCATGGTTACGAGCGGATACTGGGGGCGCGAACTTTCCAGATCGATGCGCGGATAGGTGATATGGATCAAGCTCTCGATGTGGCCTTTCATGGTCGCTCCACCTTTGCCCGTGTATCCGAAGCCGAGTTCGTTGAGGCCGAGGCGCTCGACAGCGCGGCAGTAGATGAGCATTGCTCCCGGGGTGGAGCCCATTTTGCTGAATTCCTCGGCGTAGAATCCGATGTCGCAGAGGTATTCGTCGAAATACCACCGCCATGAGCCGTATGCGTCCCAGACTTTGCGGATCAGTTGCTTATCGCCCAATGCCGCGGCCATGAGATTGGCGCTGACCTTCCACGGCCATGTGATATTGGGCAACCAGTTGCTGCGCGTGTACACGCGGGCGTCGTAGCGGGAGTAATTGCGCGAGTCGTTGAAGATGTCGGGATCGAAGATGGCACGCTTGAATACGATGTTGTCAATGTACGTGCGGAAGAACTGCTCAACCTCGCGGCGCTGATCGGGGGCGAGTCGATCGTAGAACAGGTCGTATCGGATGACGTTGATGTACTGGGCGGCGCCGCGGGGGACGGGCGATCGGGCCGTCCTGAGCAACTCTTCGATCTGCCGGCCAACGCGCTTGTCGTCGGGCTCGACAACACATCGCAGCAGTTCGGCGAACGCCTCCTCGTGACGCTTCGGTTCGATCTTCAACTGTTCGCAGGCCCTGGCGGCCCAGGGTTGTGTTTCGATCGTGGTTTTCAGATTCGCAATGTCGTCGGGGTCCCAGAGTATGTATGGGTGCTTTGCTCGGGACCATCCGACGGCGGAGAGAAAGAGAATTACAATGAGGCCGGCGACGGTCATTCTCACAGATCTGCGCAACATATTATCTGTACCTCTAACGGAAGTGGCGTACACGGTTTTTGGGGCTATGATGAGCAAGTCCATGCAACTGCCGTTATATACCCGATCGGCATTGCCTATACGATTGGTGCTCGACAGTGTTTTGTGCATGGGTCTATTTGATTTCTATGTTTGTGGATTCGACTTTCGGCTCATCAGCATGTGCAACTGGCCGATCAGATGGGGCAGAGAGTCGTATCGGTTCAGGCGCACCCCCACTGCGCCGCCGCCGGGGTGCAGTTCGACGAACTCGGCAGTCGGCGACAGTCCAAATCGGCGATAGAACGCCATCCGCACGAACTGCTTGACATCCTCGATGGGGACTTTCTTCGTATCCACGTGCAGTTGGAAGAAATCGCCCTGTCCTGCGGCGTTAACGCGGACTGCGACGGCATCGTCTCCGAAGGCGCGTTTGAGCATGGCCTCGGCCAGATCGATCAGGGCAAGTCCACGGAAGAAATTAGAACCTGCGAGGCGATGGAACTCGGGAGGATTGTCCCGGCAGAGCGCCTCGTCATCGAGTCCGCGGTTGAAATCGAAGGGACGGGCGTCGAATCGCTCGAGCCAGCGGTTCATCAACTCGGGCCCGGCGGCGGACTTTTCCCAGTCGAGCGTGCTTTCCATGCGATCGCGCGGAGGAAGCCTGTCGTACTCGATTTCCACGGAGCGGTCCCCCAGTTGGGACAAAGTGACGTACTCGATCCAACGGTCGGGTTCGTGGATCAGCCGGAAGTTCTTAGCAACTTCGGCGAAGAGGTAGGCCACCATTGCACGAAGTGGAACGCCCCGCTCCCGTACGATTTCGCCCGATGTAGTTGCGCGACGCAGGAGGGGATCTGTCCAGCCTTTGAACAGCGACGCAAGGGTCATGTCCACGCGACGGACAGCCAGCGTGCGACTGATACGATAGCTCTCCATGACCTGGTCGATGAACCAATCGCGGGCATCGCCGATTAGGCTTTCCAGGTCTCGACATTCGATCAGCAGTGGCAACGGACGAAGGACCGAGCATATCCAGTTGCGGCTTGCAGGGCTGAGCAGGCCGTCGGAGACGAGGTCCGACTCGATCTGTTTGAAGAAATCGGTGTCAATTGGCAGGCGGGTGAGGATAGCGGCGATTTCGGCGGCTTTGCCAGTCATCTTGCGCATCCGGCCGGTGGTTGGCGGGCCTGCATCGGGGGCATCGGCATACATGCCCCAGGACCACGCCCACGCGTCGCGGTCGCGGGCGACGCTGTAGGGGAAGATCAAATGATAGCGGTCGGTAGGCACGGGGTAGGTTGCGAGGATTCGGTAGTTGTCCTTAGGATTGGAGGATATGAGGGTGCCCTGAGCGGGACGGCCCTTCTGTTCGGTGGCCTGATCGAGCGAACCGGCGCGGACGCCCGTACCATACTCAGCCTGGCAGGCAAGATGCACGAGCAGATCGGGAGGGATACCGATATCGAAGTGGGCATTGATTGCGTTCTTGACGGCGACCGTGACAGCGGAAGAACTGGAAAAGCCCCCCTGCGGGATGCTGCCGGTGGAAACAATGCGGAGGCCTTTGAAGGCGCCGCGTCCGAGATACTTCTGCACGCGCGCGCCGAGGCTGCCGTCCCGAAGGGTGCGCATAGAGGCGATAGCATTACTGACAAGAGCAAAGGGGCGCCTCATGCTGTTGCTGACCCACAGCGAAGGCGGCGGAAGCGGAAGGTTCTTCCTGCGACGGCGCTGCAGTTCTTCGTCGCTGAAGTATCCGAGCGAGAGTAGAACGGACTCGCTCATCTGGGTGCCGAATTCCTCATAGGTATGGAGGTCCGCAATATTCTCACCCGGATACATGATTTCATCGTCGGAAGGGATGAAGTCGATATTCTCGCGGTATTCGGGATTGGTCGGATAGAGGTGTATTCTGCTGTCGGCGGCGGCCTGTACGAGGACGGTGATCTGCTCGGCGCCATCGGCACTGCCTGCACCGATGGGCATCTGCCAGGCGGGGCCAAAAAAGCGACCCATGTCCGGGTGCATAAAGGCGATTCGCAGGCGGCCTCCCGCGATCCCGATGCTCACGGGACTGTCCGCCTTGAAAGAAAGCTGCTTTTGTTCGGCGACGGCGACGAGTTCATTAAGTTGGCGGGCGATGGAGGCGAGTTGGCCGGGCGGACGATCCGCCGCGATGATGCGGGCCGCTTCCAGCACCTCGGTCTCCTCCGGAAAGAGCGATCCATCGGTTGATTTGAGCAGGCCTTCGAGCAGCGCCAGATCCATCGGCCTGGTGACGTCGGCACAGAGCAGATCGTATTCAGGATCGTTGAGAGTTGTCGTGACGGTGCGAATATCCCCGCCCTCGGCATGTATGGACTCGATGATGTCGGTGATGTAGTACTGGCGCTGGGCGTTGTCGTTTGTTAAATCGCGCAGATGCCTGAGCAGAACGGAGGCGCGAATTACGTACAGCGGACAGTTGCCTTCGCTCGATTCGAGCAACGGCGAATGAGTCCGGCCCGGCGCGGCTGCGCGGATATCGCGCTCTTCGACGATTCGGACGACCGAACCATTTTCGTCTCTGACAAGGCGGCCCTTGCCCCGACTCTTGAGCGGTTCATAGACGGCGGTGAGAAAGGTCAGGTCGGCTTGACGCGGCGGCCGGCAATGCGTTCGGCATATCCGGCGAAAGATGGAAGACGGTACGATGCGATCGCCCATGGTGATGACGAGCAGCGGATCCTTTTCCATCAGTGCGGGTACGCTGAAGGACTCGAAGGCGGCAAATCCGGTTCCGCCGGTGGGGTTTTGCGAACGAACATAGATGTTGTCACTGCCGAGACTTGCGGCCACTTCTTCATGGCGGTAGCCCACCACGCATATGACGGGCGAGAGGCAGAAGCGGCGAAATGCATCAATCGAGTGGCGAGCCAGCGGGGTGCCGTGGACGGGCTGGATGCACTTGGGTTCGCGGCCGAAGCGCGTGCCCTTTCCCGCGGCGAGGACGACGAGCACCGGCGCGTCGGGACGGATACCGTTGTAGAACGCAAGACTTTCGGGGTTGAGTATCCTGTCGTATGCGGGCGTAATTGCGGCGGCGAGGGGGCGAGTCTGTGCAGATTCTCTTGGTCCTGTATCACTCATGCGTTCGTCCACAGGCGAGCGGCAACCATATTGTATCGTGCATCGCGATGCAGCGCCGAGCGGGATCAGCGGCCCGGCGCTATACAAGAGGATACAGGAGCGGCGTGGTATTATCCAGTCTTTTCGGCATCGTGCGCGACGGGCCGGCAAGAGGGAAAAGCAATCGCGACATTTGTCGTCAGGGAGCCGGACGGAGTAGAGATTGCTCACGCGGACGGGCTAATCCGTCTGCGCCAGGCAAATGACCTGTTGCGATACGGCATCGCCAACGATTTTCAGGTGTATCGGGCCGGTATCGTAGAGTGCAACGCAGTCGGCGTATTTGGCGGATTCCGGGAGCAGGTCGGGCAAGCGATTCGGGACGGCGAGCAGGAGGCTGTCATTGAAAGTGACATTCGGCTGATCCGGGAACACTGCAACGTAGAAGATGTCGTTTTCCACGAGATCGTGGAAGAAGTGCGTTCCGAATGACAGTTCGGGCATAAGGTTGCCGCCCTCGCAGGCAATTTCGACGAGGACGTCGGCGCTGTTTATTTCAGCGAAGGAAACGGGCACGCCCAGACTGGGCGTACTGGTGCCCCACCGGCCCGGCGCGAGCATCATGGTGACACTATCCGAGGTTTCAGCGAGGACGCGATTGATACGACCAATGATACGCGCGATTTCGTATTTCTGCGTCAAGTTCGCACGGCAGTACGCGGCAGGCCTGACCAAGAGCACGTTTGCAACATCACACGAGATACCAGCACCCATCATATGCCCCGTCGAATTGAAGAGCACATTGTCGTTGGTCGTATGGCGGGGCAACTCAATGCGGTCGGCGGCGGGAATGCTCTGCATTGGTCTGCATTGGACAAGACATATACGCGGCGTGGTGCGGTCGGCAAGGTTTATTGTGAACTCGATATCGACAGGATGGTCGTAGGCACGTTCAAGGCTGTGGAGGATTGTCTGCATAACCTGCGGCAAATCCGTTCCGGAGAGCAACTTGTCCAGCGACACAATCCAAGCCTCTGCGCCCGGCAACCCCATTTGCCTTCGCGTACGTTCGGTCCGGTATTGACGGGCCGTGAGAAGGTTCCGGTGCGGACTGATGTCTTCGGCGAAGAACTGTTCGACGGAGAGGGTATCGAGGCGGCCCGTTTCGATGTTGAGAACGTCGATTTCATGCTGAGAGAATCTCACGGCGTCTTCGGGGCGCGCATATGGTTTGCGATTCGGATCGTCGAGGGCGACGATCTGCGGATAGTCGTCTTCGGTGCGATCGACGGCGCGGGTGCCGAGGCCAAGTACCAGACGAAGCATGCCGGCGCGGCGGTCGAGGTGTGGAGCCCAGGCGAAGAGATTGTGCGAAGCGCCGACCCCTGCCAGATCCGGGAAGAAGTAGCTGCCGCGGGCACTGCCTGAGACCTTTTGCACGACCAGGGCCATTCGTTCCTGCGCACGGTGCAGGCCGCGATCATGACGATAGGCCATCGCATCGTCGTTCAGCGCAGAACTATACACCCTCCTGACGGCGGCCTCGAACTGGCGGAGGCGGTGTTCGGGACCGCCCTGGTTGGCAAGAAAAATGCTTTCATACTTGCCTGCGAAGGCGCCGCGGAACGAATCCTGGAGAATGCTGCTGGATCGCACGATCAAAGGCGATTGGCCGAAGTAATCGAGTACGGTACGAAACTGTTGTCGCATGGTTTCGGAAAAGGAGCCCGCGAGGATTCGTTCACGAAGCCTGGCGGCGTGCGTCAGAGGTTCGTCCGCTACCTGCGGCCGGGTGTATTGTTCCCACAGGTCGTTGTCGAAGAGATACGTGCAAAACACATCGGCGCCAACGTACCACGGGTCATCCGGTTCTATATGGCGGTCGTAATCAAAGGCCTCGTCTCTTCGGAGTATGCGGCGGGCAAGGACGAGGCCTGCGGCTCTGCCCCCGATAGCGCCATCGCCGATCATTCTGCTGCCGATGGCGATGAAGTCTTCGGGATCAAGCGTTCGACGGGCAAGATCGAGCATTCTCTCTTCGCCGCCGAAGACGAAGCGGCAGAGCGCGTCGAGGTGTGTGTGATAGTCCGGGGATTGTGGTGGCAGGGCTGCAAGGTCGAGGGCACGTTGTAAGATACGATTATGTGAGGGGCCCGCGGATTCGGCGCTGGGCGCAGGTATATCGGTACAAAGCGGGGCGAAGCAGTCTTCCGTGATGCGGTGCGGCAGGAACATCGTGGGCGAATACCGCCCGGCCACCTTGATCGGATGTATGAGCAGGTCGTCGCTGGAACGATACAGGTCGAGCACGACATCGACGTCTTGCTGGATACGACCCAAAACAGCCGGGCAATGGCGGTTTCTCAGCAGCGGGATGTACGCGTTATGGCCAACACTGCGCAGCCGGCGACAGACATCAGAGAGCAAATTGGCGATCATCAGGTCGGTCACCCAAGGGGCGTCGAGGAGTGAAAGGCAATCGACAAGACAGATGGCGGCCGGGCCTGAGTCCAAATACTCGTGAATCTGTCCGGTTGTCCGTTCAAAACCACCGGAGCCGTCGATTTCGTGGATTGTGATCTTTGCCGACATATCACATATTCGCGGCGACTGCACGAAGCGAAGGTACACAATTCGACGATCGTCACGGACAGCTTCAGCGAAGAGAGCTTCTACAAAGAGGCTGCAATCGTCGAGGGCGTCGAGTTGCCAGAGAACGATGTCACCATCCCATACTCCGTGGAGTATTCGGTCGAGAGGTTGGCATCCACTGCTTGTCATGAGCCTGGGTCAGCCTTTCTGCGCAGTCCGCGGCGCGCGAATCGGTTGGTGGTTATGTGGCTTATCGATGCGGGCGGTAGTCCTTATAGTCAATTCCCAACTTGCGAATCTTATAGCCCACGATGCGAGGGGTGGAACCGAGATCGCGGGCCACGGCTGCGACCTTCCCATCGCATCGCTTCAATGCTTCGCAGATGATGCTTCTTTCGAATGCATCGACCTGTTCAGCCAGCGAACCGCCTGCGCTTGCCCGCGAGGTATCGGATGTCCGCAGGCTCGGAGGCAAATGGTGCGCCTCGATTACGCCGTCAGTGCTGAGAAGCATCGCTCTTTCAATGCAGTTCTCGAGTTCGCGCACGTTGCCGGGCCAATCGTAGGTCATCATCATGTTCGTCGCCAGCGGGCTTATGCGGCGAACGGTCTTGCTGAGTCTGGCGGCGTAGTGTTTGATGAAGTGGTCGATCAGAAGCAGAATGTCATTACGTCTTTCCCGCAACGGCGGCAGGCCAATGGGGAAGACATTAATTCGGTAGTAGAAATCCTGCCGGAAATCACCCTGCTCGACGGCCCGTTCCAGATCGCGATTCGTAGCGGCGATGACTCGGGCGTTGGTAGTTTCCATCGTATTGCTGCCCACGCGTTGATATTCATGTTCCTGAAGGACGCGGAGCAACTTGACCTGGAGGGCTCCGGAGAAATCGCCTATTTCATCGAGAAAGAGGGTTCCGTTTTCGGCTTCGCGGATGCGACCATCCCGATCTCGAACGGCGCCGGTGAAAGCCCCCTTCTCATGCCCGAATAGCTCGCTATCGAGCAAGTTCTCATTCAAAGCGGCACAATTGACGCGAACGAACGGCCCTTTTCTTCTCTCGCTGAGGTAGTGAATTGCATGGGCAACGAGTTCTTTGCCGGTGCCAGATGCTCCGCGGATCAGGACGGTGGTATCACTGGAGGCGACTTGTTGGATGGCGGTGTAAACTTCGCGCATTTCGTCCGACTCGCCGATGATGTTCTCCGGGCGGTATCTATCGCCCAGTTCGCTGCGAAGTCTGATGTTCTCTTTGGCGAGGGCCTGCTGCTTCATCCCGGCCTCTCGTCTGATTCGAACGTCATTTGCGATCATGCTGGCGACGATGCTCAGTACGCGCATGTCCTCATCGAGCGATGCCGACTGGCCGAAGGGTCGATCGACTGCGATGGTGCCGATTACATCACGGCCAAAGGCGATAGGCACACAGATGAAGCTGATCTCTTCTCTGGGCAGTTGCCTACGTTCAAACCTGTTCAGGAACAGCGGCTCCTGGGAGACTCTGGGCACGATCATGCCGCGACCGGTCTGCATGACCCGACCTGTTACGCCTTCGCCCATTCGATATCGGATTCTGCGCCGTTGCGTTGGCGTCAATGCCGGGGCTACTTCGACTGCCAACTCATCACCCTCAGGCGAAAGCAGGGTAATGGCACCGTTGCGCAGATTCAGTTCCCCATCGAGTATTTCGAGCACGCGAGAGAGAAGTTGCTGTTGAGGCAGACCAGAACCAAGAACGGTGCTTACGCTGGCCAGGGCATCCAGTTCATGAGCGTGGCGCTCCGACTGGTTCGTATGGTCTCTGTTCTCAAATGGGCTTTCCATCAGAGGGCATCGTCTCCATGTGCATGCTCGAAGCAACAATATGACATAATTGTACTCTTTTTCTGTATCCGAGACAATGGTGTAACATATTACTGTCGCATAAACTCCCAGAAAACCGGACATGGTCTTTTTCACAAGCCCTTAAGTTCTCAGAATATGCCTCCCAAGCAATTGGATGGCCTTTCGTAGCGGCCACACAAGAACAATAGCGACTGACTGGCCCAAGAACAAACAAAAATGTCGTCTCGTTCGCATTTGGCGACATTATTGTCATATTTAGCAATAGCACAGAACATGAAAACGGCACCTAAGCACTTGAAGAGAAAGAGCTTATGCGGGCGAGCACATCGGTGGCATGATGTTTGCACGGCCTTTGGCACCGCTACTCCGGTGCGTCGGTGTATTTGCGCGCTGTGTATTGGGGCCGAGCCGGGCGTCGGCGCTCGTGGCAAAGAGGCGACGCAGACACCGGCTGCAGCAAACTATGATATGCGTTTGATTATAGAGTTGCCTGGAAAATCCTGGGCAGCCTGCATTTCTCGCCCTGCTGCGACGGTATTGTTCTTGTGCCTTTATTGATGGGTCACGCGAATGGTAAACGAAGGCATTCCGCAAATAGGCATGTTTTTCTGTTCCAACTGTCTCGACCGGGAGGAGATCGGCGAATACTGCGCCACACTTGGCGTGGATGAGCGACGGGCAATCAGCCTGCCCTGCTCGGGCAAGGTGAACATCGAATACCTCATAAAGGCATTCGAGACCGGCTGCGACGGGGTGGTTGTGTTGACGTGCGAGCTTGACACGTGTCGGCACCTTGAGGGGAATCGTCGGGCGAAGAAGCGGGCTCAGGCAGTGGATTCGCTGCTACGGGAAATCGGCATGGGAGCCGGACGGATCGCAGTTGTTGAGGTGAAAGAAGGCGAACACGAGCAGGCAATGCATGCAGTTAAAGCGTTCTGCGCAAAGCTCGAACGAATCGGGACGGGCGACGCTGTGAAGACCGCAGGATAAGGATCTGGCAGCCCGAAACCGCCAGACAGGCTGCAACTCGGAGAGAATCACACATGAATATAGACAGCAAGCTTGGAAAAGCAATCGGACAGAGCAGCTTCGTGATCACTGCGGAATGCCTGCCGCAGCCTGCAGCGGGCGAATCGGCAGTGAAGGAGGCGGTCGGGTCCTTTAACGGGAGCCTTACGGCGGTAAACGCAGCGGACAATCCTTTTGGGGTAGGAATGTCGAGCCTTGCGGCTTCCATGGCCATGACAAAGGCGGAAATCGAGCCGATTTTCCAGATCGTAACCCGCGACCGCAATCGTATCGCGATTCAGTCCGATCTGCTGGGGGCTGCGTCTCTGGGGATCAAGAACGTGCTGTGTCTGAGCGGCTATCACCAGACGCTGACGGGGTGTCCCGAATCGGCGAACGTATACGATATCGACTCGATTCAGTTGATTGCCACGGTCAGGAGACTCTGTGAGAGGGGGGAATTGATTGATGGGAGCAAGGTGGCGGGCGACTTCGGCATGCTTATCGGCGCGGCGGCGAACCCGGATGTACGACCGCTGGAGTTGAACATCCTTCGACTGGCAAAGAAGATCGAGGCGGGGGCGGAGTTCATCCAGACGCAGGCGGTTTTCGATTTAGATTCGTTCGGGCAGTGGCTCGAAGCGGCACGACAGGAAGGTATTACGGACAAGGCGGCAGTTCTGGCGGGCGTAATGCCTTTGAATGGGGCCGACGAGGCCAGCGAACTGCGCGAGCGATTCACGGAATTTCAGATACCGGATGCGGTGATCGAACGGCTTGAGAAGGCGGGCGACGGGGAGTCCCAGAAGAGGGAAGGCGTTGCGATCTGTGTCGAGATCATAAACAGCATCAAGAGCATGAAGGGTTTGAGGGGAGTGCATATTCTTTCCGGCGGCAAAGAGGCCGTCGTGACGGACTTGTTGTCCCAGGCAGGACTATAGAACACGAGAAGAGATATGCCTGATAAGTATCATATAAAAACAAAACCGTTTCCACCTCGTCAACCGAGGATCGGCAAGTATGGGGTAGTCGACTGGCGAGAGGACTGCGCGAGGTGTCACAATTGTGTAAAGAAGGTCTGCATATACAATCGCTATCGCGACGAGGCGGAGTACATTCGCAGTCTTACGAGCGTCGACGCATTGTATTTCGATTGCATGGGCTGCTTCTCATGCGTTCAAAACTGCACGAAAGGCCTGCTGGGACTGTCAATCAATCCGGTATACGAAGGTCTGGGCAATGCATATTGGACACCCGAGATCATCCGAACGACCTGGCTTCAGGCCGAGACAGCGAAGATTCCGGTCTCGGGAGCCGGATATCGCGGTCCATTCGCGGGTCACGGTTTCGATTCGATGTGGACAGACATGTCGGAGATCGTGCGACCGACGCGAGACGGCATACACGGGCGGGAATACATCAGCACGGCGGTGGACATCGGGCGCAAGCGGTCGCACCTGAGTTTCGGCAACGGCGACAGCAACGGGAACAATTCGCCGCTTATCTGCATTCAGATGCCGCTGATCATCGATCTTCCCTCACACCTGCACACACTGCCCGACCTGGAGCGAGTACTTGTGGAGACGGCGGCGCGGACCGACTTGATTACAATCGTGGATGCTGAGAAGTGGCCGATCGAAGGTATCGAAGGCGACGAATTGCTGTCTCACATCGGTTTCTATCTGCGTCCCGACGGGCCCGGCATTGACGACGACGTCCTGGGCAATACCCGACTGGTCGAGATTCCGGACGGCAACGACGTGGAGCAGCGAATAGAAGAAATCAAGGCGCGGCACCCGCATATCGTTGTTGCGATACGCGTAGAATTGAATGCGACGGGCGTGCACAGAGCAATCGAGCTTGCCAGCAGCGATAATGTCGAGGTCGTACACGTGGCGGCCGATCTCAACGGCAATGAGATCGACACCAAAGAACCTCGATTTGTCAAAGACATGATTCGCGAGATTCATACGGCGCTGATCGACAACGGCACACGGGACCAAGTGACGCTGATTGCCGGCGGCGGCATTGCGCTGGCCGAACACATGGCCAAGGCGCTCCTTTGCGGAGCGGATTTGGTTTCAGTGAATCTACCTCTGCTGATCGCGATAGAATGCCGTCTGTGCAGCAGTTGCAAGAAGGGGACGACGTGTCCGGCGCAGCTGGAGAAAATCGACCCGGCTCACGGTATTGGCAGGACGACGAATCTGGTGGCCGCATGGCACGATCAGTTGATCGAGATGATGGGCGCCATGGGGATGCGGGAGGCGCGACGTCTTCGCGGCGACGTGGGCAGAGCAATGTTCTTTGAAGATCTCGAGGAGGAGAGCTTTGGCAAGCTTTTCGGTACAAGAAAATAGCCTTAAGGAAGTTCTGCCTGAGAACACTCTGAAGACACGGGTGGCTCAGACGCAGGTGGATCGCGAAATCAAGCCGGCGCCTCCGCGCTATCGCAACGAAATCGCAAAATACATCATCCGCCGTAACGATGACTGCGTTCGGTGCGGCAAGTGCGTAGAGTTGTGTCCGCGCGGCGTACACGTAGACAAGCCTGGATACAGGTACTTCGCCGAGCCTCATCTGGATCGCTGTATCGGGCCGGCCTGCGAGGATACGGATCATTACTGTGTGAGCCAGTGTCCGCAGTCGGCGCTACGAATGGTCGAGAATCCGATGGTGAAGGTGCTGGGGGACTGTCGGTGGCCGGCCGATATGATTCTGGCGACGTGGAAGATGGCGGAAACAGGAGAGCTGCCTGCTGAGGAATTCGGATTCGGCTACGAATGCGGCGATTCCGGCGGCGGTTTCGACAAACTGCGGTTCAAGTTTCCGGAGAAACCTGCGGCCGAGGTGGATGAAGACGAGATAGATACGAGTATTGAACTGAACAAACGAGATGACGGCCGGCCACGGATCAAGATCGACGTGCCCTGGTACGGGGGCGGAATGTCGTTTGGATCGGTCAGCAACGTGACGCAGCTCTCGAAAGCGCGTGCGGCGGTGGCGTGGAATACGTTTACGTGTACGGGCGAAGGCGGCTATATGGAACGAATGCGGGCCTTCGACGATCATGTCATCACGCAGGTGGCGACGGGACTCTTCGGCGTTCGGGAAGAGACGATCCAGCGGGTTCCCATCGTGGAGTTCAAGTATGCGCAGGGGGCGAAGCCGGGTCTCGGCGGACATTTGCTCGGTGATAAGAACACGATAGCCGTATCGAGGATGCGGGAAGCAGTGATCGGTATATCGCTTTTCTCTCCGTTTCCGTTCCACAGCGTGTATTCCATCGAAGACCATATGAAGCATATCGACTGGATCAAGCACATCAATCCTCGAGCGCTGGTCTCGACGAAGGTCTCGACGCCAACGGACGTTGACATGGTGGCGGTCGGAAGCTATGCGGCGGGTACGCACATCGTGCACATCGACGGCGGGTACGGCGGGACGGGTGCTGCGCCGGATATCGCCAAGAAGAACATCGCCATGCCGATCGAATACGCGATAGGGCGCGTTCATCGCTTTCTGGAAGCCGAAGGAGCCCGGGACATCGTAACACTAATCGCCAGCGGAGGTATTCGCGGCGCGGACGACATTGCCAAGGCCATCGCACTGGGAGCGGACGGCGTGGTCGTCGGCACGAGCGAGTTGATTGCGCTGGGCTGCGTGCGATGCAGCCGGTGCGAGAGCGGTCGCGGGTGTCCCAGGGGTATCGCAACGACCGACGCGGTACTGGCGACGAAAATGGACATCGAGTGGGGCACGCAGCGGCTGATCAACCTCTACAACGCGTGGCAAAAGGGATTGGTCGGCATACTGAAACGGTTCGGCATGCGGAGCGTGAGGGAACTCCGCGGTCGCACCGATCTGTTGATGCATCTCGACTACAGCAACGACGTAAAGGCCGAATGATGAAGAATGCATTGATCGACAGGATTCTAAAATCGAAGGGCAAGGTTGCCGAACAGGCGGGGCACGTTCGAGATATTCGCAAGAGTGCCGAAGAAGGCGGCTGCGGGGTGGTGGGTTTCTGCTGCAGCACAGCGGTTGAGGGCCGGCACATATACGAGCCTTCCAAACAGATGCACAATCGCGGAAACGGCAAAGGCGGCGGAATCGCTGCGGTCGGGTTCGTCCCCGAGCAATTGGGAGTGAGTCGGCAGGTACTCGACGGCCATTATATGCTGCACGTCGCGTTTCTCGATCCGAGCGTCCGGACGGAACTGGAGAGCCGGTACATCGAGCCGCACTTCGACGTTGCGGCCTGCGGTGAACTGGACAAGGTAGACGACTGGAAGGCCGTTGGGGGCCTGGAGGTCCAGCCTCCCGATGTATGTCGTTATTTCGTTCGGGTCAAGGACTCCGTTCTCGACGCATTTATCAAAGAGAACGGCCTGGACGGTATGGATCGCCGGGCCGCTGAAGATGAGTACGTGAACCAGAACAGCTTTCGGCTGAATCAGGAGTACTACGCATCGCTGGGCGATCAGAAGGCGTTCGTGCTGTCACACGGCAGAAACATCATGATCCTCAAGGTTGTGGGTTATGCCGAGGCGATTGTGAAGTACTATAAGATCGAGGACCTCTGCGCCCATGTCTGGATCGCGCATCAGCGGTATCCGACGAAGGGACGCGTGTGGCATCCCGGCGGCGCGCATCCATTTGCGGGGATCGACATGGCTTTGGTTCACAACGGGGACTTTGCAAACTATCACTCAGTCGGCGAACATCTCAAACAAAGAAACATCTATCCGCAGTTCCTTACGGACACGGAAGTTTCGGCGCTGCTTTTCGATCTTCTCAACCGCACGTACGAATACCCTCTGGAGTACATTATCGAGGCGCTGGCGCCAACAACAGAACTGGATTTCGACAGACTCGATCCGGAGAAGCAGAAGATATACCGGGCGGTTCAGGCGACGCACATCCACGGTTCGCCGGACGGTCCATGGTTTTTCATCATTGCGCGGAATATCGCGAAGGAAAACAAGTATCAGTTGTTGGGCATAACGGATACGGCAATGCTGCGGCCGCAGGTGTTTGCGTTCTGCGACGGCGAGGTTCAAGTGGGGCTTATCGCTTCGGAGAAACAGGCGATTGACGCCACTCTGCTGAGTCTGTCGAAGGACGATCCGCGGGTATGTCCGGTAGCGGATCGCTACTGGAACGCGCGCGGCGGCAGCCATACGGACGGCGGTTCGTTCATATTCGACCTCCAGAAGGACGAGGCGGGCAATATCCGCATTGGATGTACGGACAAGTTCGGGGCTGCGGTTTCATTGCCCACGGCGTGCGATCCATGCGATTTTACAGCCAAAGTGGACGCCTCAAAACTCGATGCACAGGTGACCACGATCGACCGGTTGCTGGAAACAAGCGGTGCAGACGGCGTGTTCGAGTACGTCAGCGAGCATATCGACCGCTGGGGCTACGAGGACATGCACGCGGTGTGTAGAACGATATCGAATATCGGAGAGGAACCCATTCACACAAAGGCCGTCATTGAGACGCTCACTTTGCTCAACGACAGGAAATACTCGACAGGGAGCAAGAAACGAAGCCATATTGTGCATCTGCAGGCGGTGGAATTGTATCGTCTGTTCCGGGCCCTGCCTCTGTTGGGCACCGATCATGCGAGTGCTTACCGTCTGGTGAACTTCGAAAACCGGGACCAATTGTGCGGTCCGCACGTCGATGACGCCGTGCTGGTAATCGATGCAAGCGGTTTTCCGCCTGAGGGAGACCAGTGTGATGCCGCCCTGCTCAAGCGAGCATTCATGCAGGGCTGGAGACACTTTATCGCTTTCGACTGCCGAGGCCAACGATATGTGGGCTGCGGTCTGGGACCTGATACAGACGGCGTCACCATAGACGTATACGGCAGCTCCGGCGACTATCTGGGTTCGGGAATCGACGGGCTGAGCATAACCGTACACGGCAACGCGCAAGATCAACTCGGCCAGATCATCAAACGCGGCAAGCTGGTGGTTCACGGGGATGTCGGACAAACGTTCATGTACGGGGCCAAGGGCGGAGAGGTCTACGTGCTCGGCAATGCAGCGGGACGACCGTTGATCAACTCGGTCGGCAGACCCAAAGTGATCATAAACGGCACGTGTCTGGACTTTCTGGCCGAATCGTTCATGGCGGGCGATCCGCTCACCGGCGGCGGGTTTGTGATACTCAACGCCGTGCGCTGCGACGACGACGGGACCGTGATTCCGCTGGAAGAACCGTATCCCGGCAGCAATCTGTTCTCACTGGCATCGGGCGGAGCAATTTATGTACGGGATCCTGAGAGGCGGCTTGTTGATCAGCAGCTTAACGGGGGGACATTCGTATCACTCGGCCAGAGGGACTGGCAGTTGATACTCCGCTACCTGGAGGAGAACGAGAGGCTGTTCGGAATCAAGGTGGACGATCTGCTGACAGTGGGTTACACGCAGCGGGATCCCGCAGAGGTATATCGCAAGGTGGTGCCGACAGCCAGTGCGGTTTCATCGGCGTCTGGAACGGACGACACGGCATGGATTGACGAAACCAGCGAGAAAGTCACTATGAAGTGATTCTTCCGCGCGCAAGAGAAAGCTTTTCCGACAAGAGAAACGACATGGCAATAACGATCAAGAAGAACGCAGATGCGGCGGGGTTGATCCGTAGAATCGAGGAGATGACGGAGAGCGATCTGAGCGTCTGCTTCCAGTGCAAGCGGTGCACGAGCGGCTGTCCGGTATCGAAGCTGACAGAGTCGCGGCCATCGGAGATCATGCGGCGGCTGCATCTGCAGGCGGGCGAGGAACTCCTGGACAGCGAGATCATCTGGATGTGTGTTTCGTGTGAAACGTGCTCGGCGCGATGCCCGATGGGAATCGACGTGGCGGCCGTGATGGATGCTCTGCGGGAACTGGCGAGAGAGAAGAAAGCGGAGCCACAGAAAGGCAACGTGCCCCTGTTTAACCGTGCTTTTCTGGAGACGGTCAAGGTGTTCGGGCGTACGTACGATATCGCCATGATCGCGGCGTACAAACTCGGCACGTTCAAGCTATCGGATGATACGGAGAAGTTTCCCTCCATGCTCAAGAAACGGAAGATTGCTCTGCTGCCTTCGCTGCGCGGGGACAGGAAGACAACGAGACGCATATTCAAGAAGGCGAGGCAGCGGAAGGAGGAGCAGAAATGAAATACGGATACTTCCCGGGCTGCTCGGCGGAATCGACAGCACGCGACATGCACCAATCGACGATTGCGGCGGCCAAGGCCCTGGATATGGAGTTGATCGAGCCCCGAGGGTGGACCTGTTGCGGCGCCACGGCGGGACATCAAACGGACTGGTTCCTGTCGGTGGCCCTGCCAGCGGCCAGTCTGGCCAAGGCCCAGGACGAACGACTGGATATGGTTGTCAGTTGTGCCGCATGCTACAACCGGATGAAGGTTGCCAATTACGAGATACGGAACAGCGTGGAGATGCGTCGCGCGGTGTCCGAAGCGCTGGGGCGGGATTACGACGGGTCGGTGCGCGTACGCCACTTTCTGGAAGTGCTTCTGGAGGATATCGGTATCGAGAAGATCGCATCGTCGGCGACACAATCGCTGGGCGGACTGAAAGTGGCGTGCTACTACGGCTGTCTGCTCGTTCGGCCCAATGAGGTGACGAAATTCGACGATCCGGAGAATCCCACGTCGCTGGACCGTATCGTGACGGCACTTGGGGGCGAGGGACTCGAGTGGCCCCATAAAGTGGAGTGTTGCGGGGGCGGCTTATCCATGTCGCGTACGGATATCGTAGTAAGCTTGACCGACGCGATTCTGGAAATGGCCAAAGCGTCGGGAGCACAATGTATCGCGGTCGGCTGTCCGATGTGCCAGATCAATCTCGATATGCGCCAACTCGATATTCGCAAGCAGACCGGCAAATCGTACGACATGCCCATCGTCTACATCACTCAGCTTCTCGGGCTGTGCCTCGGCGTGCCGGCGGGAGAACTCGGATTCGAGAAGCTGATGATCCCTGCATCGGAGATCATCAACAGCGTGGGCAGTGCAGCCTGAGCATCCATTGAGACAGCATATTTCAATAGAAGTTGTCGATTATGATAAAGAGAAACGAGAAGAAGACAGGTGCGGTGCTGGTCGCGGGCGGCGGCATTGCGGGCGTCCAGGCGTCTCTGGATCTGGCGAATTCGGGATTCAAGGTATATCTGGTCGAGCGAGAAGCAGCCATTGGCGGTATGATGTCGCGCCTGGACAAGACATTTCCGACGGGCGACTGCGCGACGTGTATCGTATCGCCCAAGCTCGTTGAGTGCGCCCGGAACCTGAACGTCGAGATCCTGACGCTTTCGGAACTGGTCGACGTGGCCGGAGAACCGGGAAACTTCAAGGCCACGGTCAAGCGGTACCCGCGTTTTGTGGACGAAGACAAATGCTCGGGCTGCAGCGAGTGCACTCAGGCATGCCCGGTGGACATTCCCGATTATTTCGATCGCGACATGGGGACACGCAAGGCGATAGCGAAGCACTATGCACAGGCAACTCCCAATATTTTCGGCATTCTCAAGAACGGGCACGCTCCCTGCAAGATGTCGTGCCCGGCCAACATCAACGTGCAGGGTTACGTCCAATTGATCAAGAAGGGGGAGTATCTGCGAGCGGTGGAGCTGATAAGGGAGCGCAATCCACTTTCGGCGATCTGCGGGCGGGTGTGCACGCATCCGTGCGAGGCCGCTTGCACGCGAGGCGAGACTGACGATCCGATTGCTATTCGGCTGCTCAAGCGTTTCGCATCGGATAAGGAGATGGAGATGCTTGCAGCCGGGGAAGTTTCTCTGCCCGAGGAGAGACAGCCTGCACCCGATGCCAAGAAGATCGCGATTGTGGGCGCCGGCCCGGCGGGTCTGACGGTCGCCAGCGACCTTGCTGAGCGAGGTTTTGCCGTGACCGTGTATGAGGCGACGGAGGCAGCCGGCGGCATGCTGCGCTGGGGGATACCGGAGTATCGGCTGCCGAGGAACGTGCTCGATCACGAGATCGAGTTGATCCGGCGCAAGGGCGTTACGTTTCAGTACAATTGTCGCGTGGGCAAAGACGTCAGCGTTGACCAGCTTCGCAGCGACAACGATGCAGTATTCGTGGGTATCGGCACTCAGAAGGGCAGCAGTCTCGGCATCGCCGGCGAAGACCTCCCCGGCGTCACACAGGCTCTCGATTTCCTGTACCAGGTGAACTGCGGACAGACGCCGAAGGTCTCAGGCAAGGTCGTGGTGATCGGCGGCGGCGATGCGGCCATGGATGCGGCCCGCGTGGCTCTGCGACTCGGGGCCGAAAGCGTTACGGTTCTGTACCGACGGAGTGCCGCCGAAATGCCCGCTTCACCCGAAGAGGTCAAGCAGGCGAAGGACGAGGGTGTTCAATTCCAGTACCTGACGGCCCCCGCGGTCTTCCTCGACGGCGGCGGCCGGCTCGGATCGGTTCGTTGCACGCGGATGCAATTAGGCGAACCGGACGCCTCAGGCCGGCGGCGACCGATCCCGATTCAGGGCTCCGAGTTTGAGGTGCAGTCCGACATGGCGATTCTGGCGATCGGCAGCGTGCCGGATGCGGCGTTCGCCCAGGCAGCCCCCGACCTGCCCGTAACCAAGTACACGAACATGGTCTGCGACGAGCACGGTGTGGTCGAACTGGACGGCGTATTCACCGGCGGCGATGTCGTGACCGGGCCGTCGACCGTCATCGAAGCGGTGGCGGCGGGCAAACGGGCAGCCGAATCCATCGAGCGCTTCGTCAGAGGGGAGGACCTGCGGTCCAACCGATTCGAAGACACGCTGCAACCATTGCCTGATGAACTGCGTCCGCAGCCGCATCGAGTGGACAAGCAAGCTCGATGTGCGACGCGCGAGCTGCCTGTCTTGCAGCGCGAAGGCAGGTTCGACGAAGTCGAACTGGGCCTAAGCGAAGAAGAGGCGATTGCCGAGGCGGAGCGATGTCTTAACTGCGCCTTGTGCTCTGAGTGCGGGGAATGTGTTCGAGCCTGCGAGCAGAACGCCGTCGATCACTTCATGCCCGAGCGTGATGTTGAGCTGGAAGTGGGCGCCATCATCATGACGCCCGGCTTCGAGGAGTTCGACGCCAAACGCAA
Source organism: uncultured Pirellulales bacterium (assembly GCA_964526785.1). GTDB lineage: Bacteria > Planctomycetota > Phycisphaerae > Sedimentisphaerales > Anaerobacaceae > CAZGMJ01. Next base: position 128,780 of record CAZGMJ010000004.1, read on the forward strand.
GGGCGAATTCGGCTGGGGTCGGTACCCCAATGTTGTAACGAGCGTTCAGTTCGAGCGGATGCTGTCGGCGGCCGGGCCCTTCGAGGGGCACGTGATTCGTCTGGCGGATGGGCGGGAGGCGAAGAACATCGCATGGATTCAGTGCGTCGGCTCGCGCGATTCGAGTTGCGGGAACGAATACTGCTCGTCGATATGCTGTATGGCGGCAACCAAGCAGGCGATGGTGGCCAACGACCACATCGACGAGATGGATGCCACGATCTTCTATATGGACATTCGGGCACACGGCAAAGATTTCGATCAGTACTACGAGCGCGCCCGCGGCATGGATAACGTGCATTACGTCAAGAGTATTCCTTCACGAATCGTCCAGATGCCCGGGTCGAGTAACGTTCGCGCACGGTTTATGGACCAGGGCGGACAGATGCAAGAACAGGAATTCGATCTGGTCGTGCTGTCGGTCGGCATGGAGCCGGCCGCTTCGCTGGCTCAGTGCGCCGAACGGATGGGAATTGCGTTGAACGAATACGGCTTCTGCGCAACCGACCGTCTGTCGCCGCTGGCCACGTCGCGGGAAGGCATATTCGTAGGCGGTACTCTTCAGGAGCCGAAGGATATTCCCGAAACGGTGACGCAGGCGAGCGGTGCAGCGTCGATGGCTATGGAACTGCTGGCCGAAGCGCGGGATTCGCTGGTCGCGAAGAAAAGCTATCCTCTGGAACACGACATCACCGACGAACCTCCGAGGATCGGCGTGTTCGTATGTCACTGCGGTATGAATATCGCCTCGGTGATAGACGTCGAACGGGTCGTCGAGCGGATAAGGAACGAGCCGTACGTTGTATTCGCATCGCATACGATGTTCACATGTTCGGATACGAGCCTTTCCGATATCAAGGAGATGATCCACGAGCATCGGCTGAACCGCGTGGTGGTGGCTTCGTGCACACCCCGCACGCATGAGCCGCTGTTCTGCGAGACACTGAAGGAAGCGGGACTGAATCCGTATCTGTTCGAGCTGGCGAACATCCGCGACCAGTGCTCCTGGGTGCATTCCGAGCAACCGGAAGCAGCGACGGACAAGGCTGCCGAGTTGGTCAGGATGGCAATCGGACGAGCCCGCCACCTTCAACCTCTCGAAGGCGGCGTGCTGGACGTCGACCAGAAGGGGCTAATTATCGGCGGCGGATTGAGCGGTATGACAGCGGCCCTTGCGCTGGCCAATCAGGGCTTCAAGGTCCACCTCGTTGAGTCAAGCGAGCGTCTCGGGGGCAACCTGCACGACATACATCGCACGCTAGAAGGCAATGATGTGCGAGAATTCACAAAGCGATTGATCGATCAAACGGGCCGCCACGAAAACATCGAGGTTTTGCTGAATACCCGGGTAACAAATGTGACGGGACACATCGGGAAGTTCCAGACGGCCGTCTCAAGCAACGGGCACGAGCGCGAACTGTCGAGCGGCGTGATCATCGTGGCGACAGGGGCCAATCCGGTGACAACATCGGAGTACCTGTACGGCCAAGCCGACGGCGTGATGACGCAGTTGGAACTGGAGACGAAGCTGTGTGACGGTGATTTCCCCGGCAAGGGAAAGAACATCGTAATGATCCAGTGCGTCGGATCGCGGAACGATGAGCGGCCGTATTGCAGCAGGATTTGCTGTTCGGCTGCAGTCAAGAATGCGCTGGCAATCAAGACGCAGGACCCCGACGCAAATGTGTTCGTACTGTATCGGGATGTACGGACATACGGATTCCGGGAGAAGTACTATACGGCAGCGAGGGAGGCAGGCGTCGTATTCATTCGCTATGACAAGGATGCCGCGCCCGAAGTTATGAACAACGGTGACCTGCTCGTCAATGTCAAGAGTCCGGATCTGCCCGAACCGATTGCCATTGAAGCGGATAACGTCATACTGAGTACGGGCGTTGAGACCGACCGCGAGAACAACGGGCGCATCTCCGATATGTTGAAAGTGCCTTTGAATTCTGACGGGTTCTACGTGGAAGCGCACATGAAACTGCGGCCCGTGGATTTCGCCACCGAGGGGATATTCCTGTGCGGTCTGGCGCACTCGCCCAAGCTGATCGACGAAAATATCTCCCAGGCGCGTGCGGCGGCGGCCAGAGCAGCCACAGTACTGTCCAAGAAGCAACTGGACGTAAGCGCACAGGTATCGTATGTGGATCAGGAGAAATGTATTTCCTGCATGACCTGTGTGACTGTCTGCCCATACAGCGCGCCGGCCTGCAATGTGGACGGCAAAGGCGAGATCGAAGCGGCCAAGTGTATGGGATGCGGCATATGCGTGTCCGAATGTCCGGCACGCGCCATTCAACTGCATCATTTCGAGACGGATCAGTTCGCCGTGATGATTCGTGAACTGCTGGCCTGTGACGGTAATACCGCCCAACCAAAGACTGCCCAAACGGTGGAGAAGAACTGAGTTATGAAATCCGAGACGTTCGAGCCCAAGATTCTGGCATTTTGCTGCCACTACTGTGCGTATTCGTCGGCCGACCTGGCCGGGTCGATGCGTATTCAGTATCCGCCTAACGTGCGCATTATCCGTACACCCTGCACGGGAAGACTCGAAACCGAGCACTTTATGAAGGCGCTGGAGAACGGCGCCGACGGGGTACTCGTTGCCGGCTGTCTCGAAGGAGGCTGTCACTTCATCGAAGGAAATCTTTGTGCAAAACGACGCGTCAATTACATACGCGAGATGCTTGCTGAAATCGGAATCGACAAGGAACGGCTGCGGATGGTGAACGTCTCGGCGGCGATGGCGCGCCCGCTGGCCGACATTATTACCGATATGGTGGAAACCGTCCGCAAGCTCGGACCCAACCCGCTGGCGAGCAAGAACGGCAAGATAGAAGTGGAGACTGCCTGATGATAGTTGCTGAAAGAAAATCAATACCGGAACTGATGAAAATCGTCGACTCGCACGAGAAGGTGCTCGTGCTTGGATGCGGCACGTGCGTCACGGTATGTCTGGCGGGCGGCGAGCGAGAGGTAAGCATTATCTCGTCGGCGCTGCGCATGGCCTCCAGGCTCGCGGACAAATCGCTGGAGGTGGAGGAACTGACCATCGAGCGTCAATGCGATAACGTCTTTATCGAGCAGGCAGCCGAAGCCGTTGAACGCAACGATGCGATCGTATCGCTGGGTTGCGGAGCGGGGGTCCAGGCCATTGCCGAGAGGTTTGTAGGCAAGCCGGTCTATGCGGGGCTGGACACCGCGTTCATAGGGATTCTCGAAGAGCGCGGCATATGGACGGAGAAGTGCACCGGTTGCGGTTCTTGTGTTCTGCATGAATACGGCGGGATATGTCCCGTGACGCGATGTGCAAAGCGGATGTTGAATGGTCCGTGTGGCGGCTCTCGCGAGGACCGCTGCGAGGTACGGCCGGACCGCAAGTGCGCATGGCAACTAATATACGAGCGATTAAAGAGCATCGGTCAACTCGACAGGCTCAGGAAGATCGCTCCGCCGAAGGACTGGAGTTCGAGTCTCGACGGGGGCTATCGTGTGATCGTGCGGGAAGACCACCGCATTTAGGGCTCACGGCCGCCACAGGTTAAGTGAATCCCGGTCAGGATGGCAGGGTCGTCGGCGTCGGAAAGGGTCTTCATGGATACGAAAAGAACGTTCTCCAGATGTGATTGCGACAGCAGGCATCCGCACTCCGCCGGGAGGCGAACCAGCCAGCGCTTCGCGATGGACGTGCCGCTTATACCTGAGCAGACGCTCGTTCGTCGTACGAGTCGGTGCATCGACTGTGGCGAGCCAGCGTGTCATCTGCTGGGATGCCCACTGCATAATCCGATTCCGGATCTCAGCACATTCCTGAACCAGAGTGAATGGCGCAGGGCGTGCGATCTACTGCATTCGGCAAATAACTTTCCGGAGATTACAGGCAGGGTCTGTCCGGCACCGTGCGAAGACAGGTGCGCCGAACAGGCAGAGAGCGGCGTCCCAATCAGGCAATTGGAGTATCAGATCGCCGAGTGCGGTTTTGCCAACGGCTGGATTCGGCCGACCGAAATCGACATTAAGAGCGGCAAGCGTGTTGTTGTGGTCGGTTCCGGACCAGCGGGATTGACGGCGGCGCAGCAGCTTGCGCGACTCGGCCACGAGGTAATCGTCTTCGAGAAAGATGAGTATATTGGAGGGCTGCTGCGATACGGGATTCCGGATTTCAAGTTCAGCAAGGCCGTATTGGATCGGAGGGTCTATCAATTGCAGGAAGAGGGTGTGCGATTCGTAACCGGGATTGTTGTGGGCGAGGACATCTCGCCCGGGTATCTCCGCAAGATGTGCGATGCGGTGTGTGTAGCCATCGGGGCGGGAGCGCCGCGAGATTTGGAGGTGCCGGGCCGTAATCTCGAAAACATCCGCCAGGGCACGGAATATCTGCGACAGAAGAATATGATTGCGTCGGGTCAAGGCGTTGATCCGGACCGCGCGATTAGTGCGCGGGACAAGGTCGTGGCCGTCATCGGGGGAGGCGAGACCGGCGATGACTGCGTGGCCACAGCGCAGCGCGATGGAGCAAAGAAGATATATCAACTCGAAATCCAGCCACAGGACCACACAAATGGCCATCGAAGCCAATCGGGCGGCACCTCGCATGACGATATCGCGTGCGTACGTCGCTGGGGTATTCAGACGACACGGTTCAGTGGATTCGACAAGAAGGTAAACGAATTGCACGCCATCGAGGTCGAGTGGCCCCAGACTTCGCAGGACGCTCCGATGCGTCCTGTAGTCGGCACGGAATTCGTTCTGCAGGTCGATCTCGTTCTGCTGGCACTGGGCTTCAAGGCCTGGGATGGAGGCGGTATTGTCGGCCAACTCGAGCTGAAGTCCCGGCCGGAGGGAAATCTTGCGGTCGAACACGCGTGCGGCGATGGCGCCGGCATCTTTGCAACGGGGGATGCGGTCATGGGGGCGTCTCTGGTCGGTCGTGCAATCGCGTCGGGAAGAGAGGTCGCCGGTCAGATCGATCAGTTTCTGGCAAGGTAGCACGACGAAAATTCCGTTGGCCATCACAATTGCAGCAAAGAACACGCTTACTGTACTGCCTTCCAGCCAGAGCTACTTATCGTGCCTTCAACCCGCGTTTCATGAGCGATATTGACATCCTGCTGTGTGCATGCCATCATGATGCCAGCAATTTGGTTTTTGTCCACTGTCAGGGTATGCCAGCATGCTTTCCAACATCATAGGCGGTATTTTCATCTTCCTTGGCGTTCTGTTTCTACTCTATCCCGAGTGGTTCAGAAAGAGTCTGCGCAAGAAGGCACTTCGAAGAATCCGGCGGTACTTTTTTGCGGCGATGCTCTTTTTCGGGGTCATGTTGTTCTCCGCCGGCTGGAGACATAGCGGAATTCTGCCCAAGATCCTCATGGTGGCCGGGCTTCTGGCCGTTCTGAAAGGTCTGTTGTTGCTCAAGTCCAAGGCAACGGACGAAGTGACGGCATGGATCCTCGAACGGCCGGTGCCGCACCTGAGATTGATCGCCGTTGGCCAGATTGTATTGGGCTTTCTTGTGGTCTTTGGTCTGACTAAGTAATCGCAATACATTTGGCGCAGATGGTCAGGTACTGCGGCCCTGTAGCCGCCTTATCTGACACGGGATATTCGATATCATAGACGTTAGAATAGGCTGGCGAAGGGATGCGCGTGGCTCTATCATGTCAGCGTAGATCTGGTTTTTATCGACAAAGGTGCTTTATGATCGCTTCGTCAAGATGTTTGACCGTTCTCGTAGTCACTCTGATGCTGAACGCTTCATGTCAGAGCAAGAGCTATCCCAACCGATGGGTATACGTTTCGCGGTGGCTGGCCAAAGACGGCGACGTGGAGGATATCGGGCGGATTGTACGCGTTGCTTCGGAACACGGTCTGAACGGTATGGTGCTTGCGGGCCCGCACGATCGGATGAGCATGAACCGGCCGGAGTACTTCGAACGGCTCCAACGCGTCAAAGACATTTGTGCCGGGAACGATATCGAAATCATCCCCTCGATCTTCTCCATCGGATATGGCTGGTCGTTTCTCCAACACGACAGGAACCTTGCGGCGGGTATATCAGTGATTGACGCCCCTTACGTTGTTCGCAACGGCGTCGCTCGGCTGTCGCCCGAAGCAGCGGTATCGATTGCCAATGGGGGTTTCGAGCAAGTTCGAGGCCTCGACTTCGTGGGGTACAAGTTTCATGACAAGCCCGGGGCCGTATCGTTCCAGGATCGCACGATCGCCCATAGCGGCCAGGCGTCCATACGCTTCGAGAATTTCGAGCGGTACCCTCACGGCCACGCGCGTGTGCTGCAGGAGGTTGAGGTTCGGCCCCATAGATGCTACCGACTGAGCTGTTGGGTAAAGACCGATGGGCTTGAACCGGCGAGTTCGCTGCGGATGCTGGTACTCGGACGGGATGGCCGGAATGTGGCGCCCTGGAATGCCAAAGTGCCGGCGACAGCCGACTGGCAGCGCATCGTCATGGGCTTCAACAGTCTCGACTACGATGTGGTGCGTATCTACGCCGGTGTTTGGGGAGGCAAATCAGGACGCTTTTGGATCGACGATCTGCAACTGGAAGAGATCGGCCTGCTTAACGTACTGCGGCGGCCCGGAACACCCGTGACGGTACGAAGCGTCAGTACCGGCCGTGTATATGAGGAAGGCCAGGATTACGCACCCATCGAAGACCGCAAACTGGACTTCCGATTCGAGCGCGAATCGCCCGGGATCCGCATTCGGCCGAATGGCAGAATCGCAGACGGCGATCAGTTGCGGGTCAGCTACTATCATGGGATGGCCATTAACAACGGGCAGGTTTCGGTCTGCATGTCCGAGCCGAAGATATACGAAATCATGCTGGAAGAAGCAAGGCTGATCCACAAGCATCTGGCGCCGAAGAAGTACATGCTGAGCATGGATGAAATTCGAGCCGGCGGGGCATGCGAGGCCTGTAAGCGGCGAGACAAGACTATGGGCGAGATTCTCGGCTATTGCATTACCAAACAGGTGGAGATTATCCGAAGCGTCAATCCAGAGGCACAAATCTTCATCTGGTCGGACATGCTCGATCCGCACCACAATGCGCACGACGATTACTTTCTTGTCGACGGGGATTTCGCGGGATCCTGGAGGCACGTACCTAAGGACCTTGGCATTGTGTGCTGGTATTACAAGATCCGGGAACAAAGTCTGGAATTCTTCTCATCGCACGGCTTTCGGACGGTTGCGGGTGCGTATTATGATGGCGACACACTGGAGAATCCTCGCGGATGGCTACAGGCACTGGAGCAGACGCCGAATGCCATCGGCATTATGTATACGACATGGCAGAACAAGTATGATTTGCTCGATGAATTCGGCGATCTTGTCACAGATTATGCAGAATAGCCGGGGACGGCATAATCGCTACCGGAGCAGACCGAAGCGTTTTGCGGACCGGGCAATGGATATGAGACGAACTAGCGAAAGCAAGCAGGATAGTATATTGGAGAAAGAACTATGAGAAGGACCGTTATTGCAGCAGCACTTATTTTGATTGCGGGCATCATACAGCCGACACCAGCGGCGGAAGATGTCTTTCGCATTGGGATGATCGGGCTGGATACGTCGCACGTTATTGCGTTTACACGAGCGATCAATAACTCGGCCGGAGAATATGGCTGCAAGGTCGTGGCGGGCTATCCGGGCGGTTCGCCGGACGTCGAAGCCTCGGCAACACGTGTGGAGAGATTCACGAATCAGTTGCGAGACGAACACGGCCTCGATATCGTCGAAAGCATCGAGGAGCTTTGCGGGAAAGTTGACGGTGTGATGCTAGAGAGCGTGGACGGTCGGCCGCATCTGAGGCAGGCCAAACCTGTCATCGCAGCGGGACTGCCGCTGTTTATCGACAAACCGATGGCGGGTAATCTGGCGGATGTCATTGAGATATTCCGGCTTGCGAAGGAAGCGGACGTACCGTGCTGGTCCAGTTCTTCGCTACGTTATACCGATGGAGTTCGCACTGCGAGGAGCGACCCGAACCTTGGCGGTGTTGTAGGTTGCGATGTATACGGGCCCTGCTCGCTGGAACCGCATCATCCCGATCTTTACTGGTACGGCGTGCATGGCGTCGAGATGCTTTTTACGGTTATGGGGCCGGGCTGTAACAGCGTCAGCCGGACACAGACCGACGCGTACGAGTTTGTTGTCGGCACATGGAGCGACGGACGAATCGGCACGTACCGAGGCTTGAAGGCAGGAAAGAAGGGATATGGCGGTACGATCTTCGGAGAAAAGCAGATTGTCGCGGCGGGCGACTATCCCGGCTACGGCCCGCTGATCGAGAGGGTTGTGAAGTTCTTCAAAACGGGCAAGGTTGCAGTTCCGGCCGAGGAGACGATTGAGATATTTGCATTCATGTCGGCTGCGGATGTGTCCAAGGCCAGGGGCGGTGCTCCTGTATCCATTAAGAGAGTGATGGAGCAGGCTAAACGCAGAAGTGCCAAGCCCAGGAAGTAGGAGACGCGTACAACGGGAGGTTGTTGAAGGATGCGACAAATGATGTGGGTTCGAAAGCTACTTCTTGCGGGCATGCTGCTGGGCTGGTGTCTCTCGGCAGGCGCGGCCAATCTTGTGGACAATGGGGGATTCGAGAAAACAGCCAAGGGCTCGCCTGAAGGCTGGTCGGAGTTATGGACCAGAGACGCCGGGCGAGGGCAGGCGGTTCTTGACAGGCGGGTCAGGCACAGCGGAAGCAAATCGGTGCGCATCGAGCATGCGGGCGAGCAGGACTGGAGCTTCACCTCCGACAAGCGTCTCGATGTAAAGCGTGGTGACATCTTTACTATTCAGGGATGGGTCAAGGTCGAAGGGACCGGTAGCGCCACCATCGGCACGATAGCCTACGACGAGAGCGGGAAGGCTGTCGACTGGGTGCTGGGTGGACGGACGGCTTCCGGCACCAGTGGGTGGCGTCTGTTGCGGGGACGGTTTGTGATTCCGAGCGGCGTTGAGACGATTCTGCCTCGGCTGATGGGCCGCGGGCCCGCTTCGGTCTGGTTTGATGATTTCTCGGTGGCCAGACAGGGGAATCTGTCGGAGATGCGGCCCGGGGATATACCCGAGCGTCTTACTGTGGAGAATGGAGCGATTTCACTGACGGTTGATACGGCCAGTGCCAGCTTGTCGGCCACTGACAAGCGAACGAATCGTCTCTGGCGACAGCAGCCGTCGGATAAGGTGACCGTGTTGGGGGCGGAAAGAACCGGCGGCAGTATCAAGATGACTCTGCTCGACGAACCCTCGGGAATGGATATTGGCGTGGTTGTCCGGATAGAGAAAGATCAGCCTGAATTCACCGTTACACTCTCGGGCGAGGGAGAGATGGAAACGGCTCTGCAATTTCCCAGCCCCTTTGTCAGTGAAGCCGGAACGTATCTGGTTGTACCGATGAACGAAGGGATTTCTTATCCCGTTGAAGACAAGACGATCAGCCCCATGCGGCTGATCGCGTATGGCGGGCACGGCATCTGCATGGGGTTCTGGGGGGTCACCGACGGAGAGCAGGGACACATGGCGATTATTGAGACGTCCGACGATGTCTCGATCAGGATAAACCGCGTGGCGGGCAACCTCTGCGTCAGGCCGGAATGGGATTCGCAGAAGGGACAGTTCGGGTATGCGCGGAAGCTGCGGTATGTCTTCTTCGACAAAGGGGGGCACACGGCTATTGCCAAGCGGTATCGGCGGTATGCGACTGAGAAGGGGCTGTTGAAGACACTCACCGAGAAGCGAAAGGAGAATCCGAATGTGGACTTGCTGGTCGGGGCGGTGAACGTCTGGTGCTGGGAAAAGAACTCACTCGGGATTGTACGCGAAATGAAAGCGGCAGGTATTGACCGAATCCTCTGGAGCCATCGCGGCTCGCCTAAGATAATCGCGGCCATGAACAATATGCCCGGTGTTCTGACCAGTCGATACGACATTTATCAGGATCTGATGGATCCGCAGATCGTCAAGGAGAAACTGCGTGGTTCGCATCCGGACTGGACGCAGGACGCGTGGCCCGACGACATTATGATCGACTCGAGAGGCGACTGGCGCAAGGGCTGGCGGGTGACGGGCAAGGACGGCCAGATGTATCCGTGTGCGGTGCTTTGCGACAGACAAGCTGTTGAGTACGCCAAGCGGCGGGTCCCGGCTGAGCTGAAGACAAACCCGTATCGATGCCGGTTCATCGACACGACGACCGCGTCGCCCTGGCGTGAGTGTTACGATCCGGACCATCCGATGACGCGAAGCGACAGCAGGTACTGGAAAGTGCAGCTTCTGCGTTATATGTCTGAGGATATGAAGCTGGTGACCGGCAGCGAAACGGGACACGATGCGGCGGTTCCGTATGTGCACTACTTTGAGGGCATGCTCAGCCTGGGACCCTATCGAGTTCCGAATGCCGGTCGCGATATGCGAAGGATCTGGATGGAAGTGCCGGAGCGCGTCGCGAAGTTCCAGACGGGCCACAAATATCGCCTGCCATTGTGGGAGTTGGTATATCACGACTGCGTCATCGCTCAGTGGTACTGGGGCGATTATAACAACAAACTGCCTGCTCTGTGGGATAAGCGTGACCTCTTCAATATTCTCTATGGCACGCCCGGGATGTTCATGTTCACACGAGAATATTGGAATGATAACAAGGAGCGATTCGTACAAAGCTATAGAGACGTGTGCTCGGTGGCGCGGGCAGTCGGATATTCGGAGATGCTCGACCACAAGTTTCTAACATCCGACAGAGACGTTCAGCAGACACATTTCGCCAACGGTGCGATGGTAACTGTCAACTTCGGCGACAGGTCTTATGTCCTTGCGAATGGGGTAGAATTAGAACCGATGAGTTTCAAAGTGACGGGATTGTGAGGGAAATCATATGGGTGACAAGAACAGACTCTTTCGGAATCATTGCGTTGCGTATGCAGCGTTCGTAGTGCTGTGTTTGTTTTCGTCAATCGCGTCAAGTGCGAATGGCGAGAAGGAGAAACGCATGGGGCCGCTGGCTGTGCATCCGGCGAATCCGCGGTATTTTCAGAACAGCGCGACAGGCGAACTTGTCTATCTGACGGGTTCGCACACGTGGGCGAATCTGGTTGACATCGGTCCGAGCGATCCGCCTCCGGCGTATGATTTTGACAAATGCCTGGACTGGATGGAGGGGCTCAATCATAACTTCATTCGGATGTGGACGTGGGAGCTGGTTTCGTGGAATACGACGGCCAACAGGGAGCATAAGATACATACGGTGCGGCCGCATCCGTGGAAGCGGACGGGGCCGGGCAAGGCGCTGGACGGCAAGCCGAAGTTCGATCTGGAGAAGTTCAATCCGGAGTATTTCGAGCGGCTGCGGACGCGACTTGCCGCGGCGCGGAAGCGGGGAATTTATGTCTCTGTGATGCTGTTCGAGGGGTGGGGTTTGCAGTTTTCCAAGGGCGCGTGGGAGGGGCATCCGTTTAATCCGAAGAACAATATCAACGGGATTGACGGGGATGCGAACAAGGACGGCAAGGGGGTCGAGGTCCATACGCTGGGCAATAGGAAGGTGACGGCGGTGCAGGAGGATTATGTTCGGAAGGTGATCGATACGGTGAACGGATTCGACAATGTGTTGTATGAGATATCCAACGAGAATCATCCGCCGAGTACGGAATGGCAGTATCACATGATTCGGTTGATTAAGAAATGTGAGAAGGATAAGCGCCAGCAGCATCCGGTGGGGATGACGTTTCAGTACAAGGGCGGCAGTAACAAGGTGCTATTCGACAGCCCGGCTGACTGGGTTTCGCCGAACAATGAGGGCGGGTATCGTGACAATCCGCCGGTTGCCGACGGGAAGAAGGTGGTGCTGAGTGACACGGATCATTTGTGGGGTATCGGCGGCAATCAATCGTGGGTCTGGAAGAGCTTCACACGCGGATATAATCCCATCTTCATGGATCCGTACGACGGCGTGGTGCTGGGCAAGCGTTTCGATCCCAGGTGGGATCCTATACGCAGAAGTCTTGGGCACACAAGACGCTATGCAGAGCGGATGAATCTTGTTGCTATGAAGCCGCGACCGGATCTGGCATCCACGAAATACTGCCTGGCGAACCCTGGAAAGGAGTACCTTATATACGATCCTGTCGGCGGCAAGGCGTTTACAGTGAAGCTTAAGGCCGACCTATATGGTTTCGAGTGGTTCAATCCGACAAATGGGAAGACCACGAAAAAGGGCAAGGTAGAAATCAAGAAGACCGAGCACCAGTTCAAGGCTCCGTTCAAGGGCAACGCGGTTCTATATCTCAATAAGGCGGAAGGCAAATGAACGACAGAAGACGATTCGTCGCGGTCATCTTTTCGTGCATGTTGGCCGCGTGTACGTGGGGCCGGGCTGAGATGGTATTCCCCGGAAAGCAGTGGCAGAAGACGTCGCCGGAGTCACAGGCGATCGATGCGGGTAAGTTGAAGCAAGCGGTGGTGTTTCTCAAGGCGAACTCTGGGGCGGACGGTGTTAAGGAACTGGTGATTGTTCGTAACGGGTATTTGATCTGGGAGGGGCCGAGTGTTGACAAGGTTCACGGGGTGTGGTCGCTGACGAAGTCGTTTACGAGTACGGTGCTGGGGTTGTTGGTTGAGGATGGTAAGGCTGCGCTCAATACCGCGGCCAGTGATGTCGTGCCGAGTATGGGCAGGACTTATCCGGGGATAACGCTGCGGCACTTTACCACTATGACTTCCGGCTACTACGCGGTGGGTGATGAGCCTCACGGAGGGTACAAGCACGGGCCGAGTTCGACGCCGTTCAAGCCAAGCGAGACACCGCTGTTTGCGCCGGGAGAGATGTACGCCTATTGGGACTCGGCGATGAATCAGTTCGGTAATTGCCTGACGCAGATTGCGGGTGAACCGATGGAATCGTTATTCAAACGCAGGGTCGCTGATCCAATCGGGATGCATTCGGAAAAATGGAGGTGGGGCGATTTCGGCAAGATCAACGGGATTACCGTCAACGGCGGTTCGGGCAACAGCAACAATCATGTGTTCATTAGCGCGCGCGAGTTGGCGCGTTTCGGCCATCTGTTTCTCAATCGGGGCAAGTGGAAAGACCAGCAGCTAATCAGGGCCGATTGGGTGGACACGGCGACAAAGCCCCATGTGCCTGCATCGATCGACCTGCACCCGCTGAGCGGGGCCGACGGACGGGGTGTATACGGCTTCAACTGGTGGATCAACGGCGTCAAGGCCGATGGCAGCCGTAAATGGCCCGATGCGCCAATGGACACATACGCCGCCAGCGGATACAACAATAACGACATGTTCGTTATCCCCGAGTGGAGCATGGTGGCGGTTCGACTGGGGCTGGATCAGCGGGACCGCAGGATTACCGATGAAACATACAATATCTTCCTCAGAATGGTTGGTGAGGCGCTGCGTGCCGCACCCTGAGGCCCGGCGGTCTATCCGGCTTGAACATGTCTTTGACCCGGTCGGCCTCCGGTGGTAGCATGGTGTGTGTCGTAAAGGCTTTTTTCGTATGCCGAGCAAGTTTCGGCAGAACTCCTGGAAAGGGCGCGCTCATGACATCCGCAAGATCTCTTTCGCTCATCGGCCTGGTACTGTTTGCGACAATTCCTCCCGCATCGGCAGCGGACGAAATAGACAGGATTTGCGACGAAGTTGGGGGGCCGCGAGGTATCTGCCTGGTGCTTGCTGAATCGCCCTGCGATCTGCCGATACAACTGGCAGAGCGGACCGAGATGCTCATCTATATGCAACTGCCGACAGCCGAGGCGGTTACCACCGCGCGCGAAGCGGCGGACGCAAAAGGCTTTAACGGCACGCGGATATTCATCCGAAAAGGTCCGCTTTCGACGCTGTATCTGGCGGACAACACAACGGATATCATCGTGGCAGCACAGGGCGACCTGGACGTCAACCGCAGGGAGATCATGCGCGTGCTTCGTCCGAAGGGCAAGGCTCTGATGGGGGACCGCGTTCTGGTCAAGCCGTTTCCCGAGGGCGTCGACGACTGGAGCCATCCGTATCATGGCCCTGACAACAATCCCCAGTCGCAGGATCAGGTTATCGTCAAACCGTATCTGACGCAGTTTCTCTCCGAACCACGGTACGCCCCCCTGCCGCAGGTAGCGGTGGCATCGGCAGGACGCGTATTCAAAGCATATGGACATGTCGCATTCAAAGAGCGCGAGGAACCGCTGCTCAACAAGCTGGTGGCATACAATGGCTACAACGGAACCATGTTGTGGCAGCGCGATCTGCGGGAAGGATACATGATCCACCGCAATACGATGATCGCCACCCCGAAGAAGCTGTACATCGCCGACGACCAATCGTGCAAGGTCGTCGATACCGCAACGGGGGAACTGGAAGACGAGATCACCCCGCCTGTCGACATTGCCCGCGGAACATGCTGGAAGTGGATGGCTTTCGAAGACGGGATACTCTACGCCCTGATCGGACGACAGGAACAGAAGGACGAAAGCAAGCGCTGGAAGCGCGACAAGCACGGCTGGCCCTGGCATCCGATTTCCCCGGGTTTCCATACGCCGCAGACGCCATGGGGCTACGGGCGGACTCTTCTGGCGATAAACCCGAGGAACAAGGAGGTTCTGTGGCATTATCACGAAAATGAGCCCGTAGACGGGCGCGCTATTTGCATGAAAGACGGTCGCATATATGCATTCAGCTTCGGCTCATACCTGGTCTGCATCGATGCGAAGACAGGGCGCCCCCTCTGGCGCAAGACCCCGCAGAACGCGCGCAGGCTATTTGACTCGCTCGGGGACTATTCTCATCGACAGGACTGGCGCACTAACTGGCGGACGACGTGTTATCTGAAGTGCAGCGATGCAGCGCTGTATTTCGCGGGTCCGCAGGTGAACAAACTGCTGGTCGTCTCGGCTGCTGACGGCGAGATTCTGTGGGAGACTCCTTACAACAACTACCAACTCGTTCTTCGGGGCGATGTCATATACGGAATCAGCGGGCAGATCGACAAGCACCCCAGTACCAAGTTCAGCGCATTGACGGGCGAGACCCTGGCTCAAATCCGCCAGCACCGTCGCGCGTGTACGCGTCCCTCCGGATCAGTCGATGCGATATTCTGCCGTGCCGAAGGGGGCTCAATACGATTTGACGTGGCTACAAACCGGCCGGAGTGGATATCGCCAATGCGCGCTCAGTGCCACGACGGTGTAACCATTGCCAACGGTCTGCTGTACTGGTGGCCCTCAGTCTGCGATTGTCACAATACGCTATACGGAATCACGACGCTCGGACCGGCGGGGGATTTTAACTTCAAGCCGGACGTCCCTGCGAACGAACGACTGGAAATCGCAGCGGACGGCGCTAAGCCGTTCGCCTCGCTGCAGCAGTCGTCGGCGGACTGGCCTACGTTCCGGGCCGACAACCAGTGCAGCGCCACTAGCAAGGCCATGCTTCCGAACCAGGCCGGCGTCTTATGGACGCACAACCACACAGCTCGAACCTCAGATTCTTTCGTTCCTGTGACGCCGCCGGTCGTTGTGGGTGGACTGGTCTTCGTGGGCGGCTCCGACGGTGTCGTCAAGGCAATCGACGCAGACACGGGCAAGCTCGCCTGGAAGCAATATACAGGAGGCTGCATTCGAATTCCGCCAACCATCTGGAAAAATCGGGCCTTCGTTGGCTCGGGCGACGGCTGTGTGTATTGCTTTGATGCTCGAACGGGCAGACGGCTCTGGCGGTTTCGGGCTGCACCAAAAGAACGGATGATGCCCGTCTATGGTTTGCTGATGTCCACGTGGCCCACAGCCGCCGGGGTCCTGGTTGAAGACGGTATCGCTTATGTGGCGGCGGGTTTGGCAAACTATGATGGAACATATATTTACGCCCTCGACGCCACGACAGGCCGAGTGAAGTGGCAAAACGTCAAATCCGGACACCTCAATGTGCATGCCCGTACCGGCGTGAGTGTCCAGGGGCACATGCTGCTGAATGGCGGCAGACTCTTTCTTGCCGGGGGCACTTCTGTCTCCCCGGCGGTTTACGAGGCCGATAGCGGCAAATGCCTCAACGATGCAAGCCATTTGGCGGAATGCGTCGCCCGTTGTCCTCGCGGTTGGGAGCTAACTTTGCTGGGAGGCGAGGTCGCCGCCTGTGGCAAGCCATTTTACGCCCATCCGAAATACGACGTGTATGATGCGACGGTTTTTGATAAGATATTCGTCAGTTCCGCCGGGGGGCGTCATGTCGCATGGCTGCGGACCCAATATGGCGGGAAGATCGTCTGCTTTGAGGACCTGAACACGGAGCCGTTAAAGCAGTATATGTCTAATCCAGGCAACCGCTTCCACCTGAATTACGGAAAGGTCAACGTCAAGGATAGGCCGCAATGGACGTATGATTGCCCTGACAGTATTGCCTGGGCCGTGTGCCGAAATGCGGTTCTGACAGCCGCAAACGACCGCGTTAGTGCATTGAGTCTCGCTGACGGAAAGCAGATGTGGTCCTGTCCCCTGCCGGCAGCCCCCATTACGTGGGGCATGGCGGTCGAGAAGGAAGGCCGCGTGATTGTGACTCTGGAGAACGGACAGGTGGTCTGTCTGGGACCGAACAAGCGAATCTGAGAAAACGGAGATAGCTATTGCAGGAAGATGGCAGCTGTAATCCCCGCCGCATCCTGTGATGGTCTGTAAGTGCCTATGACCGCAAACAAATATCACAACCGGAGGAATCGACTGTCAACAGCTAACCCGGACCAGCGAAACACGCGCAATCTCCTGCTCTTTGTCGCCCTCGCAGCGGTATTGTCAGGCACAGCCCCTGTGTCGGCGTGTCGGTACAACGTTCGTGAGACGGGATTCGTGTATCTCGGCATCGAACCTTATCGGCTGTTCGGCTATATCGATGGGGAGACGCCGGCCAAGACGGTTACCACCTTCAAGACGCTTGCACCGGCACTGCTCGCCGAGAGCAACGTCCAATTCGGGTTGCTGAATGTGGACAACGATCCGAATCACAAGGCTCTGGAATTGCTTGAGGATCCGAACGAACAATCCTACCCGACCGCAGTCCTGCTGTGTCCGGACGGCCAGAAGATGCAACTGAACCTGCAGGAACCCGGTGGTTCTTTTGAGCAGACGCTTGGAACCCAGCTCGAAAAAGTGCTGTCGTCGCCGATGCGCAAGGATATCCTGAAGCAGTCAGCCAGTCACTATGGGGCGATTCTTCTGATCGAGGGTCCCGATCCGAATGAAAACGCGCAGGCCGCCAAGGCAATACAGCAAGCGAACAAGGCTGTTGAAGAACAACTCGACTACCTGCCCAAACCTATCGGGACAGCGCCCGTTCAGGTCACGCTCAAAGCGGATTCGCTTGCGCAGGAGGATGTTCTGCTGTGGACGCTGGGCATAGAGGTCGAAGACGTGAACGCTCCGCTGGCGGCGATATTCTATGGCCGGGGCCGATGGATTGGCCCGCTTTTCAGGGGTCCACAGATCAATACGGAGAATCTGCTGAGTGTATTGTACGTCGTCGGGGGAGATTGTGAATGTGGGCTGGACTACCGCTGGGTACAGGGTACAATGCTGCCGGCCGAGTGGAATGAGGACGTGCACAAACTGGCCGTCGAGAGCCTGGGCTTCGATCCCGACAATCCCATGATTAGAATGGAAATCGGATCGATCATCAGCCGATCGCTCGGGCCTTATGCGTACAGGCCCGATCCTTTCGGTTATCAGGAAATCGTTATCGAGTCGCCGACACCGGATGAAGGTGCAATGACTGAGGTCGAAGACGCAGCGATCGAAGATCAGGCAAGCAGCGACGAGCGGCAAATCAAACCCGAGCAGAGGCAGGTCACGCATGCGAATGCTCCCCCTGTCGTGGCACAGGATTCGGATGTTAATGCACCGGCCAAGGCTCAGGCGGCAACCAGCCGCGACCAAACTGCTGAATCGGAAGATGGCGGTGCGGCAGCGGTCTTGCTTTCCGCCCGTGTGATGGCGGGATTCGCCGTCGGAATTGTTGCCGTTGTCATACTCATTGGGATCGCAGTCTTTTTGAGGACGCGGCAGGCATGAAACGGTCGATTGCCCGTGCGATTGTCTTTGGTGTACTGTCTTTGGGTCGCATTGCAGCCGCGGACTGGTGTATGTATGCGCACGATGCACAACGCACGAATTCGAGCAACAGCAGAATCGCACTCCCATTACGTTGCGCCTGGACGTTTCACAGCAACCGTGCGCCCCGTCCTGCCTGGCCGTCTCCGGCGCAGCAGGATTTCTTTCACCATCACTACAATCTGAGAAGCACCGTCGACTACGACCAGGCCTTTCACGTTGTCGGCGATCGAGACACTCTCTATTTCGGATCCTCCGCCGATGACAAGGTCTACGCCCTGGATGCAAGCACAGGAAGAATCCGGTGGACCTTTTTCACACAGGGTCCTATTCGATTCGCCCCGGTCGTTGTGGGGGACAGGCTGTACGTTGGCTCAGATGACGGCTGCGTATATTGCCTTGACGCTGCGAACGGTTCGCTGATGTGGAAACGCATGCTGGCCAGCGAACGTCGTGTGATACCGGGAAACGGCAGATTGATATCGACCCAACCCGTACGAACCGGACTGGTAGTCGATGACGAGACCGTATACTGTACGGCCGGGCTTTTTCCCATGCAGGGAGCGTGGCTCTATGCACTTGATGCCGCAGACGGTGCAGTCGAATGGAAACGCAAACTCGACATTTCGCCGCAGGGCTACATACTCTTATCAGAAGACCGGTTGTATATGCCAACAGGCCGAACAAGCCCCGCCATCTTTAACCGCGCGGACGGCGGATATCTCGGGACTCTGTCCAGCGCGGGTGGGGCGTACGCCTTGCTGACGGACGACACTCTAATAACGGGACCCGGCCGGGGCGTTAAGCAACTCCATGCGAACAATGTCCGGACAAAAGATCGTTTTGCAACATTCGGCGGATTGCGCGTGATCGTGCATGACTCAATAGCCTACATGCAGTCTGAGGCACAACTGTCGGCGTTCGACCGAGGCACGTACTTTGCGCTCGCCAAAGACGAGAGTGAACTTCGGCGCAAGCAAGACAATCTGGATAGGAAGCTCAAGAGCAATCCGAAAGACAAAGCAGATCTGCTGAAGCAACTGCAGGATGTCAAGATCAGAATACGTCAAGTCGAAGGCAGACGGAGCGACTGCTACCTCTGGAAGGTTCCCTGTGCGCACCGCCGAGCCATGATTCTCGCACACGACAAACTGCTTGTTGGAGGTGACGGCAGCGTCGCAGCAATAGACGCCCGTACAGGCACACGCATGTGGACGGCAGGTGTAGAAGGCCGGGCGATGGGGCTCAGCATCATTAATGGGTCGCTCGTCGTCAGCACTGATACCGGCCATATCCATGTCTTTACAGAACAGACAGGCGAAGCCAGCAACGATATCCATCCAAGCCGGATGGACAATCCGTATCCGCGCGACGATTTGACGCCGTTCTACACCGAAGCGGCTGATTTCATAGCGGACCAACTCGATGTCGACAAGGGCTACTGCCTGGTCATCGACAGCCGAGAGGGGCGATTGGCATACGAAATTGTCAAACGGACGGATATGCAGGTCATCGCGGTCGAAACACACAGCGAGAATGTTGCCACGGCACGCAGGATGCTGGACAAAGCGGGATTGTACGGCCGCGTAGTAGTGCACCAGTATTCCACAGAAGATCTGCCGTATACACGGCATTTTGCCAATCTGATAGTAAGCGAAGAATCCCTGCGAACCGGGCGGACTCCGGTCAACACGAACAGAATGCTGGATTTGCTTCGACCTTGCGGCGGTCTGCTCGCTATCGGCCGACGTGTTCCAAGCAAGCGTTCGCATGGTCCACCCATCAGGCACGGAACATCCGCACAATGGACGCAGACAGAAACCCGAGATCTTATTTGGGATATTGCCCGCCGACCGGCCATGCCCGGCAGTGGGGAGTGGACACATCTTTATGCCGAACCGGGCAACAGTGGGTGCAGCAATGACTCGCTCGTTCGGGGGCCCATGCGTCTGCAGTGGTTCGGGAGGCCCGGGCCGCAGCGAATGATCGATCGGCATCATCGGAATGTGCCGCCTCTGTATAAAGACGGCCGGCTCTTCATTCCTGGCGATTGTGTCGTCTATGCCGTCGATGCGTACAATGGGACCATTATCTGGCAAACGGATGTCCCCGATTCGCGCAGGCTGGGCGTATTCCTCGATTGCGGGAACATGGCGGTCGATGAGACCTCTCTCTACGTTGCCATAAAGGATAGGTGCCACGCATTTGATCCCGCTACGGGCCGTCTCCGGCGGCGTTACTCGATGCCACAAACCGATCCAGACGCCCGGCACTATTGGGGGTATGTAGCCTCGCTCGACGACACGTTGATAGCAAGTGCTACAAGACCGGGCGCCAGCTATACGGAAACGAGCTACGAAGCGGATAACGCACTTTGGTACCGAAACATGCAGCTTGTAACGAGCGATTATCTTTTCGCCGTCCACAAAGAAACGGCCGCCCATATGTGGCAGTACGAAGAGGGCCTAATCCTCAACACGACCATATCTGTCGGTGCAAACAGTATATACTTCGTCGAAACGACATGCCCGCAGGCTCTCACAAATACCAGCGGCCGCATGCCTGTTCGCGAATTATTCGGCGGAGGGAAGCAGCATATCGTGGCACTTGACAGGCGGACCGGCGATGAAACATACCGCCGTGAGATTGACACTGCCGATTTCGAGGAACCCATCTATTTGAATTGCAGTAACGGCGTGTTGCTCGTAAGCGGATCGAGGCTGGCGGCGAACTGCGTTCGCTACTCATACAAAGCATTCGACGCTGACTCAGGCGACTGTCTCTGGAACGGCAGCCACGATACGGGCCTCGCAACGGACGGCGGCCACGGGGAATACAACCGTCATCCAACTATCATAGGGGATACGGTATATGCCTGGCCGTACGCGTATGACCTGAAAACGGGAGAGAGGCTACCAGAGTGGAAGATGGATCGCAGGGGGCACGGTTGTGGGGGCGTCTCTGCCGGTGCGCAGTGCCTTTTCTGGCGGGGTGGCAATCCGTGGATGTACGATCTCGGGCAAGGTGGCGGCCCTATGCAATTGAACAGCGTCACGCGGCCGGGCTGCTGGATAAACATGATCCCGGCCGGCGGCCTGCTTTTGCAGCCCGAAGCAAGTTCCGGCTGCACGTGCGGATTTTCCCTGCAAACGTCGCTGGCGTATGTTCCCGTACATTTGCTACAATGAGGCGGTGTGGGCGGACATGACAGATTCTGGATAATGGTGTAATCGGATATGAATGTAACGAGCTTGATATTCAAGGAAATTCGTCACAGGAAGATCAACTTTTTGTTGGGCGTGCTGGCGGTTGCGATGGCCGTCGCTTTGTCGATCGGGTTCTTTACTGCATCCAAAGGGGCCGAGCGGGAAACGGCCCGAATCATGCTTGCGCTCGGCTACAACCTCCACATCATTCCCGCTGATACGGACATGGGGCAGTTCCTGATCACGGGTATACCAGACGCTACGATGCCTGAGGCGTATCTGGAGAAACTCGCCAACCAGAATAAGGTCTCATACAATCATCTGCTTGCAAATCTGCAAAAACAGTTGGCCTGGCGGGACATGCAGGTGGTTGTGACCGGACTGGCACCGGAGGTGTGCCCTCCCGGGCGGACCAAGCCGCCGATGATTTTCGAGGTAGAGCCCGGCACCGTATATGTCGGTCATCAGATCGCCGAACGATTAGGGCTCAAGAAGGGCGACCAAATTGAGGTGGCGGGCAAAACGCTGACCGTCGCCAAGTGCCTCGCGGAATCGGGCAACAGCGATGACATACGCCTGCAATGCCATATCGATGACGCCCAGGCGATTCTCGGATTGCCGGGGCGGATCAGCGAGATCAGGGCTGTGGACTGCTTGTGTTTTGCCGACACCAACGATCCGACGTCCATTTTGCGAAAGCAGGTAAATGCTATCCTGCCCGACGCCAGGGTCTATCATGTCGAGGCAATCGGATCGCCTCGAACCAAGGCACGCCAGATGATAAGGAATCTTTTCGCGGTCATTATGCCTTTCGTCATAATTGCCTGCGGTGTCTGGGTGGGAATCGTCGCCGTTATGAATGTACGCGACCGACAGCAGGAAATCGGGATTCTGCGGGCGCTGGGGCATGATTCCGAGCGTATTGCGGGGTTGTTCCTCGGTAAAGCAGTAGTCATCGGAGTTGTCGGAACGGTAGTGGGTTTCGCGGCGGGAACCTATCTGGCCCTGCGATTCGGCCCGAGCGTCTTCAAGATCACTGCCGAGCGGATTCTACAGCCTGAATGGTCGTTCTTCTTTATGGCGCTCGTGCTGGCTCCGGTATTTGCTGCAACCGCGAGTTTCATTCCGACCATGCTTGCAGTCGCATACGATCCGGCCGTTACTTTGAGGGAAGAATAAGAATGCTCGCTCTGGAAAACGTAGAAAAGAAATATCGCACAAAAGACGGCAGCGTCGTGGCGATTCGCGATGTCCATCTCAGTGTTCGTCAAGGCGAGTTTATTGTCCTGTGCGGCCCGAGCGGCAGCGGGAAAACGACGCTCCTGATGACCATCGCCGCCATGCTCCGTCCCAATGAAGGTATTGTCCGTTTCGAAGATCGCGATTTATATGCAATGCCCCCCCGGCAACGAGCCAAATTCCGCGTCAAAAACATCGGCTTTGTGTTTCAGATGTTCCACCTGGTGCCCTACCTGAACGTCGCGGAGAACGTACTGCTCGCAGCTTACAATGGTGACAAGACGCAGCATAGTCGGGAACTGCTGGATCGTCTCGGCATGACAGAGCGCGTTTCGCACCATCCCGATCAGTTGAGTGCCGGCGAGAAACAACGCGTGGCCATCGCACGTGCCCTGCTCAACGATCCCAGGATCATTCTCGCCGACGAACCGACGGGCAATCTCGATCCGGACAACGCGCATGTGGTACTGGATCATCTCTCTGCGTTTCATCGTGACGGAGGAACCGTTATCCTCGCAAGCCACAGCGAGCGGCCGCGTGACTACGCGGATCGACTGATCCATCTGGAGGGCGGCACGATCAGCGGGTAATCGAACGCATTGACGATCAGCGCACGGCACCAAAGCAGGGCCGCGGTCACGCGCGGGGGTATGGGCGGGCCTTCTTAATCGACAAATTCCTTCATGGTCGCCGCGGTATGCATAGCGATCAGCATCAGGTAGTCAAGATCGCCCAGCGTGTAGTGGTCCTGCACCATGGCATTATCGACATACAGGACACCATAGCATCCGGCCGGACGCTTAATAGCAGCGATCATCGCCGAACGGATGCGGTCCGTCGACTCCATTTGCGCCGACACGCGAGGCAGGACCAAAAACTGCCCTTTATCGACACACTGCGTAACCTTCTTCGCCAGGCCAATTTCTTTCAGTGCAACATCCTTACCGTCGCGACGCTTTCCGGCGTGGCACGTCATCGGCCCCCCTGCCTGCGTTCGTAATGCCGCCCAAACATGATACGCGTCGAACTGTTCGAGGGTAACGTCCAATAACGCCAGGAGCATGTCGTCGAGGTCTTCACTGTCGGTAATCTTCTCTGCAGCGACCGAGAAGTCGTTGAGCCTGCGAGCGGCCAACCGCATGGCCGGGGCGTGCTGCGCATCGGGTTTTCGCACCACCGTTTCGTGTTCGGGCGTAGTCAGTGACGCCTCCAGTTGCAGGGTATCTTCAGGGGGGACTGTCACTTGCTTCTTTACTTCCGACTCGAATACGATTTCGATATTGAAATCTGCAATCCGCAGGCAATCGCCGTGCCTGATCTCCGCTTTCTCGACGACCTGTTCGTTGAGAAACGTCTTGTTTGCGGATCCCTGATCGGCGATCATCCACTTGCCGTCCTCGGTGTTGTTGATGACCGCGTGCCGCCTCGACACTCCTCTGTCGGGGATAAAAATCTGACTACCGGTGCCACGGCCGATACAGATAGGGCCATCGATGAACTGGAACTCTTTTTCTGTGCCGTCCTTCTGTTTTAAAAGCAGACGCATAGGTCAATTCCTCCAACGAGCCACAACCACCTGTATCGGTATTATCCGAGAATCTAGTTGATTTGTCAAGTGGACGCATCGGGTGATTTGCGGCCGCAGGGCGAAATGACTCCAGATACCCATTCATTTAGACTGTGGTCCCCAAAATACCGTTATTTCTGAATATGGGGGCTTTTCGAAATGTTTTGCATTGCTCGCAGAACGCGCACCAGTCTGCATCGCACAACGCTTGCCATGTTGAAGCAGGACAAAGACGGGCCAGAATGCT
This sequence comes from uncultured Pirellulales bacterium, assembly GCA_964526785.1. Classification (GTDB taxonomy): domain Bacteria; phylum Planctomycetota; class Phycisphaerae; order Sedimentisphaerales; family Anaerobacaceae; genus CAZGMJ01. Next base: position 153,212 of record CAZGMJ010000004.1, read on the forward strand.
GCTCGGCAGCGGACAGGTAAGCAATGCCGAAATGCCCGAATACCCCCGGTTAATGGGCAATTCAATAGCAATCGAGCGTCTATGCAGTTTGTGATGACGGTCGACTCGCGAGACGGTGTCGATAATAGTCCAGGATCACAGCAGCGATTATTACGCAACCCGTAACGAGCCGTTTGGTTGATTCCTGCGCACCAACGTGATCCAACCCTCTGCTTAAAACTTCAATAATGAGCACGCCGAACAACGTAGCGATAACCGAACCACGCCCCCCCATAAGGCTTGTCCCGCCAATGACGACCGCTGCAATTGCTTCCAGTTCGAGTCCCCGACCCGCATTGGGATTGGCCGACGAAAGACGGGCGGTGTGTATCACCGCAGCCAGGGCGGCCAGCATGCTGCACAGCATGAACACGCCGAGTTTGATCGGCCGCGGATCGATTCCAGATAAACGAACCGCTTCTTCGTTTGTTCCTATGGCAACCATGTATCTTCCGAAGACCGTGCGGGACAGAATGACCTGACCGAAGATAACAACCGCCATCGCAATGATAAACGGCAGCGAAAAACCGAGCACGGACGTCGTGGTTATTACCTCGACGTGGGCGCCCAAATACAGGTTCCGCGAGTCCGTCACCCAGTACGTCGCACCACGTGCAATTTCCAGCATCCCAAGCGTCACAATGAACGAAGGCAGTCGCCAGCGGATCACCACCAGTCCGTTAAACAAACCACACGCCAGACCGACGGCAAGACAGCCCGCGATCGCAATCGCGAGCGAACATTCGAATTTGACGAGGCAGACTCCCAGCACCGCACCGCCCAGTGCCATAACGGATCCGACCGACAGATCGATGCCGGCAATGATTAAAACGAACGTCATACCGACCGCGATGATCGTCTTGTCGGGAATCTGATTGGCGATCGTCCTGAATGTTGTGACAGTAAAGAAGTTTTCGGCGCGGTGACTGAAAAATGCAACGAGCAGTATAAGCACCGCCGTCATGCCGAGATAGTCCTTCATGGAAGCCAGAATCCGGCCGACATGTTTTTTGATAAACACGCTCATGTACGTCCTTCGACTGATTTGTCGTCAATATACTCACTGAACGCCGCAGACATCAGTGTTTCTTCGTCCCAGTCCCCGCGGGCAAATATCCCCGCTACACGGCCCGCCGACATCACCATGATCCGGTTGCTGACCGACATCAATTCCTTGAGATCGGAGGATACCACGATCAGCGCCTTGCCTTGCTCTGCCAAATCTGCAAGCATGTTGTATATCTCGAATTTGGCGCCGACGTCTATCCCTCGGGTCGGCTCATCGAAGATCATGATGTCGCAGTTGCGGTACAGCCATTTGGCGATCACGACCTTCTGTTGATTGCCTCCGCTAAGCTGCCTGGCGCTGTGCTCCATCGATGCGCAGCGAATGCCGAGACCCGCGATGTACTTCTGCGCCACGGCGCTGTCCAGCGACCGACTTATCAACCCGCAACGACTAATCTTGCCCAACCCGGTCAATGAAATATTCACTCGTACAGACAATGGCAGCAGCAAACCCTGATCTTTGCGATCCTCAGTCAGCAATGCGAGACCCTTGCGCACCGCGTCTCGCGGATTTCGAATACTGGCCGGTCGGTTCTCGCCATTCAGATACAATCGGCCACCCTCGATCCTGTCGGCGCCGAAAACGGCTCGCATCGTCTCGGTGCGGCCCGATCCCATCAGCCCGGCAACACCGAGGATTTCGCTTTTTCGAACTTCGAACGACACCTTTTTGACTTTATCCCCCGCGCACAGATTGTCCACACGCAAAGCGATGTTCCCGGGACTCGAGCGTCGGTCCAGTTGCCGCCGGCCGAGCGGCCGGCCGACCATAAGGCGAACCACTTCGCCGATATCCAACTTGTCAGCGCGACGCGTCGCAACCAGCCGGCCGTCGCGAAGCACTGTAATCCGGTCGGCGATTTGCATGACTTCCTCGATACGGTGTGAGATATATATGATGCCGACCCCCTGCGACTGGAGCTTGCGCACATGCCCAAAAAGCAGATCCGCCTCGTGGTCCGTCAGCGAAGCGGTGGGCTCATCGAGGATGAGTATTCTGCACCGTCGGCAGAGTCCCGCCGCGATCTCCACCATCTGCTGGTGACCGACGCCAAGTCGCCGGACCGACATTTGCGGATCGAAATTTCCCAGGCCGACCTGCTCCATCAACCCTCGAGCGTCGCGATGCAGTTTTGCATATCGGACAAATCCCAGCCGTTTTGGGAGGCGGTCGATGAATATGTTTTCCGCGATACTCAAATTGCCGACGAGATTCAACTCCTGCATGACCATTCGCACACCTTGCGATTCGGCATCCGCTCTGCCCAGGGGTTGATATTCCTGACCCTGCAACGTCATCTGCCCGCCATCGGCATTCTCTACGCCGGCAAAGATCCGCGTTAAGGTACTCTTACCCGCTCCGTTTTCGCCAACCAGCGCGTGCACTTCGCCCACTTGCAGGTCAAGACTAACTTCTGACAGCGCTCGCACGCCGGGAAAGGATTTCTCAATTGCGCGCGCAGTGAACAGGTTCTGGCTGTCGGCGGTACTCATTGAAGCGTTTCCGCCGTTATAAGATCGACCGGTGTCTCTTTGTCCGAAGGAGCCGCCCCGCTGCTCAACATCTCCATCGCGTACTCGATGCCGTAAACGGCAATCTCGTCGCCATGCTGATCCACAGTACAGAGCATCTTGCCTTCTCGAATCAATTGTTGAGCCGCCTCGGTATTGTCGAATCCAACAACGAACACGTCGCCGAGCTTGCCGGCCGCTCCAAGTGCGGCAACCGCTCCCTGAGCCATGCTGTCGTTTGCACACAGCAGCGCCTTGATCTGCTCATGCTCGGTAATCATAGCCGAGACAAGCGTCTCCGCCTTGGCCTGCTCCCAATACGCCGACTGTGAACTGACAATCTCCATGCCCGCAGCCTTCATTGCATCTTCGAAACCGAGCTTGCGCTGAATGCCGTTAAATGCGCTCGGAATACCCTCGATAATTGCAACCGGATCGCCCGGCTCGAGATGTTTTGCCAGGTACTCGCCGGCCATCCGTGCCCCTTTGCGATTGTCGGGGCCTACAAAGGGCACCTGTATATCCCGTTCTTTGAGAATCTCGCTGTCGAGTTTGTTGTCAATGTTGACGACTGTGATGCCGCCTTGCATCGCACGCTGGCATATCGGCACCATCGCCTCGGAATCGGCCGGCGCAAGGACAATAGCATCGACGCGGCGCGCGATCATCTGTTCCATCAGACGAACCTGGGCGGCAACGTCTTCCTCATCCTTGATTCCGACCGCAATCAGATCGTATTTGTCGCTGTGCTCCTGCTGGTGAGCTACCGCCCCTTCTTCCATGGTCTTGAAAAACTCGTTGGCGAGCGACTTCATCACCAGAGCGACCTGCGGCTTGTCGCTTTCCTGCCGTTTGCAGCCAAGACCGGCGACCAGGAGGCCCACCATACAAGAAAGAAGAATGCACGCAGGCAGATGTATTCGCAATTTCAGGTATTTCATAATATCTCATTGCTCCATAAAGCGCTCTATTTCCTGTCTCGTTGGCATCGAAGATTGGGCCCCCATCTTTGTCACAGACAGTGCGGCAACATTGCCGGCCAAGCGGGAGGCCTGTCGTACAGATTGCCCCATCGCAATACCCATTGCCAGACTACCGGTAAACGCATCGCCGGCCGCCGTTGAGTCGACGGCCTCGACCTTGCAGGGCTCCACAAAGGCCGTTCCTTCGTCGTCCCCCAACACAAAGCCTTCGGCTCCCATCGTCACAATCACCGTCTTCACTCCCTTTGCCAGCACGCGTTCGCACGCCATCGCTGCGGTTTGCCTGTCGTGCACGTGCATTCCTGTGAGCGCTGTCGCTTCGGACTCGTTCGGGGTCAGAACATCCACGCGACTCAACAGCTCAGCATTCAACTCGCATGCAGGAGCGGGGTCCAGTATGAACGGAATGCCCAGTTCACTGGCCAACTCGGCCGTATACTCTACCGTCTCGATCGGCACCTCCAGTTGCGCAACCACTGCTCCGCACAGTGCGATATCCTCGCGTGCCGCGTGTACGTCGTCCGGCATCAGGTGGCTGTTCGCACCGGGAGCGACAAGAATCGAATTACCGCCGTCCTTGTCCACCATGATCAGCGCTACACCCGAAGGAACCCGCGCAGTCTTCAGGACGTACCGCGTGTCAACTCCGTTGTCTCGAAAATTCTCCATGCTGCGGCTGGCAAAAAGATCCCGTCCGAGTCGGGCAATGAACAGCACATCCGCTCCGAGTCGTGCCGCCGCCACTGCCTGATTCGCCCCTTTGCCTCCCGGCACCATGACGAACTCTCCACCCAGCACTGTCTCGCCGACAGCCGGGATCCGCGCAGCCTGAATCACCAGGTCCATGTTGCTGCTGCCGATGACCGCTATTCTGGGCCCAGCCTCGGCCATGGTCAGTCGTTCTCCCGGCTCGCCGGCGGACAATTGCCCGTCAGCCTTTCGACCAACCAGTCTTCAAATGCCCCGAGGTCCTTCCATTCCATGGCACATTCGACCTGCTTGGCACCCTCAACAATCTTCGTATACCCATCGTCCGTCACTTCAATGGGCAGCGTCTCCATCTCCACCAAATCCGTGCTCATTGCCAGGTAGATCGCCACTGTATCGAAAAGCGTCGTACTGCTCGAGCCCACCTTCTCCTGCACTCTGCGATCGAGTTCAGCCTGACCAATCTCCTTATCGCGACCGCTCAGGCCATTTCGGTACCAGATTCTGTAATTCTCGATCAGAGCATTAGCCAGATCGCTGTCGCATGTGAGGACTTTCTGATACTTCTCTGCCTTGAGGTGTACGATGCCGCAGGTATCGAGCGGTGTAATCATCATTTTCCATGGCGCAGTAAACACTACTTTGGCCGCTTTGGCATACGCCCGCACGTTGTACTCGGCACTGATCTTCTCGCTGCCGCCATAGCCCCGTCGAACGCTTCCATGCATGCCGACGAATTCGGCTTTCTGCGCGATCCGGGGTTCCTGCTTGAGAACCTGGGCAATGTTCGGAAGCGGTCCAACCGCAACGATCTTGACGGGTTTGCGAGACTCCATAACGGTTTCGATAATGGCTTCTATACCGTCGGTGTGTATGGTGCCCGGGTACGACGCCAGATCGTAATCGGCGGCCCATTCGGTTTGCCTGTGACTGCCCGTGTGATGCTGAATCCCGATACCAATCGGGATGTCCGTCCGCCCCACCGTCTCAAGAAACTTCGCAACGACCTTCGCCTTGGCCTCGGTATTGCCAACGGCGGTTGTGATCAATCTCACGTCAAATTCGGGCGACTCCAGCAGCACCGCCAGCGCCCAGGTATCATCGATATCATCACAGATGTCGGTATCGAAGATCACGGGAATCGTCTTGCCACCGCCGGCAAACGGATTCCCCACGACGCTGCACGAAATCGTAGGAACAATTGTGAACAATAGAAGCACAAGCACTCCGAATCTGGGGCATCGCAAGAAGAAGCCTGGCAACGAGTACGACCGTCCGTTCACGATATTGGTTCTGTACATACTCAGACCTCCTGAATGTCGAGCGTCATTTCACCCAATAGTTATATGCCATAGTGTAGTGCCGTACGTCCCGCACGCAAGCGCATTTTGTACATAGGCGCGCCGACGTCTGGAACGGAAGGCACGACGAAATGGTGCCTTCCAGCTTCCTCAGACTAATTATTTTCGGGCATTCTGCCGATAAGAAATCCGGGGCCGGTGCCCGTTTGACAAATGGCAGCACGAACGACAGGATGTGGCCCACCACAGCAATAGACTGGCAGAGGATGTCAAGATGTACATCATACCAGCAATTGATTTGCGCGACGGCAAATGCGTACGCCTGATTCAGGGACAGTACCACAGGCAGATCAACTACGAAGATAATCCGGTCAAACAGGCCCAGCGCTTCATCGAGGCCGGTGCTGAATGGCTGCACATGGTGGACCTCGACGGCGCCAAGGTGGGCAAACCGGTCAATACGGATACGATCGCCGCGGTTGCCGCATCAGGCGGACTGAAGATCGAGGTCGGCGGAGGACTCCGGGATGAAGCTGCAATCAGGCAGTTACTGGATATCGGTGTGGAGCGAGTCATCGTCGGTACCAAGGCAGTGAAGGATTTTGCCTGGTTTCAGCGAATCGCCCAACAATTCGAAGGACAAGTCGTACTTGGTCTCGATGCCAAGGGCTTGAGCATCGCAACGGACGGCTGGACCCAGGAGAGTCCGCAGCATCTGATTGAGTTCGCCGCAGAAGCCGCCAAACTGCCTCTTGCGGCGATCATCTACACGGACATTGCCAAGGACGGCATGATGGCGGGCCCAAACGTTGAACGGACCAAAGCCCTCGTCGAAGCGGTCGATGTGCCTGTAGTCGCTTCAGGCGGCGTAAGTACCATCGATGATATCAAACAGCTCATTACAACCGGTGCCGAGGCTGCCATCCTCGGACGCAGTCTTTATGAGGGCACCCTCGATTTAGCCAAAGCCATCGAAGCGACCGGCTGCTGAGAAATCAATGCGTGCGTGCTTGTTCACGACTTTGCGATACCGCCGGCTATCCGGCTGGGTACCTCCGCTATCATGACCTCGCGCCGAGCAACTGCAAAAGTGCTTGCGAAAACCATCGTCGCCTGTTATCCTACCTGCTCGTTTCGTAGCCGCATGCGATTGATAAAGGTTTTCATTACAGGAAGTTAGTGATGAGTGAACGCATTCAGAACCCCGGTTTGTCGGAAGTCGACGAACTTTGTATCCAGACTATTCGTTTTCTTTCCATGGAAGGCGTGCAGATGGCCAAATCAGGCCATCCCGGCATGCCGATGGGTATGGCTTCGGCCGCATATTTGCTCTGGACAAGGCATCTCAAACACAACCCCGCGAATCCGACATGGCATAATCGCGACCGTTTCGTCCTCTCGGCCGGTCATGGGAGCATGCTGCTTTACTCGCTGCTGCATCTTAACGGATATGATCTGAGCCTGGAGGACCTTCAGAGATTCCGTCAACTCGACAGCAAAACGCCGGGCCACCCTGAATATACGCCGGATCTGGGGATCGAGGTAACAACCGGCCCGCTCGGTCAGGGAATCTCCAATGCGGTCGGTATGGCAATTGCCCGCAAGTATCTGGCGAAGTACTTCAATCGCGAAAACTTCCCGATTATCGACTACAATATCTATGTCATCGCCAGCGACGGCGATCTGCAGGAAGGCGTTTCGGGTGAAGCCAGTTCTCTGGCCGGGCACCTCGGCCTGGACAACCTTATCGTCGTCTATGACGACAACCACATCAGTATCGATGGTGTTACTGAACTATCGTTCACGGAAGATCGCGCCAAGCGATATGAGGCTTACGGCTGGCACGTCCAAATCGTCGACGGCGACGGAAACGACATGGAAGCTTTCGCCAACGCGGTAGCAAACGCGCGGGCCGAAAGAGACAGGCCGAGCATCATCCAGCTTCGCACGCATATTGCTTTTGGCAGTCCCAATAAACAGGATACGGCCGGTGCCCACGGCGCGCCGCTCGGCGACGATGAGATCAAACTCATCAAGGAACGCTTTGGCTGGGATCCAGCGAGCAGCTTCCATGTTCCTGAAGAAGTCAAAAGTCGGATGAAGGACGTTGCCCAGGCGGGCATTGATGCCGAGGCTCAGTGGAATGAGATGTTCGAGGCCTACGCCAAAGCGCATCCCGACCTGGCTAAAGAGTTTACGGACGCTGCGGCCGGCAAGCTGCCTGTGGACCTTGACGATGTTCTGCCTGAATTCAGCCCCGATGAATCGATGGCCACACGGAAAGCATCGGGTAAAGTCCTGGCCTCCATTATGCCAAGGCTGCCGCTGGTCATGGGGGGTTCAGCGGACTTGACTCCGTCGAACAATACCAACTGGCCCGATGCAAAGGACTTCCAGAAAGCGACGCCCGACGGCCGGTATATTCGCTTCGGCATTCGCGAACACGCGATGGGCTCGATCCTCAATGGCATTTCGGTCAGCGGCCTGCTGCGGGCCTATGGCGGGACGTTCCTGGTCTTTTCTGACTACATGCGCGGCGCGGTTCGCGTGGCCGCCATTTCGCACTACCCGAGTATCTTCGTCTGGACGCACGACAGCATCGGTGTCGGTGAGGACGGCCCCACACACCAGCCAGTGGAACATCTGGCCGCCCTGCGGGCCATTCCGCACCTAACGGTTTTCCGTCCGGCAGATGCGAACGAGACCGCCCAGGCATGGAAGTATGCTCTGGAACATCGGCACGGCCCGGTTGCCCTGCTGCTGACCCGCCAGGGGCTGCCCGTACTGGATCAGAACAAATACGGCTCGGCCAAAGACACGCACAAGGGAGCGTATGTCGTGGTGCCGTGCGACGAGCCTGACGTGTTGCTGTTAGCCAGCGGCTCGGAAGTCTCACTGGCGCTGTGTGCCGCGGAAGGACTCGCAGGCGACGGAATCAAAGCCCAGGTGGTCAGCATGCCGTCCTGGGATCTGTTCGAAAAGCAGGATCAGGCCTATAAGGATTCGGTTATTCCGCCGAGCGTCAAAGCCAGAGTGGCTGTCGAGGCGGGCGTCGAACTCGGCTGGCACAAGTATATCGGCGACAACGGGGCTTTCGTCGGCATGTCGTCCTTTGGCACCTCCGCCCCGGCCAAGCTCTGCTTCGAGAAGTTCGGCATAACTACTGAGAACGTTATCGCAACCGCCAAAAGAGTCGTCAGTAATTTGTGATGACAGCACGGCGAGACAAAAGGAAAGTTCAGGACGGCGGGTTGTTCAACGGACAACACCGCCGTTTTCTTTCGACAGGAGCAAATAATGGGCACTGATACCAGACGCGGCTTTTTGAAGACCGCCGGACTAGGGACTACGGCCCTGATGTGCGGAATGGGCCCCAATACCGAAGCACGGGCATTTGCCGACGAGCGGCAAGCCATTCGAGAACCCGCGCGCGAGATACCGGTCGTGTATCGATGCGATATATGTGTGGTTGGAGGCGGCAGTGCGGGCGTATTCGCAGCGGTCCGCGCCGCCAGACTCGGTGCAAGCGTCGCACTGATTGAGAACAACGGATTCTTCGGGGGCGTCGCAACAGCCGCGAAAGTCAACATCTGGCACTCGATCTACAACACAACCGGCGACAAGCAAATCATCGGCGGGCTCACTGTTGAAACCGTCGAGCGACTGAAGAAGCGAAACGCCGTAAATATCTATCAGTCCAATCACAGTCGCTACGCAGTGTTCAACACGTCCGAGATGATCCTGGAACTCGACGAATTGGTGCGCGAGCAATCCCGTATCCGTCCATTCCTGCACGCCCGCTTTGCCGCCGCCGTCGGTGCCGACGGCCGTATGTCGCACGCAATCATAGAAGACAAATCGGGACGGCGAGCCGTCGAGGCCCGCTACTTCATCGATGCGACCGGCGACGGCGACGTGCTTGCGCGGCTCGGTCTGCCGGTGCGAAAAAACGATGATCTGCAACCCCCCACCGTCTGCGTCTTCCTCACAGGTCTCGACGCGATCAAACAGGCCAATCCCGGATTCAATCTGGGCAAGGCGGTTTACGATCCGAAGTTTACCAACTCCCTCAAACGCAGCTTTCTCTGGTCTTCTGAAGCCGTCAATCAGGCGAACACGCGCATGGTGGCTGGAACGCGCGTGCCGGGCGCCGATTGCAGCGACGCGGACCAGTTGACGCATGCTGAGATGGAAGGACGTCGTCAGGCCCGCATTATGCGGGATATCGTGCATGACAACTTCGAGCAAGGCGAGGAGGTTGCGATTGTGGGCCTTTCCTCCTATATCGGGGTTCGCGAGACGCGCCACGCCGAGTGTCGACGCAGGCTGCTTCAGCGGGAAGTACTCGAAGGCGTGCATTTTCCGGATGCTATCGCCAACGGCAGTTATCGCGTAGACGTTCACCACTCGAACAAGCCCGGCCTGACCTTCCGCTACCTTGATGGAACCGAAGTGTATAGCGTGCCGGGCAAACCATCGGTCAAGAGCCGGTGGCGGGGGCCGCGCGATAAAAACCCGACCTTCTACCAAATCCCATACAGCTGTCTGGTGCCCAAAGGGGCAAAGAACGTTTTGGCAGCCGGGCGTTTGCTCGATGCGGACCGCGGTGCCTACGGCGCCGCCCGTGTCATGGTTAACTGCAATCAGACGGGCGAAGCTGTCGGAGTGGCAAGTTGGCTGGCACTGCAGAACGGTCTGACAGTAAGCGAGGTCGATTTCAGAAAGCTGCGCCGGGAATTAGCCAAAGGCGGCTCGATCATTATTTGAACGCGGTAAATCATGTCGGATTGACGAGCAAGCAGAAAACACATGAATATGAATTCCAGAGACCGCATCCTGACCACCCTTGGGCACCGGCAGCCCGACCGGATTCCTTTCGATCTGGGCGGCAGTTACGTTACGGGCATCACGAAGAACGCCTATACAGGTCTCGCCCGGACGCTCGGAATAGACACCGAACCGATCGTACTCTGTGACGTCGTACAACAGCTTGCCGAACCGGGCGAGGAGTTGCTCCAGAAACTCGACGTCGATACCAGAGCAGTTGTACCCAATATCGCACGGAAAAGCCCGCCGTTGGAGATATGCGACGGGGAGCAGCGCTTTCGGGATGAATGGGGCGTCCTCTGGCATCGTCCGGAAGGCAGCCTGTATTTCGATATCGCCGCCGGCCCCTTCGCTCAGGAACTCACGCGAAAAACCATCGACGAATTCAAATGGCCCGATCCCACCGCCCCTGCTTTGTTCGACGGACTCGAAGAGAAGGCGCGTATGCATTACGAACGTGGTTATGCTGTGATGCTGGAGAATCTCTGTGCGGGGCTGTTTGAGATGTGCTGCCGTGTCCGCGGAACCGAACAGTTCCTGATGGATCTGGCCATGGACCCCGAGACCGCTTGCACACTCCTGGATAAGTTCGTGGAGCTGAAGCTGCGGTATTATGAGGCGGCCGCCGCACGATTAGGCAAATACATCGTTTGTCTTCGCGAGGTCGACGACATGGCGGGCCAGCAGTCTATGCTGATTTCCCCGCAGATGTACCGCGATTTACTGAAACCTCGCCACAAACAACTCTTCGACGCACAGAAGAAGCTGTTTCCCGAACCTTTCTACAGCTTCTTTCACTCGGACGGCGCCATTCTCGAAATCATTCCGGATCTCATCGAAACAGGCGTTGAAATCCTCAACCCCGTTCAACTAACCGCCCAGGGGATGGACGCACAACTGCTGAAACAGCGTTTCGGCAGAGACCTCGTTTTCTGGGGCGGCGGCGTAAATACTCAGCAGGTCCTCCCTCATGGGACACCGCAGGAGGTCCGCCGGAACGTCCGCGAGCGCATCGCCCAACTCGCTCCGGATGGCGGCTTCGTCTTCGCAACCGTCCACAATATCCAGGATGACGTCCCTGCGGACAACATCCGCGCTCTGGTGGAAACCTGGCGCGAACTGCGAGACTACTGAGGCCGATCAATCAGTCGCACATCTGCGTATAGGCAGGTGAACGACAGATAAAGGCCTCGCTGGAAGCCTTTTGTGTCTGTATACTTTCTGTGAAGATCTTTACCCATCGCTCTATGGACATTGGGCGTGACAAGACAGTTTCAAAAATAGTCTCCCGACTAACAGAGCCCGAAACAAGGGTGGTAAAAGTCGAAGGCACGTGGGGGTCCTTTGCGCCTTTATTAGCAGCCCACATCAACAGAAAAACCGGTCGGCCCATCTTGTATATCGCACCGCATATCGACGACGCCGACAGAGCAGCAGATGATCTTCGTACCTTCGGATCGGAAAACGTCGAAACACTGAACGCCTGGGAAGGTGAGGAGGAAATCGCAGATGCAACCGACCAGGTACGAATCGAACGGTTACGGCTCGTATCGCAATTCGCCGGTTCAAGCGAATCCCAGAGGAACACGGTCGTTACCGCATCGGTACAGGCCCTGTGCCAGCCCGTCGCCAAGCCGGCAATGCTCCTGGAGCATCAGCTCAGATTGTGCGTCGAGGAGGAGACCTCTCCGGATAAGGTCGTACAGTGGCTCGTGGACAACGGATTCGAGCGAGTGGATCGAATCGATCTGCCCGGACAGTTCGCCCAACGCGGCGGGATTGTCGATATCTATGCACCGCTGACCACACCCGTTGCCGGCGCAAAGGCTTCACACGCGGCCGAAGCAATCCGCATCGAGTTTTTCGGTGATATCATCGAAAGCATCCGCGAGATCGACCTGGACACGCACCGTTCGAGCGGCCAAATTCAGGACATAAACATTCTCTCGGTAATATCGGGTGCGGTTTCAGAACAGCAGGAAATGTTCGTCAACGTGCTGCCGGACGATTGCATCCTCCTGCTTGAAGAGCCCGCGACGGTCGAAGAGACAGCCGGCACGTATCTCAGTCGCGTGGACGATCCGACTCGTCTCTATGACTGGGGTGCGATGCACAAGGGGATGAGCCGTTTGACCCAATTGCATCTCTGTCGTTTTGCCACTGAAGCAACCAGCGAGTTCCTCAAGGTCGGCGTTCAGAGCATTCAGCAGTACCAGCACAAAGCCACTTCCGTCTGGGCGGGACACAAGGCGGCACTGCAGGAACTCATTCAAGAAGCTCGACGCGGCAAGACCGTTTTGCTCTATTGCGAAAGCTCCGCGGAACTGAAGCGTGTGGGCGAAATCATCGAGCAGATAAACAAGAAGATTCCGCCTCGATTCGAATTGTTGCTGGGCTTTATCAGCCAGGGCTTTGCCGTTGACTCACTCAATACGATTGTCGTCAGCCATCACGAACTGTTCGGTCAATACACGATACGACGCCGTCGGACACCGGCCAGAGCCGCCTCGCCGGTCGATTCCTTGGCCGACCTGCAGGAGGGAGACTATGTCGTTCACGCATCGTACGGCATAGGCAAATTCATAGGCACTCGAACCATCCAGGAAAAAGGCGGAAGCGGTGAGTATCTGACAATCGAATATGCCGACAGCGTAACGATGCAGGTCTCGGTACACAACATCGCGCTGGTTCAGAAATACATCGGAACCAGTCCCAAGCGGCCGCGATTGAGCAAAGTCGGCTCGAAGAAATGGCAGAAGCAGAAGGACAAGGTAGCCGCTTCCGTCGCGGACCTGGCCGCCGAGTTGCTGAATGTTCAGGCCGAACGGCAAGCCGTCGGCGGCATTGCCTATCCACTCGATTCCAATTGGCAGCTCGAATTCGAGGAATCTTTTCCATACACGGAAACCCCCGATCAAACCACCGCCAACGAACAGATCAAGGGCGACATGCGCCAGCCGGTGGCGATGGATCGTCTGCTTTGCGGCGACGTGGGCTACGGCAAGACCGAACTTGCCATGCGAGCGGCATTCAAGGCGGTGGAGAATTCCAAGCAGGTAGCCGTGCTCGTGCCCACAACGGTGCTGTGCGTTCAGCACAGCCGAACGTTCGGCGAGCGGTTCGCGGATTTCCCGGTCACCATCGAAACCCTCAATCGCTTCAAGACCGCCAAACAGGCCAAGGATATCATCGCCCGTGCAAAGAAAGGCCGGGTCGATATCCTCATCGGAACGCACCGTCTGCTTAGCTCGGACGTCGGCTTCAAGGATCTGGGACTGCTTATCATCGACGAAGAGCAGCGATTCGGCGTCGCACACAAAGAGCGGCTCAAGAAACTGCGCGTAAACGTCGACGTCCTCACCATGACCGCCACACCGATCCCCCGAACGCTTCATATGTCCCTGTTGGGCCTGCGTGATATCAGTTCGCTAACAACCGCGCCGCTGGATCGGCGGAGCATCGTCACAAAAGTCACGCGGTACAGCCATGACACGATCCGCCGGGCCATCCATCACGAATTGAACCGTCAGGGCCAGGTCTTCTTCCTGCACAACCGCGTTCGGTCCATCGATCGCAAAGCCTTCGAGATACAGAAGCTCGTCCCCGAAGCAAGAGTCGCTATCGCACACGGCCAGATGACGAAACGCGAACTGGAGGACGCAATGATTCGATTCGTCGTCGGCGATATTGACGTACTGGTGTGCACTACGATTATCGAATCGGGTCTGGATATTCCCAACGCCAACACCATTTTTATCGACGATGCCGACCGTTTCGGCCTGGCGGAACTGCATCAGCTCCGCGGTCGGGTCGGGCGCTATAAGCACCGCGCATACGCCTATATGCTCATGCCGCAATCCCGCTCGATCACGCCCATAGCCGCCAAGCGCCTCAAGGCCATCGAGGACTATTCCCATCTCGGCGCGGGCTTCCGAATAGCATTGCGGGACCTCGAAATCCGCGGGGCGGGCAATATCCTCGGCGCCGAACAGTCGGGCCACATTCAGATGGTGGGCTACCAGATGTATTGTGAGATGCTGGCCGAAGCCGTACGTCGGCATCGCAACGAGCCGGTGCTTCGCAGACCCTCAGTCACCGTGGATCTCGGCTTTCCCGTGTACGTACCCAGGAACTACATCCCGATCAGCAAGCATCGCATGGAGGTGTATCGCAAGATTGCTCTGGCCAAAACGCCGGGCGATATCGAGCAAATCGAAACCGAACTGGCCGACGTCTACGGCCCCCCGCCCGAGCAGGTCGATACGTTGCTCGATGTGGCGCGAATACGAATCAAGGCCGCCCGGGCAGCGATAAGGAGTATTGTCACATCAGGCGACAATCTGGTATTCTCTTTTACCGAGGATCCCGCGCCGCAGGTCGAATCGCTCTTTGGCGGTGTGGCGGGCAAGGTCTGGCTCGGCGAATCGCAGACTGTGTACATGCGATTGTCGGCTGGTTACTTCGAGCCGGGCACGTTGTTGAGTCTGTTGAGAAAAGTCTTTGCCGGACAGAAGAATGAATAACCATAATAGAAATACTCATGGTCGGCGGCCGGCGTTGGAAGTGGCGACAAGCGTCTTCGCAGCCCTTGCCCCGGCCTGTGCATTGATTGCCATGTTTCTACTGGAGCCCCCCTCCTTTGCAAAGGCCGACCTCAGCAGTTTCGAAAGGACAAGGCAACTCGATGGCAGACATTCTACCGGCAAGGAGCCTCAGTCCGCCGACCCAGACAAAGTGGCGCGGATACCGGTGAACTGCCGCAGGCCGGCAGACGACACGGAACTGGAGTACTGGCTGCAGAACATGGTGTGGCATCACCAGTTCAGTGACACTGAGATATGTGAAGCTACCGGCCTGAAGGTCGGGCAGATTCTTGATGCGAAGAGACGATTTGGCATCCGGGCTGACAATCGGCCGGTATGCAAAGACAGGGGACGACTGCGGGTGCTTCCCTACCCAGGAGGCCGCCATCCCAGAACAGGCTTTCTCGAAGGCGCAGTCAATCCCCAGCGTGAGACCAAGTTCAGTGTCTTTCCGCCGTGGGACCCGAATAGCTACGCTGTCGTGGATCTGCCTGAGGCCATCTGGTCGAATCTCGGGCTGACCTACCTGGCCCACGAGCACATCGATACTATCTGGACCAAGCAGGGCCTCGTACTGGAGAGACTCGAATGGGACCGCCATTCTGACGGTACGCTGGACATCGAGCGCAGACTGCCCAACGGTATCAGCTTCGGCGCTCGGGTCAAGCCGACAGAGCAGGCCGTCATCATGGAGCACTGGATCGAAAACGGAACCGCCAAGCGTCTGACAGACCTGAGGATCCAGATATGCGTGATGACCAGGATGATGAAAGGCTTCGAGCAGCAGACAAATACGAACAAACTGCACCACGACCCCTACATTGCGTGTCGCTCGAAGGATGGAAAACGCTGGATCATCACTGCCTGGCAGAACTGCTATCGAACATGGGCAAACGAGCAATGCCCCTGTTTTCACTCGGACCCACAGTTTCCGGACCTTGCACCCGGCCGGCACCACACCCTGCGAGGTTGGTTCTCGTTCTATGAAGGCCCGTCAATCAACGAAGAAATCAAACGAATCGAGTTGACAGGCTGGAGGCAGATTGGTGATACTGATAGACTGAAGTGAGCAGTCGAGGAATGATTTGATCCGGAGATACAAGATGCGTCTTAGAATTGGTGTCTTTGCCCTCGCCGCCGTTGCAACATACCTGGTCGCGGTGCCTGTTACGGTTGGTCAATCAGATATAGTGGATTCGCCCTTTGACGCCCTGCCGCCCTACATCACGCGTCTGACACATTTCGGCCAGAGAGCGGACTGGTCGCACGATGGCAAGCACATCCTGTTTGTCGAGAAGACTTTCGGCGACGTCTATGAGATAGAACTGGGCACAGAAGCCATCCGCCCCATGACGCACCATTACTTCCATGAGGGCTACACACGCGCCTTATATCTTCTCAACGGTGATATTCTCCTGTCGGGCGCACGAACATTCGATGCAACCGATCCGTGGAGCAGTCGCAGCGAGGCAAACGCGGAACTGTGGGTACTCAAAAAAGACCTGTCAGGTCCGCCGATGCCTCTGGGTGAAAAGTGCTCGGAGGGCCCGGCCGTATCTCGTCAGCACATGAAGATCGCCTGGACGCATCGCGGGACAATCTACACCGCTGAGATATCATACGACACCGGAGTGCCCGTTTTAGTGAACAAAAAGCAGGTGCTCAAGAAAGAGGAACTCCCCTTCGAGTGCAGCCTGGAGACCCAGAATTTCAGACCGCCCGATGAGACGGAACTGATATTCAGCGCCTATAATTATCAGGGCACCGAAGTAATGGGGCTCGATCTTGAAACGGGCAAGGTCACGAATTACTCAAATGCACCAAAACAGTATGATGAACCGGAAGGCATTTTTCCCGATGGCAACCACACGCTGGTCGAGTGTGACAGGCACAGCCTCAAAGGCAGCCAGTACATCGACATTTACAAACTCGCTCTCGACGGGTCGGGAGAAACGAAAAGGCTTACCTTCTTCTCCCGGTATCCCGGCTACAAGGCCTCGAATCCCGTCGTAAGCGATGACGGCCGATATATTGCATTCCAAGGGGCCAAGACAGGTGATCCCGCGGGGGTTGGTCGCGGCATTCTGGTTCTGGATACCAGGATGCATGAGCAAAGCAGCAGTCTGGGAACGAAGATCGATGCGGAGGTGGAAGAACTGCACGCACGCTACGGCGTACGGGTTCATTACATCTACGACGCCGAAGTATTCTACCCCGCTCAGTGGCGTATGCCTCCCATTGATGCCGGGGGTTCGCAAATGCCATTCAACGAAGTGGCCAGGCTGCTGGAAATTACCAGGAAGTTTCTTGCCCGCTATCCGGCCGCCGTGCTCGAGAAGAATCTCTCAGACGTCTTTTTCGTTAAGGGTCTCGAGTTCTACGGCAAAGCATTTGGCGGTTCGTACATCAATACAGGGCTGTACATCGACAATCAGGGCGAGGACAAGGGATACACAGAAGAGTTTCTCCACAGCATCATGCATTCGGAGTTCTCCAGCATCCTATTTCGCAATTACCGCAAGGAGTTCCCCGAGAAGCAGTGGAAGGCGATGAATCCGCAGGATTTCGCATATGGGGGCACGGGCGTCGAAATGCTGGGCGAGCCGGATATCTTCAGTCAGACGGAAGAACTGCTCGAATGGGGATTTCTGGTCAAGTACTGTATGAGCAGCATGGAGAACGACATGAACATGTACGCATTCTATGCCTTCACGCAGGCCGACCAACTCCAGAAAACCGCCCTTGAGTACGAGCGAATCGGCGCGAAATACGGCCTTTTTCTCGATTTTTACGATGCCATCGATCCCGAAATATTCAAACCCAAAGAACCAAGCGCGTTACAGAAGCTTCTGGCGCCCATCGAGAGCTCCGAAGAGTCAAGTCAGCCGAAAAGAGATTGAAATCCACATCGATTGCCCGTACAGTTAGCGGTTCCAAACCAGTATGGGGGGGAAATTGAATTTGCAGGAACAACCGATGGAAAACCGCGTACCTAATCGAGAGCAAGCCTGGGCTTTGCTCAATGAGTACAATTCGAACGAGGGATTGATCAAGCACGCGCTGGCAGTCGAAGGCGTCATGCGACATTTCGCCCGCAAGTATAATGAAGACGAACATCTGTGGGGCATCGTGGGACTGGTTCACGATCTTGATTATGAGCGGTTTCCCGATCAGCATTGCAGTAAAACAGAAGAAATCCTCCGGGACCGCAACTGGCCCGAGGATATTATCCGGGCGGTCCTCTCACACGGCTGGGGGATTTGTACCGACGTCGAACCTCGGACCAGACTCGAGAAGACGCTGTATGCGGTCGACGAACTAACGGGCCTGATTACAGCTACGGCTCTGGTGCGTCCGAGCAGGAGCGTTATGGACATGAAGGCCAAATCGGTAAAAAAGAAATGGAAGGACAAAGCCTTCGCCGCCGGTGTCGACAGAGAAATCATTCAAAAGGGCGCAGTTATGCTGGGAGTGGAACTAAGCGAGTTAATTACGGATACGATCATGGGCATGCGCCGGGTCGCGGATCAAATAGATCTCAAGGGTAACGCATAGACCGCTGTCAACGCACCCTTGATACATCTTGCAGTGCACAGGAACAACAGTTAGATGACAAAGAAAAACAGGAAGATGAATCGAACGGGCGCAGTACTGAAGTTATGTCTGATCGCAACGCTGCTGCTGGTCGGCTGCGCCGAGGATAAGTCCAAGTTGACCGAAGCGGAAATGGAACGGATTGCCATCGCCAAGGAGGTTGAACTCGTCCAGTTGGAGGGAGGCCTCGTATTGTTGGTGGAGGGTGAGACGCTCACCAGCGACGATCTCATAAACGAATCGATTGAAAGCTATCAGGGCCAGATGCCTCTCGTCGAGTACCTCGAACCCATGGCCCGGCGCAACGACCTTGCCACGTTCAAGAAGTTGGCTTATGCGCAGTTGGAAGAGATTCTGATGAGCCGGATATCGAACATCCTGCTGTATCAGCACGCCAAACGCGAAGCCGGAGAGAGCGAGCAGATGAAATCCGTTGTCGATGATCTGGTTGAGAAGGAGTGGCGCCAGTATGTCCTGCGCTACGGAGGGGATGTGGCCAAAGCGGATGCAGAACTGCTCAGCCAGGGTATGACGCGCGAGGAGTTCAAAGAAGAACAGCGAAAACGCATCATCACGCAGGGGTATATCGCATCGAAATTCCCGAGAGACGAACCCGTTACATACAGCGAACTTAAGGACTGCTATGAGCGAGTAAAGGACAGGGAATTTGCCCGAAGCGCCAAGTTCGCCTTTCGCCTGATCGATATCAATGTCATGCAGGTGCGTGTCCAGGAGGATGAAGACCCTATCGATAAGGCCAGGAAACTTGCCGATGAGATCATGAACAAGATTCGCAACGGAGCGGATTTCGGCGAACTTGCCAAAGAGTACTCACATGGCCACAGGCGATCTTTTGGCGGACTCTGGGATTCGGTCTCACCGGATTCGCTCGCCAGGCCCTACGATATCATCGTCGAAGCTACCAAGGATATCGAAGTCGGGCAGGTAGCAGGGCCGATAGACACCGGCGGCCACATCTTCGTGATTAAACTGGAAGAACGGCAACCGGCCGGCTACGAACCCTTTGAGCAGGTCCAGAGGCAGGTCGCGCGCTATCTCCGAGCCGAACGCAGCAACGCCGTCATCCGCAACATCACCAGCAGGTATCTGGACCAGGCCTCGTTGGGCAAGACCGACCAATTCATCGACTTCTGCCTGGAGAAGATATTCGAGCGGCATGAACAGTAGACGAACCTGCCCGACCGCCTCATCTCAAGAGACAGCGGAATAACATGCAGAATCTCGCGCACGGCATAGACCTGGTAGATTGCCCTCGTATCGAGCAATTGCTCGAACGGCATGGAGAGCGCTTTCTCGCCAGGGTATTTACCGAAGCCGAACGCACCTATGCAGATGCAAACAGGAATCGCGTCGAAACATTGGCGGGTCGCTTCGCTGCCAAGGAGGCTGTGCTCAAAATGATCGGCACGGGCTGGCGCGGCAAGATTGCCTGGACGGACATTGAGGTGATCAACAACCCGGCCGGCCGGCCCGAAGTGAAGCTCTCCGGCGAAGTACTTGATATCGCCAAATCACTTGGCCTGGGACCGATCAGCATCAGCATCAGCCATACCGCTAATTTCGCGATGGCCTCGGCCGTGGCCCTGGTAGGGTCCGATGGGCAGTAGGTTCGATTGCATCGTCATAGGCGGCGGGCACGCCGGGGTCGAAGCCGCACACGCTGCCGCACATCTCGGCGCGCGAACATGCCTGCTGACAATCAGCAGGAATACCATCGCAACAATGAGTTGCAATCCCGCCATAGGTGGCTTGGCAAAAGGCCAGATGGCCAGAGAAGTGGATGCCCTTGGCGGGCTCATGGGACTGGCAATCGACGCAACGGGAATCCAGTTTCGAACGCTCAACCGATCCAAAGGTCCCGCAGTTCAGGCTCCCAGAGCACAGGCGGACAAGCATGCGTACAAAGAGTTCATGCGTCAGAGACTCGAGGAGACCGCCGGCCTGACAATCGTCGAGGCGATGGCCTGTTGCATAATCACAGGTAACAATGCTGTCGAAGGCGTCAAATGTGCTGATGGAGTCATCTACCGGGCACCCGCTGTTATTCTAACCACGGGCACGTTCCTGCGAGGATTGATGCACATCGGCACCGATCAATTCCCGGGTGGGCGCAGAGACGAGCCTGCTGCCAATGAATTATCGGACAGTCTGCAAGAGATCGGCCTCGAGCTCAAACGTCTGAAAACTGGAACTCCGGCCAGGCTGGACGCTGCAAGCGTCGACCTGGACAAACTCGAAGTTCAGCCCGGCGACAAAGATCCCCGGCCCTTCTCCTTTCTTAACGACCGCATAGACACCGAACAGATTCCCTGCTGGATCACGTACACGAACGACGCAATCCACCGCCTGATACGCGATAATCTGCATCAGGCACCGCTCTACTCCGGGCAGATACAATCCACCGGACCGCGGTATTGCCCGAGCATCGAGACGAAGATCGTGCGTTTCGCAGACAAAGACCGCCATCAGATATTCCTCGAACCGGAAGATCGCGCGATTACAACCATCTATTGCAATGGGATGAGTACATCGCTGCCGCGGGATGTGCAACAGCAGATGTTGAGGCTTTTGCCCGGCACCGAGCGCGCCCGCATCATTCACTATGCGTACGCCATCGAATATGATTACTGCCCACCCATTCAGTTGCGTGACAGCCTTGAAACGAAAGACATTCCCGGACTCTTCCTGGCCGGGCAGATCAACGGCACCAGCGGCTATGAGGAAGCTGCCGGCCAAGGTATACTCGCAGGAATCAACGCCGTTCGCAAGCTGCACCACGCCGAACCCATAGTGCTCGGGCGCGACCAGGCCTATATCGGTGTCATGATCGACGACCTGATGACCAAAGGTATCGATGAACCTTATCGGATGTTCACGTCACGCGCCGAGTACAGACTGTCTCTGAGGTCTGATAACGCCGACAGAAGACTGACGCCGATCGGCAGATCGGTCGGGTTGGTGGATGACGCACGATGGTCGAGGTTCCAGCACAAGCTCAGGGACATCCAAAAGTTGAGAAATTATCTGACCCATACGAGACGGGAAGGTCGCAGCCTCCTGGAGCACCTTCGTCGGCCCGATAACGCAGTTGCCGATACACTCCAAACCGACACGTCGGTCCGGACGTTGCGGCTTCATCCTGAAGCCATTGAGGCCGTGATCATCGATGCCAAGTATGAGGGTTACCTCGAAAAGCAGAACCGACTGGCCGCAGACTTTCGGGCCCTCGAAGACAAACGCATTCCCGTCAGGTTGGATTACGCAGCAATCTCTCACCTTCGAGCCGAGGCCAAAGAGAAGTTGGCCAGATTCGAGCCGAGCACCCTGGGTCAGGCATCCCGAATCAGCGGCATTACGCCGGCGGACATTACGGTCCTGCAGGTGCATCTGCGCAAGACGGCCACGAGCAACTCGCCGAAGTCGCAGCAGAAACGCAAAGACGAAAAACCGGCCAATGACTGAACTGACCGCTAACATCTACAATCAGAGACAGGCCAGACACCAGCCCAAGATGAAGCTCTGGCGCTCGGCGGGCCTGATGCTCACGTACAAATGCAACTGCGAGTGTGAGTTCTGCTACTACCACTGCGGGCCCGATAAGGTCGGACTTATGGAGGTTGACACCGCCCTGGAGATCTGGCAGTCGCTCAAATCTCTGGCGGGCGAGGCAGCCAGAATACACATCACCGGCGGCGAACCCTTCCTGTACTGGGGCCGCCTGATCGAGATCCTTCGTGCGGGCAAAGACAATAATCTCGGCCCCGTCGACATGATCGAGACCAACGGATTCTGGGCCGCGGACGAGCGTCTCATTCGGGACCGCATCTGTACCCTGCGTGATCTCGGCATGCATCGTCTCAAGATTAGCGTCGATCCTTTTCATCAGAGATATGTACCCATCGACACCGTCCGCCGGCTGGCCGATACGGCAACCAACATCCTGGGCAGCACTCGGGTGCTCATTCGCTGGCAGTCGTATCTGGACGAATCTCTTGACATTGCACAGTCGTCCGCAGGAGAGCCGGACAGACGCTATGTGCAGAGCCTTCGCGAACATCCCTGTCGCTTTACGGGCAGGGCCGCCGGCCACTTGGCCGAACTCGTCGCATCAAAAACCATCGAGCAAATATCCAGGAGAGACTGCTCCCATTCGTTCCTCGGTGCGAAAGGCGTACATGTCGATCCGCTGGGCAACGTATTCAGCGGAACATGCAGCGGCATCATCGTGGGCAATGTGATCCGCGAACCACTTGCGAACATCTGGAAGGGCTTCGATCCGAGCAGGCGACAAGTCATCGCAGACTTGTTCGGTAAGGGCCCGGCCGGTTTGCTTGATCGGCCCGACGCACAGGA
Organism: uncultured Pirellulales bacterium; assembly: GCA_964526785.1. Lineage (GTDB taxonomy): Bacteria > Planctomycetota > Phycisphaerae > Sedimentisphaerales > Anaerobacaceae > CAZGMJ01. The sequence goes on from CAZGMJ010000004.1 coordinate 176,201, forward strand.
CTATCGTCGATTACGCCGGTATGCAGGCAAGTGCCACCTCTGCACGGATATCCGCCAGCATCTTTTCAATTCGCACGTTAATCGAGAGATTATCGGCCCTGCGGAATGTTACGCCTGAAAGCGTCGGCCGGAAGAGGCAGACTGGCCAGACTAATTAATCTTTTTGGAATCTGCGATAGCCGCCGCTTCAATCTCGAATAGCAGATCGTCCCGGCAGACGTCGCATACCACACTTACCCACGGCCACGCCAAACGGTCCTTCATATGTTTGAAGATATCCTCTACCTCCGTCGTCTTGGAGTAGGCGACAACCTGCACAACATCCTGGTCGCCCAGACCCATATCGCTCAGGACCGCCTGCACATTCTGAATGGTCGTTTGTATCTGCGCCGGAGCATCGCCGATATTAGTCGTTGCGCCGGCCGCATCAATAGATGCTGTGCCCGATACGAACACGGTCCTGCCTGCGGGAGTCACCGCACGGGAGGCCCGTGAAAATGCAGAGCCGTATTCCAGCGCGCATTGCTGCCTGCCCAGCGCACCCAGATACTCCGTCGCGCCTCTCGGCTCTATAACCGCCGTCAAATCCATCGAACACGCACACGGGCCGGCCGGTCCCAGCCCTATCCCCGTGCTGGCAGGCATGGACTGACGCGTGCCTTCACCGACGAGTCCGCGTTCTTTGAAAAAATCGGTCCGCACAGTATTGAAATCGCCATACCAGGAGAGGATATCACCCAACCACATCCATGTCCGCGCAACCGAGAGAAAATCCGCTCCGAACCGTTCAAGCACGGATTCGCCTTTTTGAAGAAGTATCTGTGCCTGTTGGGCGGCAGAAGTATCCGCATCGCCTGTTATGCCCGAGAGCATTACACACTTGCGATCCGCCGTGCCAACCACCCTCCCGCACGGTGCATCGTCAAGCCCGAGAACATCCACTTCCGTCGCCCCCGCCACCGCATACACCTGTATTCCAGCTACAGGGCATGACCCCGGCGTCTCACTCACCAGGTAACTCGGCGCGACACCATCATCGAGAATGCCGTAAACCTCGGACCGGTTCTTCGATAGCAGACTCATAACCTCCGCATTGGCAAACACGCGCTCTTGAAGAATTCGCGCGTTCATGGCAGAAAGCCGATCGTGGATCCTCTCGAACACATCTCTTGCTTGCTGTTCGATTGGATCGCCCGGATCAGGCACTGCGGCAATGTAAATCTCACTAACGCCGCGGGACTCAACGATGCGCGTATCCAAATCTGAAGCCATATGCAGTACTTCCAACTCTACCCTTGAACCGTTCGTGTTGCCCTCAGCGCCTTCTTGACCTGAGTAAACAACCAGAATTGCTTATTTTACCTTATTGCTGCATTGCGGTCAATGGCAGGTGGAATCAGTAATCGTCCCAGCGATTGTGCTACAATGTTGCGCATTTTGGTGGTTTGGTGGT
>CAZGMJ010000005.1:0-175143 GCA_964526785.1 uncultured Pirellulales bacterium
GGCCGGACGGCCCTTTTGCGATCAGGGAGGTGGGCCATTCTCGATGCAGGCATCTGCGACAGCCCTCTCTCTATCGCTTGCATGAACGACATGCAGGCAACGCCGGGGCAAGGGGGCTTCCTTGCGGCCGCGTGTTGCTTCGCACCACGGGTATGGCCTCCCTGTAGATATGCCGGGGCGGCGACTCTGTTGCTATGGGTGATTCACAGGATGTCAGGCCGTATTGGTCGGCCGGGCGTTCGCTGTGGCGGGCCTCAGGTAGGCGGTGCGGCGTTGCGGGCCGGACGGCCCTTTTGCGATCAGGGAGGTGGGCCATTCTCGATGCAGGCATCTACGACAGCCTTCTCTCGACCGCTTTGCATGAACGACATGCAGGCAACGCCGGGGCAAGGGCCTGCCTTTGCGTCCGCGTGCTGCTGCGCATCACGGGTTTGGCCGACCGATCACCGCGCATCTGCACATCGCCGGGGCGCGTCTTTGACGCCAGTGCAGGATTTCGGGATGATTGGCAGGATATAGAAAGGCGTTGCGGGCCGTATTGCCGTGGCGGCTGTGCTTTCTCGTTTTCTCTTCAGATTTCATATCATGCTGACCCTGTTGCGAACTTGAAGCCTCCGGGTCGGTCATGAACTACCTGGCTTGCTCATTCTTTTCATAAGTTACTACTGTCAAGGCCAAGCTGTAACGGCGGGGCTGTGGAGTTGATCGTGGATGTAGTAGCATTCGGTGTTGTCGCTGTCGATCATGAACAGAACCTCGTCGATGTGAATTAGCATCAGTGAGCGTGCCGCCGAGGCAGCTATTTTAATCACACAAAATGCGCTGAATGCGCTGCTTAAGATCAAGTGCTATTGACAATTCAAGGGGTTCGCATTCGCTGTCGTCGTTCATGTAAACACTGACTACATAGGTTGACTCGATCAACTTGGGTGAGGAAAGCGTAAAGGTAGAGTAGAGTTCAGTTTCACCGGATTCATTCTTCCCTCTTATCTCCAGTACCACGTGATCCTTGTTGATTCTGCCCCGCATTGAGAAATCACGTTCTGGATTCTCGAAGTAATGCGCCTTGGCTCCATCGTCCCACATGTAAGGTGGAAAAGGAACTTCAATAACATCACTAGCGTCATCATCAACACACCTAATTCTAATGCCATTAGACTTGAATCCATCTTCGATCCATCTGAAGAGAAATTTGACGCTTTCTTCATTTGGATCCAAAGAAGAGCGTCCTAACCGGCAAAACAAGACATAAGGCTCCTCCAGCATTTGCTGTGATTCGACATGCTTGATTGCTTCCGAAAGACGCAAAGCATAATACTCTGCCCAAGGATTCTTGCTGTTCGGATTGATCCAATTCCTTAGATGGTCTCTCAGTCCCTTTCTAATGAACGCCATCTCCTCTTCAGGGGTTCTGCCATCTTTCTGATCGTCTGAGTTTGGCGCACAGCTCACACAAAGCGCAACTGTCAAGGCAAAAGAAGCTGCAAGAACACGCGTCAGAATTGGTATACTCGTTTGCCTATTCATGCTCATATCCTCACTGCCTCTTCGCATCCTATTCGTCTTGCATCTCATCGAGTACACCACCGAACCGCGGTGCATCATCGGGACGGTTTCGAGCAGATGCTTCGCAATTCTTGACTGCCTGTTCAAATGCCGCATACTGCTCACGGATTGTGGCCATGTTCGAGTTAGGTATTGCGCCACCTGCCTCGTCACTGGCCCAACAGGCATGCCACTTCTGTTTGGTTTCCCAATGGTGAAGCGGACATCCGGCGTACCATTTCCATGGCGCACATAATTTGCCGCATGCCGCACATGTTTCGTATTCCACCAAAGCCCATAAATAGAAGCCAGGGCTGTACGCTGAACTCCCCATGTGTTCCTCAAGCCACTTGACGCCTCTTAGCGCCATCCCAGTCATGTAGCTTTCCGTAAGAGATACGCTGGTTTCAGGTATCATATGCTGTAGATATTGTGTTAATGTCAAACCAGTACGAGCGGCGGCTATCGCTACTGAATAAATACCACTTGCAGTATCCATAATCGTGACTGCATCCTTCAACCCCTTAACTGTTGTGGGATATGCAAAACCGGTACTCGTCCCATACTCAACGATTCGGCTCCTGTAGGCATTCCTGTGCGGCGGACGAGGCGGCGCACATTCTCCGCAAAATAGTCCCAAGGCATCAAGCAGCATCAATGGATTGCTTCTTACATATTGGTATAGGTTCATTGAGTCCAGATATTGTAACGGATCCTGCGTCAGCCATCTTCCCGTGTAGTAGTTGTAGTAGCGGTTCCGATTGTACTGGAGGACCAGATCGTTGCTGTCGAGGAAGTCCACGCGTCGGCCCGTGAAGAGGTAGGGGTTGCCGAGGGCGGAGGAATCGCCGCTGGTTTCATCGCCGTCGAACCAGTTGCCGTCGCCGCCGTCGCCGGTGTAGATCGTGGGGTTGCCGTAGGCGTCGTACTCGTAGCGTTCGTGGATGGTACCGCCGAGGGTGAGCAGTACGGCGGGGCTGTGGAGATGATCGTGGGTAAGGAACTCATCCCGAAACCTCTTTCTACTGCGATTGGCTGCAGAGCCCATGGGGCTGCGTTGTCTGCGAAAAAGGTTCTCGCCGTACAGGTAGTACGCCTGTGAGCCTTTTTCACCTCCGGCCTTGCCCATGAACTCTTCGCTCAATCTCGTTGCAAAACAGGTTCCGGGAGGAGTTCCGGCGTATTCGGTGCTGTCGCTGTCGATCATGAACAGGACCTCGTCGATGGTATTACCGTAGGCGAACTTACGCCGGATATTGTTGGAACCGTCGTATTTGCCAGTACGCGCCAGTTGTGATCATAGTAATACAAGGTCGTCTCGCCTGCAACGGAATCCTGGATTCATGGCAGGAATGAGCAAGTGCGGGAAGGTTCTTCGTCCCGTATCGCGGTACGGGATACACTCTGAATGCGAGAGTCGTGATGAATAGCGGAGATGTGTCGCAGAGGAATTGTGTGGTGGTTTGGGGGCGGTTTTGGTAATGTATATGGTGCGGGCCGGAGGTCCGAGGCATGGCAAGAAAAGGGGGATGTGTGAAGATATTGTGTAATGCGACGTGCGGGTTTCTTCGAGCGGCAGAGAAGGAGGCAGGGGACGCGTCGAGCAATCCAGGTGGGGAGTAGTCGCGCGAGTTGCGGGTTGCCGGGGGGCTGGAAAAGGTTTGAGTTCGGGGGGCGTATCGGCTATACTGGCTTTCGTGACGCGAATCCGATTGGCGTTTTTGGAGGCCGGGCCGGCATCATGGACCAAAGCATACCCAAGCATACCTGTATCCACAGGCTCGCAGGCGGTTTTACACTGATCGAACTGCTGGTTGTGATTGCGATTATTGCGGTGCTGATGGGGATACTCATGCCCGTGCTGCACAAGGCGAAGGAGCAGGGCAAGGACATCGCGTGCAAGAACAACCTGCGGCAGGTGGGTCTGGGGGCGAATCTGTACGCGGAGGACAACAATCTGTACGTTCCGCGCGGTGCGGCGGGGCAGTCGGAGCAGGCGTGGTATCAATTGTTCATCCCGTATCTGGCGCAGCGGCCGATAGGGGACGACTATCGGAACGTGCCGATTTACCGGTGTTCGAGCTATCCGGACAAGGAGCAGACGATCTGCTTCGTGGTGAACGGTTGGACGTTCTCGAACCGGAACGACCAGACGGGCAAGGAGATTATCAAGCCGACGCGACTGACGAAGTGCAGGGTGCGGCCGCAGACGATTTATCTGGCGGACAACGAGGACGGGCCGTGGCGGCATATTGTGCGGCGGGCGACCGATTCGGGGAACAACCGGTGCGATGTGTGGACGCCGGGGCATTTACCGTCGTCGGACAGCAAGGATGTGACGCGGGGGCGGAGGGTGGCGCGAGCGCGGCACGGGCAGGGATCGAACTATCTGTTTCTCGACTGGCACGTCGAGAAGATGCAGGCGGAGGATGTGACGGTGGATTTGTGGAGATTTGAGAGGTAGACGGCCGATATAGAAGCATAGGCCAGCAGCAGGAACCAACACGCGGTTTGAATCGCGTTTTTTTACAGGGTATGCAAGCATAATATGTTGGACGGTCGACGTTTGACCTGACAGGCCGGGCGTGGGGCTCGGGGCATCTGTACGATGGGAGGTGCCGTGGTCATGGGAAGTTGTCGTACGTTCTGTCTTGCGCGCAGGACGGTCATTCTGCTGTTTTTTGTTTCCGGGGGCACGGGGCTGGTCTATGAAGTGACGTGGTCCCGGGCGCTGGGGACAGTGTTCGGGAATACGGTCTTTGCGGTCAGCACGGTGTTGACGGCGTTCATGCTGGGACTTGCGGTGGGGAGCTGGCTCTTCGGGCGACTCGGCGAGCGGTACGACAGGCCGGTGCTGGTTTACGCGCTGCTGGAACTGGGGATCGGGGCGTACGCGTTTGCGTTTTTCGGACTTCTCGGGGCGGCCGACGTGGTGTACGGGTGGTTTTTCCGGCATATTTCGGTCAATTTCTATCCGCTGAGTTTATTGCGTTTCGGGTTGTCTGCGGCGATTGTAATTGTGCCTTCTGCGCTGATGGGCGGTACACTGCCTGTATTGAGCAGTTTGTGGAGGGAATCGCGTGAAGACAAAGACGCTGAATCGCGCGGCAAGGGGCGGCACGTGGGATTGCTATATGCGATCAACACGTTCGGTGCGGTCTGCGGGAGTTTTGCGGCGGGCTACGTGCTGATCAGGGCGCTGGGGGTGAGCCGGACCGTGTATCTTGCAGGTGCGATAAACCTCGCTATCGGTCTGGCTGCTCTGGTACTATGGCGTGTTGCCGAGGCGGGGGGCAGCGGGAGCGGCGGAAAAGAGGCGGTCCGCAAAGGCGGTTCGCGAAAGGGCGGCGCGGTCACGGCGAAGGCGGGGGTTCGGTCGGGCGTGCGTGTCGAACGGAAAGGGCGTCGGGACCGTGTGGTTGTTATCGTACCGGTGGTCGTGGCGGTCGGCGGGTGCTGCGCGCTGGCACTGGAAGTCTTGTGGACCCGCGTTTTAGCTTTTGTACTGGGGACGTCGGTGTACGCGTTTGCGTGTATGCTGACGTGTTTTATTCTCGGTATCGGTCTGGGCAGTCTTGTTTGCAGCCGCGTGATTGTGGGGCGGTTGAAGCATCCGGTATTCGCGCTGGGGGCGGTTCAATGGGCTGTCGCGGGCGGCGCGCTGCTCTCGATACATCTTCTGGCGTTGATCGGACCGCTGGACTACGCAATCGTGCGGCGGTTGTCGCCGGAGAGTTTCGGCTTGCAGGCGGCGGTACACTTTCTCGATGCAGCGGTTGTCATGCTGTTGCCGACTTTCCTGATGGGGTTTACGTTTCCGATTGCTGTGGAAGCGTGCACGCGTCTTTCGGCGGGAATCAGCAGGCAAGTGGGGAACGTCTACGCATCCAATACGATCGGTTGTGTTGTCGGGTCGTTTGCTGCGGGGTTCGTGATGGTGCCTTTGCTTGGATTGCGCAACAGCTTTCTGCTGGTCGTCGGTCTGCAGATTGCGCTGGGTTGCACGGCGGCGCTGCTGTCCGAGAAGCGGCGGTCGCGGTATGTGTGGACCGTTGCGGCGGGGGCGGTCATCGTGTTTGCGGTGCACGCGATGCGACTGCCGCACGATGTCTTCCTCAGGACCGTCAACACGTACCATTATCCGAGCAAGATTGTGTACATGGAGGATGGGGTGACGGGTACGGTTACGGTGCACGACTTGCCGAATGATCGTTTGATCGCCGTCGACGGGGTCAACGTGGCGGGGATGGACCTGATGCTGCGGACGACGCAGAAACTGCAGGGGTATGTTCCTCTCCTGATGCACGAGCGTCCGGAGAAGGTGATTCAGATTGGTTTCGGCAGCGGTGAAACGTCGGGTATCGGTCTGGCGTTCGGCGTGGAAGACTATCGCATCGTGGAAGTATGCCCCGAGGTATTCGAGGCAGGTCGGTACTTCAAGGATATCAACCGGGGCTCGTACAACGATCCGCGGCTGACAAGGGTGATCATGGACGGGAAGAACTTCATCAAGCTGTCGGCGGAACGTTTCGACATTATCATGAACGATTCGACATATCCAGGGACCACGGGGAGTTCGGCATTGTACACGTACGATCATTTTCTGGCATGTCGGGAGCATCTGCGCGACGGCGGGGTACTTTCGTGCTGGCTGCCGCTGGATTTGCGCATCGAAGATTTCCGCATCATTCTGCGGAGTTTTCAAAAGGCGATGCCTTATTGTTCGCTGTGGATGGCGAACAACTGTCTGAACAAGCACGCCGTTCTTGTCGGGACGGCTGGGCCGACGCAGATTGACATGGCCAGAGCGGTGCGGTTTATGGAGCGGCCGGAGATACGGGCCGATCTCGATGCGATCAACATGCGCAACGTTTACGATTTGCTCGACTGCTTTGTTGCGGATGCGGACGCATTGCGACGGATGGCGGGGGCTGGTCCGGTGAATACCGACGACAAGCCAAGACTGGAATTCGGAGCGCCGATCAAGCGTGATGAGGAAAGCTGTCTGCTGACGGTCATGCGGGATCTGGCGAAGTATCACAGTCGCGTCGGGCAGTATGTCGCGAATCCGGGGGCCGGGAGAGATTCGGCCGAGGTTGCCCGGGAGCGGCTGGACCGGTATTACAGAGGCACAGGGCACGCCCTACGGGGACTGGTGGCAATGCTCGAAGGTGATGCCAAAGGTATGAAGCAGCAGTTCCAGGCGGCGATGGCCGCGAACCCGCTGGATCGGGACGTCGCGAGTTGCATGGCGGAACTGGAGGCTGAGGTTGTGTCGCTTGCGGCTGCGGTCGAACGTTCGCCCGGAAACCCCACGCTGAGGTCGCGTCTGGCGCGGCGCTACTTCCTTCTGGAGGATTATGCGCGGGCGGCGGATCATTACGCGGTTTTCGTGGGCCTGGAGCCGGGCAGTGCCGCGGCGTGGAACAATCTCGGGATTGCTTACAGCCGGCTTAACCAGTTCGGCGAAGCTGTGGAGGCATTTCGACAGGCCATACGGCAGGATCCGCAGATGCACTCGGCGCACTATAATCTTGGCACTGCACAGATGTCGATGGGCGAGTACGAGGCATCCATGCGGAGTTTTGAGGCGGCGCTGGCGCACTGCGGTCCTAATGGGCAATTGCGGGTTTATGAGAGAATGGCGATGTGTTACTCGCTGGGGGGGCGATACGATCGTGCGATCGAGATGATTGACCGGGCGCTCGATCTTGCGCCGAGCAACTCGGCATTCGCGGAGCATCTGAAAGGGCAGCGACGCAATCTCCTACGGGCCCTTCCGGGGCAATAGCGGTGCAGTGGCAGAAGGGATTGCGCGGAGCAGGCGTTTTGGGGGCGGTTCGATGGACGTTTTCTGCCGGCGAAGTGTCGGTACACGTGGGCAGGCAGCAGCGGCGAGAGAGCGGATTGCATTATCCTGCGGGTTTGTTTCGAAGGATTGGGGGCGGTGAGGCGTAGATGTTAGTATTGACAATGCTGCCTTATTTGATGTAGGATGAAAGGCGATCAGAGACAAGGTATGGACTCTTAATCGAGGGTATGAAAATGCGCACATCACATCTTCCTCATTTTGTTATCATGCTGTCCGTTGTTCTCGGCGGAGCGGTACTTTCGCCGGGGCAGCAGGCGACTGTGAATTCGGGGGCGGGCAGCATTGTCCGTATTGCGCCGGCCGAGAGCGTGTTTGTTCTGGAGGTGGACAGTTTCGAGTATACGCTCAGTTCGGTAGATCAGTTCCTGTCGGGGATATCGCCCATCCCTCTGGGCGTGCAGATGCTCGTTCGGGCGAAGTTCGCGCAGGTGCTGGGCAATCCGAATCTGGCGGGTGTGAATATGAACGGGACGTTCGGGGCCTTTGCGATGGGGCCGCCGGAGCCGGTAGCACCGGGAGAGGTTAGACAGGTCGATCCGGAACAGGTGGGCTTCATGGCCATTCTGGTGCCGGTGACGGATTACGGGCAACTGATTGCAGGCAGTCCGAACTGCGGGGAGCCGGACGCCAGGGGAGTGTCGCGACTGACGGTGCCGAACGCGAACATGCCGATGCTGGTGCGGCAGGCAGGGAATTATGCGCTGGTGACGCAGGATTTGTTCTATGACAAGGCGGTGGCGATTGCAGAGGCCGTGGCGGCGAGGGCGGCGAGCGGAGGACCGCAGGCGGGGGAGGTTTTCGAAGGCGCGGTTGCGGTCAGTCCGATTCGGCTGTACGTGGATGTTCCGGCTGTAGCGGCAGAGTTCGGTCCGGCCGCGGCCCAGCAGATGGAGCAGGCGAAGGAGATGATGGCAGGCACGGGAGGACAGCAGAGTTCGGTGTTGCCGCCGACGATAATGAATATGGATGTTTCCTCCGGCGGCGGTGATGTTCCGGTTCGGTCGCTGGCGATCGGTCTGGACCCAAAGGCGGCGGTGTTGAGGGCGTCGATTGACGTGGAGGCCGTGCCGGACAGCAATCTGGCGACGGCATTTCGGCCAGAGTCTCCCGAACTGATGGGGGTCCTGGCGATGGTGCAGGCAAGGCCGCCGGGACAGATGGGTGCGGAACTGGATTCGATCACGGCCGTGTTGCCGACAGCGAATACCGCAGATTTCGCAGGGACGTTCAGCCTTGTGGATTTGATGCAGATGGGCGCTGCAATGGCTCCGGTCGAGGTTCCCGCGATATCAATGCAGGGCAAGAGCCGGGCCTCGTATGCGGTCCGAGCGGATCGAGGCAGGCTGATGGTCGATGTAGCCTTGCCCAAGGAGCATCTGGGCGAGGTCATGACGGCGGCAATGACCATGTCGCAGCAGATGGGGCAGGGGGCGATGCCGCAGGGAAACACGGGCATGAACCTTCCGATGCCCGAACGCGTGGAGGTAACTGAACCGGTCGAGCCAGCACCGTCACGCGGTCCGACCGGAGCTGCGGGCGGCGCAATGGACATCGCGGAGTCCGACACGGCGACGGACACTGCGGTGCGGGTGGTAGGGACGCGGCTGGTGCGGTATGCCGATCTGGACAGGGGTATCCTGCCTCTCGGCCAGGGCGAAGGGTATACTCTGGCGCTGTTGGCGGAGTTGCCGGAACCGGCTGTGAAGGCGGAAGGCGGAACGGTCGAAACCGCTCGGACCAGTACGGGCAAGAGCCTTCTGCCCGAGCGTTCGTGGCAGCGGCGGATATCGTTTCCAAGGCTCTCGAAGGACAGGCAAGCAGTTGTATTCGATGTGAAGTTGGGGCTGCCCGATGTGGATACGCAGAGCATTGAGGAGATATCGGGGCGACTGGAGTATCTCGTCGGGTCGGGGAGCCGCGAAGTTGAGTTGGGGACTATGGCGATGTCGGCCGGTTCGAAGGGCAATGCCCTGAATGCGGCGGTGGAATCGATCGAGCGAGATCCTTACGGCAACAACGCCACTACGGTGAGGTTGGCGCTGGACATTCCTGCGGAGAAGCTGCAGAGCGTTCGCTTTCTCGGAGGCGGCGGGGCGGTCAGTGCGATTCCGGCCGGCCATATTACGCTTGGAGACCGTACGAACTTCCGGCTGTCGATCAAGGGGACGCTGCCCCAGCAGGCGCGGGTCGTTGTGACCGTGTACGAGAGTTTTCGCAAGGTTACGGTTCCATTCAGTATCGGACCGATCTCGCTGACGGGTGAGCGTCGAGGCTGAGAAACCGGCAGTATCCGCGATTCGATGCAAGCGACAGTGACGGCAGATCACTTCGCGTCAGCGGTAACGGGGTCAGAAGTTCTCCACGATGACGGCTGCGTGGATACTGAGCAACATGAGGTAATCGAGGTCGCTGAGGGTGTAGTTCCGGCTGGGGGCGATATTGTCGAGATAGAGTACGCCGAAGCAGCCGGTGAGGTCGGTTACGGGGGCTATCATGGCGGACGCTATCGGCACTTGTGCGGCGCGGCCGCGGACCTGGGGCAGCAGGAGGAATATCTGCTTATCGACGGCGCGGGTGATGTCTTCTCTATGCTCGATCTCGTCGGCGACGACCGGCTGGTGGTGTTTCGTTCTGCCCGCATGCATTTTCATCGGGCCTTCCGGTTCGTTGCGCAGGGCTCCCCAAACGCGGTGGGCGTCGAACTGCATGATCAGGATATCCAGGAGCGTTTGGAGTATCTTGTCGGGAGTGTCGCACCGGCACACAGCTTCGGTGGCACGCAGATAGTCCCTGGCCCTTTTCGCGGGCAGCACGATATCCGGGGCGGTTTCGAGGGTCGGTTTTCGCGTGATCAGTTGCGGGGTGGAGGTGTCGGGGGCGAGTGTGTCTTCGAGATGTATTTGGTGGCGGCCGGGCTGTTCGTCGGAGAGGTCGATATCTATGACGAAATCTGCGATGCGCAGATGGTCGCCCGAATGAAGCGGCGCCTGGTCAACGATTCTTTCGTTGAGATGTGTCTTGTTGGCCGAGTCGAGATCACGGACCAGCCAGGCTCCTTCGGCGCTTTTGAACAGGAGTGCGTGCTGTCGCGATACGGCGCGGTCCGGCAGAACGACCTGGTTGGTTTCGGCCCGGCCGATGTGAACGGGGCCCGCAGGGAACGTCAGTTCGGTTACAAGATTCCCGCCTTTTCTGATGGTCAAACGCATGACGGATCTCCAAGAAAGAGTTTCCTCATTTACGGCGTATTGTGCGGCCAGCGTGCGTTGCTGTCAAGCGTATGGATGATGCGCGCTCGGTGTTCCGGGAAAAGCCGGGAAGGAGGGCAGTCGTACGGTTGCGTTCGAACGGTTTTTTGCATAGAGTGTTCCACAATGACAAGAACGAATCGGCCGTGCACAAACGTTCCGTTGGAACGATAGGCGGTTGTGCAGCGAAACGAAAAGACGCCACGCCGAGGGGCATTGTCTGCAGGAATTGTGCAAGGGACGTCATTGAGCGCGTCTGTTTGTCGACCATACACTCAGGGATGATTGCAAAGGGGCTGATCTGTCGCACGCTATCGACATAATCGGGGTGTTCAAATCTTTCGGCGACCGGAAAGTCCTGCGGGAGGTTGATATCTCTCTGGAGGGCGGGCAGTCGTTGTGTCTGTGCGGCCCGAATGCGGCGGGCAAGACGACGTTGCTTCGTATCGCGGCGGGACTGGTGCATCCGGATCGTGGTCGCGTATCCGTCGGAGCGGTCGCGATGGATCGCGAGCCGGGGAGGGCGAGGGCGGCGATCGGGTTGATCTCGCACAAACCCATGGTGTACCCGCAATTGACGGTTCTGGAGAATCTTCGGTTTTTCGGACGGCTGTACGGTGTTGTGGATGTTGCCGGCCGGATCGAGAGGCTGCTTGAAGAGGCGGGGCTGGTTCGGTATCGCCACGACTGTGCGGCGGTGCTGTCCCGGGGAATGATCCAGCGGCTTGCGATTGCACGGTCGCTCGTGCACGATCCCAGCGTTCTACTCGCGGATGAACCTTTCACGGGACTGGATGTGGCGGCGGCGAAGTATCTCGTGACTGTTATGAGCGATTTTGTCAAACAGGGGCGTTCGGTGCTAATGACGACCCACAACGTGGGTTTGTCACTGGATTGGTGCGATCGTTTTGCCGTGCTGGACGGCGGGCGGATCGTCTTCGACGCGGCGGCCCGGGAGATTGACGCAGCGCGATTTGCGAGGGACTATCTGGCGTATGCGAGGGAGGAGACGTGAGCGAATTCTTACGCACCATCCGAGCGGTTCTGGCCAAGGACCTGATCAGCGAGCTGCGAAACAGGCAGTTGGTGCCCACGATGATCATGTTGGGCGTGCTGATTGCGTGGATACTGCGTATTGCGACCGAATCGATGGAGGCAGATGCGGCGCCGGCGTGTGCGGCGGTTCTGGTGACTCTTTTATTCTCGGCGATTCTTGCGTGCGAGCGAAGTTTCGCCGTCGAGCAGCATAACGATTGTATTTCATCGCTGCTCGTATCGCCGGCCGATGCAGGAACAATCTATCTGGCCAAATTGCTGGCGAATCTGCTGTGGCTGTGCCTGTTCGAGATAGTGACTGTGCCGGTCATTCTCGTGCTGTTCAAGGCGGCGCCCGGCGGGGGCTGGTGGCGCTTTGTGGGGGTGTTGATGCTGTGTAACGTGGCGGTATGCAGCGTGGGCACGCTTCTGGGGGCGGTCGTGCAGCAGACGCAGGGGGCGGGGTCGTTGCTCAGCGTGGTTGCGATGGCGTCTTTATGTCCGATGATGTTGCCGGCGGTTTCCACGCTGTTGGTTGTTTTTGCGAGTGCGGAGCAGGGCGGCAACGTGGGTCTGCTGAATCTGATCGGCGATTTCAGTTCGGGAGCGGGATATCTGGTTGCGTTCGATGCAGTTTTTGTTACGGTCTGTTGGCTTTTGTTTGGGTTTGTGGTTCGCGAATAGGAGCGGCGATGCGACTGGTTTTGCTGATGGTGAGTTTGTTGTTACTTGCGGTCTCGACCGTGCTGTCACTGAGCAAGGCGGTTTCGGAGGACGTGGTGTACAACATAGTGTACGTGCACGTGCCGGCTTCGATCTCGGCGCTGGTTTGTTTCACCGTTGTATTCGTGTGCTCCATCGTGTGCCTGATTCGGTACAGGCCTCTCTGGGACCACGTGGCGGCGGCTTCAGCGGAGGTCGGGCTGCTCTTTGCGGTTTCGCTGAATGTGACGGGTTCGATCTGGGCGCATGCAGCGTGGGGTGTGTGGTGGACGATAAGTCCGCGGCTGGTGAGTTCGGCGATGCTGCTGTTCTTGTACGCAGCGTACGTGCTCTTGCGGAACAGTTTCAGCGAGCGGATCAAACGCGCACGTGTAGCGGCGGTGTTCGGGATTATTGCGTTTATCGACGTGCCGCTGGTGTATATCAGCGCGCGTTTCGTCGAGGATATACACAGGCCTTCGGCGGGGTTCGAGACGGGATGGCAGAGTGCGACTTTCGGTGTGGCGATTCTGGGAACGTTGTTGCTGGCGGCCGGGCTGATCTGGTTGCGGACAGAGATGTTTGAGAGCCGGATGCAAATGGATGAAATGGTTTGAATGAAGGCGGGCCGTGCAGGCGGCGGCCGTGAGGATATGTGTTATGCGTGATCTTGCGATTGCATTTACAGCGGCATGGGTGATTTATTTTGCGTACCTGGTTTTTCTGCACGTGCAGATGCGAAATATCAGGAAGCGGATGCGGGCTCGGGGGCAATAAGCAGTTTGCTATTTCAGGTCGCTGAGACGGATTCGGCTGCCGAGTCCCGCGGGGATCCAGTGCGGCCCGTAGTGGTTCTGGAAGAGCTGCCGTGCGGTTGGGCCCGTACAGTGTGTAGCCGCGACATAGCGAACGTTCATTTCTTTGAAAGCTGCAATGAGACGCTCGATCCGGATTTCGGTGTCAGCTTTGAGGTGGAAGCCGCCCATCGCCAGCAGAATGCGGTCGGGCCACAGGCTGCCGGCCTTTTCGATGATGTCTGCTATGCCGGGGTGCGCGCAACCAGTCAGTACGATCAGTCCGCGGGCGGAACGGATGACGAGAGATTGTTCTGGGATTGGCCCGGCTAATTCGCCGGTAGAGTGGACGGATGCGCAGATTTCCGCGGGGCGATCGACGAGGTGCAGAATTGCTCGGCGGCTGCGAACGAGGTCTTTGATCTCGCTGGGAAAGGACGCCGGTGCGTAGACGCGGACGTTTGGATTTGCGCTCAGGAAGGCGTCAAGACCGCCCGTGTGGTCCCAGTGGAAGTGGGATAGGACGACGGCGTCGATCGTGTGGGGATCGATGTGCAGTTTGTGCATGTTGTGCATCAGCAGGTCGGCGCCGCCCGTATCGAACAGGATTGTTTCTTCGGGGCCGTTGATCAGGGCGGAGAAGCCCCACTGGGGTTCGAGATCCGCGGCGCAGGGATTGTTGTCGTACAGTATGGTGATGGTCAGTTCGGTAATGCGGTTGTCATTGCATGTCGGGGCTGGGGCGTCCATCTATTCTCCGTATGGCTGCGAACACTTAACATTTCCAAACGCCATGTCTATCATTGCGACCAGCAGATTCCAGGCGGGCATTCAACGTATATTTATTGTGCTGTGGCATAATTTACTAAATCCATTATAGGTTTTGCGGGGAAGCTGTAAAGTGAGGCGGCGGCAGACGGAACGGTCGGGACGGAGCGCATGTAGTCTGCGAGGTATGTGGGTGTTTGACCTGGCGGAGATGATTTGTTAAAATAGTGAAAGGTCACGGAGGGTGTATGGATCGGTCGTCTTATCTGGGGCGAAGGCGAATCCTAGAGAGAAGTGGGCACATCAGGGGATTGGTATGGCCTATTTGAAGCTATTGGCGGTTGCTGGCGCCTGCCTGCTATTGATCTATCCGGCTGCGACGGTCGGGGGGATGCGCGATTTTCGTGCGGAGCAGTTGGTGCAGGCGGATGGGGATGCGATTGCGGTGCCCGGTTATTCGGTGCCTTCGCTGGCGGACTGGAACAGCGACGGCATGGAGGATTTGATCGTCGGGCAGGGCAGCGGGACGTATCCGGCGAAGGTGCGGGTGTATCTTAATTCGGGCAAGAGCGGGAATCCCGCGTTCAGTTCCTTTTTCTACGTGCAGTCCGGCGGGGCGGACCTTGTGTGTACGGGTTCAGGTTGTATGGGGTGTTTTCCGCGGGTGGTGTACTGGGACGGAGATGATCGCAAGGATCTCTTGATCGGGGAGTCGGTGGGGTACGTGCGGCTTTATCTAAACGTGGGCAGCGATGAGGCGCCGGCATTCGATGAGGGGGCCTTTGTGCAGATGGGCTTGGCGGGTTCCAAGGTGAAGATGTACATTGGCAGCAGGGCGACGCCGACGCTTGTTGACTATGATGGGGATGGCAAGCGGGATATCGTGTCGGGGGCAATTGACGGCAAGATCCATATCTTTCTCAATAAGGGAACAGACAGCGAGCCCGATTTTGTTGACAAGACATTTGCCCGGACGACTACGGGCGAGGTAGATGTCGGGAGTCGTTCGAGTCCGGAGGTAGTGGATGTCGATTGTGATGGGTTGCCGGATCTGCTGTGCGGGGATACGTACGGGCGGATTCACATTGCACGGAACGTCGGCACTTTCGAATCACCCGTGTTTGCGGAATTCGAGGCGGTCGAATCTGAAGGAGTTGAGATAGACCTGCCCGGTGTGGCACGATCGCGGCCTTTTGTCTGCTACTGGACGGATGATGTGTATCGGGATGTGCTCGCGGGGGGTGGCGACGGCCTGATTTATCTGTTCCAGGGTCGGCCGCTGCAGGGTGATGTGAACGCCGACGGGCGCGTGAACTTTCTCGATATCGCGGTGTTCGGGATTTTCTGGGGGCAAGCGGATTGCGGGGAATGCGGGCAGGTCGATCTGAGCGGCGATGGAACGGTACGGGGGGACGACCTGGCGGCGGCGGCCGCGAACTGGCTGGCGACTGCGTGCGAGTGAGCGCAGCGGGTTCTCAGGTTCTCTGACTGTCTATCCGGGCATATTCGACGGAAACTGATACGTGCGCCGACAGTGTAAGGCGATTCTTGTGCTGAGGTGCGTGTAGTCCCGCGTCGCAACGCTGCCCATCGTCTGATTCGCACTCTCATTTCGCCTGACGACAGGCAGTCGGCGGCTGGCGGATGCGAAGACCAATTACGGCTTATCTGCCGGCCCCTTTCCTGGAGCATCTCCGACGGTGATATTGAGCGACTTGCGGCGTCAAGATCGTTGAACTGGACCAAGGATTGGGCTACGATGCAGGTTAGAGAATATCTCATATTCCATATGTGAAAGGCTTATGCAGATGAAAACTTGCCTGCTGATAGTGACAGGGTTAGTGCTGGCGCGGGGGCTTTTTGTCCCGGTGAGGGCTGCGGAGGACAAGCCGTCCGGAGAGAGGCCGAACATTGTTGTTATCCTTGCCGATGATTTCGGCTACGGCAGCGCCAATTCGTACGGGGCGGATACCCACCTTGTGCGCACGCCCCAGATCGATCGGATAGCGCAAGCGGGCATGCGGTTCACCGACGCGCATACGCCGGCGTCGATCTGCACGCCCACGCGTTACGGCTTGCTCACCGGCCGTTATCCCTGGCGGTCGCCGCTGAAATCCGGCGTGGTGAATCCGCTCGATCCGCTGTTGCCGGATCCGGACCGACATACGATTGCCGACTGGCTCAAGGATCGCGGATATCGCACCGCGGCTATCGGCAAATGGCATCTGGGCTACGGTACGGGGCCGAAGGTCGATTTTACCGGGAAGCTGTCGCCGGGGCCTTTGGATCTGGGATTCAACTACCATTTCGGCGTGCCGCAAAACCACGGGGACATGCATGGCGTGTATATTGAGAACGAGCGGATCTACGGGCTGAAAAGCCGGAAGATGCACCCCTATTCGCGCACCTTTTACGGTCCTCCATACCGAGGTTACGACGCACCGCAACGGGTGAACAAGGATGTCATGGAGGATTTGACGGACAGGGCCGTTGGCTGGCTCAAGCGGCAGGACCGACAGACGCCGTTCTTTCTCTATTTTGCGGCGGTGGCGGTGCATCATCCCATTACGCCTTCGGACGCCATGCGCGGGGTGAGCGACTGCGGGCCGTATGGGGATTTCATTCAGGATCTGGATTTGAGCGTGGGGCGGATTGTCCAGACACTGGAGTACATGAATTTGAAGGACAACACGCTGATCATTTTTACCAGCGACAACGGGGGCGAGATTCCCAGGAACCGGGCGGGGGCGCCGGAGATTCAGGCGCAAGAAGCCGGCCTGAAGATCAACGGAGACTTGCGCGGCGACAAGCATACCATCTGGGAGGGCGGTACGCGGGTGCCTTTCATTGTGTCGTGGCCGGGAAAGGTGGAGGCCGGTTCGGTTTGCAATGATATGATCAACATGGTGGACGTATTTGCGACCGTTTGCGATGTTACGAGCGGTCGGCTCCCCGAATCCAGGGAGACAGCGCCGGACAGCTTCAGTTTTCTTTCCAGCCTGCTCGGATCCGGCAGGAAGCAACATCGGGTTTCCATGGTGACCGCGGACGCCCGGGGCATGCATGCTCTGCGGAGAGGGCCATGGAAGTACATCGATAACAGTACGCCGGAGGCCTGGTCCGGGGGCGGGCGAGGTGTTTTCAAGAATGTGAAGCCTCAGCTTTACAATCTGGCGGACGACCCGGGCGAGAGCAGGAACCTGGCCGATCAGAAGCCGGAAATGGTGAATGAGCTGGCCGCGGAGCTCGACCGCATAAGGAAGGCCGGGTCAACGAGATAGGCTGTTTCTCGTGCCAGCATGCTTAGGGTGGATATCGTCTTTCGGAAGATGTGAACGTATCGTGCTTAGATTGCGTCCTTGAGTTGGCCGGGTTTTTGTGGTTCAATTCGCTGGATCTGCCGGGCCGGCGTAGGAAGGAAAGCCGCAGGGCAGCCTTGTATCGGTGCGAACAAAGGGCGCTTGAGAACGGAGTGGATTGTTCGCAGAGTGACCAGAGATATGTTTCTGCAATTTCGTCAACCAACGGGAGCGTACGATGAACAGGATGACATTGGTGCTTATCTGGATAGTGTTGCTGTTCTGTCTGGGATGCAATGGAGGCCGGGTAGCTATGGTGGACAAACCTGATATGTCCGGGAGCAGCGACTATTACGTGGGCAATCGGGAGCCTTTGCTGGCGAGTCCGTTTATCAAGCTGCCGATTGGGGCGATTCGCCCGGAAGGGTGGGTACGGAGACAGCTCGAGCTTCAGGCGGACGGCTTCATCGGGCATTTGACTGAAATCAGCCGCTTTCTGGTCAAAGACGACAACGCCTGGCTGAGTTCGGAAGGCGAAGGGCACAGTCCGTGGGAGGAAGTGCCGTACTGGCTCAAGGGATTCGGCGATACGGGGTACGTGCTGGGCGACAGGCGGATCATCGACGAGGCGCGGGTCTGGATCGAAGCGACCATTGCAAGCCAGCGGGATGACGGCTGGTTCGGGCCGCGGTCCAACCTGACGCGCGTTGACGGCACACCGGATATCTGGCCCAACATGATTATGCTCAATGCGCTGCAGTCGTACTATGAGTATTCCGGCGACGGGCGGGTCCTGGATTTGATGCGCCGCTATTTCCAGTGGCAGACGACGGTCCCGGACGAGGATTTCCTTCGGCCGTTCTGGCAGCAACAACGTGCAAGCGACAATCTGGCGAGCGTTTACTGGCTGTACAATCGGACGGGCGAACAGTGGCTGCTCGATCTGGCGGAAAAGGTGCATCGCAATACGGCCGACTGGACGAGCGGGGTTGCGAACTGGCACGGAGTGAATATCACGCAGTGTTTTCGCGGGCCGGGCATTTTCTATCAGCAATCGAAGGATCCGGCGCACCTCGAAGCGAGCGAGCGGGATTACCAGACGGTCATGGGAATATACGGCCAGGTGCCGGGCGGCATGTTCGGTGCGGATGAGAACTGTCGAGAGGGCTACACGGGCCCGCGTCAGGCGGCTGAGAGCTGTTCGATGGTCGAATTCATGCTTTCGCATGAGATGCTGTTCGGTGTTACGGGTGATGTAAAATGGGCGGACCGCTGCGAGGAGGTTGCGTTCAATTCGCTGCCGGCGTCGATGACAGCGGATTTGAAAGCACTGCACTATCTGACGGCGCCGAACATGACACTGTGCGATGCGGGGAACAAGTCGCCCGGGTTGCAGAATCGCGGTCCGATGCTGCTGTTCGATCCACACCGGCATCGTTGCTGCCAGCACAACGTGGGGCACGGCTGGCCATATTATGCCGAGCGGCTGTGGATGGCGACGCCTGATAACGGGCTTGCGGCTGTGCTGTATGCGCCATGCGAGGTGGAGGCGAAAGTCGGCGCAGGGGCGACGGTCACAATTGCAGAAGCAACTCAATATCCCTTTGACGGCACGATTCGACTGACGGTGGCGGTGACGGCGCCGGTTCGTTTTCCGCTGTACCTGCGCATTCCCGGCTGGTGCGAACGGCCAACTGTGGATATCGACGGCAGGAGCCATTCGTTTTCCGGGGATTCGGGAGCGTATATCGTGATCGATCGGAAGTGGGAGGGCGGCGAGGTGGTCGAACTGGACCTGCCGATGCAGATAGAGATCAAGAAGTGGGAGGATAATCATGACAGCGTCTCAATTCATCGCGGCCCGCTGACATACTCGCTGAAGATCGGCGAGCGGTATGTTCGGCAGGGCGGTACGGAGGACTGGCCGGCCTGGGAGATTCATCCGACGACGCCGTGGAACTACGGACTGGTACTGGATGAGGACAACCCGGCGTCTTCGTTCGCAGTTCAGCGGGGTTCGTGGCCGGAGGACCACCAGCCATTCGAGCCCAATGCCGCACCGCTCATGCTCAAGGCCCGGGGCAGGCGAATTGAGGCGTGGCAAATGGACCATCTGGGGTTGGTGGGGGCGCTGCAGCCAAGTCCGGCCAAGTCAGCGGAACCGGTCGAGGGGATTACACTGATCCCGATGGGTTGTGCACGGCTTCGGATATCGGCTTTTCCGACGATTGGATCAGGGGCTGATGCACATCCATGGAAAGAGCCGCCTCGACCCAAGCCTTCTCTGCCTGCTTCGGCTTCACACTGCTGGAGCGGCGATACCGTCGATGCGCTCAGCGACGGTTTGCCGCCCGAGAGTTCCAACGATCAGAGCATGCCTCGATTTACCTGGTGGCCTCGGAAGGGGGGCACTGAGTGGGTGCAATACGATTTCAGCAAGCCGCGTGAAGTGAGCGAATGCGGCGTGTACTGGTTCGATGATGTGCCCGGCGGGGGTTGTCGGACGCCCGAATCGTGGCGACTTCTGTATAAGGACGGGGAAGACTGGAAACCCGTCAGCAATGCTTCGGCGTACGGCACGGCCAGGGATCGATTCAACACGGTTACATTTGATTCGGTGCAGACCGAGGCGCTGCGGATCGAGGTACAACTGCAGGAGGGGTTTTCCGGCGGGATTCTCGAATGGATGCTTGACAGGGAATAGAGGCGGCCATAGAATACCGGTCTTTTCGCACCGTGGGAGTTTCAGGTGCATGTCGTCTCGGGGGTATGACTACCCGCAACTGGATAGAGTTATGGCGGTGGTGCATAGTCTAAGCCATGATCGAACTAAAAGGGACAAGTTGGCAGCAACGTTACTCGGCGACCCAGACACATACGCTGCGATGCAGGGTTGTCGACAAGCCGGGGATGCTGGGTGCGTTGTGTACGGCGATTGGAAAGACCGGGGCGAACATCGGTCCAATCGATATGGTCGAGGCGGAGCCGGAGCATATGCTCGGCGATATTACGCTGTACATTACGAATGCACAGCAGCTTGAAGGGGTGCTTTCGGCGATACGCGATCTGGAGGGGGCGGAAATTGTCGATGTGCAGGATGATATTCTGGAGATACATCGGCGAGGATCGATCGAGATGCTCAGCCGGGTGCCGATTCGCTCTCAGACGGATTTGCGGATGCTGTACACGCCGGGCGTTGCGGCGGTTTGCAAGGTCGTTGAGAAAGATCCGGCTTCCGCATGGCAGTGGACGGGGATTTGCGATCGCATAGCGATTGTGACCAACGGCACGGCTATTCTGGGGCTGGGCGATATCGGGCCTTTGGCGGGATTGCCTGTTATGGAAGGCAAGGCGGCTATTTTTGCGGAGTTCGTGGGCATCAGCGGCGTTCCTATTCTTATAGATACCAAAGATCCGGACGAATTTGTCGATACGGTCGTGCGCATCTCGTCCGGCTTCGGGGCGATTCAACTGGAGGATGTTGCTGCACCGGCGTGCTTTGAGATAGAGCAGAAACTCATCGAGCGGCTCGATATTCCTGTTTTTCACGACGATCAGCATGGAACTGCGACGATTGTTCTGGCGGCGCTGATCAGTGCACTCAAGAAAACGGGTAAGAAGCAACAGGATTGCACGGTGCTGATGCTTGGTGCCGGAGCGGCGGGGATTGCGATCAGCGAGATGCTGCTGGATTTCGGTTTCCAGGACATTGTTGTTTACGATTCGAAGGGGGCGATTTATCCGGGTCGGACCGACAACATGAATCCGTATAAGGCAAAGCTGGCCGAAATAACGAACAAGAAGAACGAAAAAGGGACGCTGGCGGAGGGATTTCGGGGCAAGGATGTGTTTATCGGCGTTTCGCGGCCGGATATGGTGAGCAAGGAGATGGTCGCGTCGATGGCGAATGAGCCTATTGTGCTGCCTCTGGCCAATCCTGTCGGCGAGATCAGTACGGAGGATGCGATTGCAGCCGGGGCGGCGATTGCCGCGGACGGCCGTGCGATCAATAATGCGCTGGCGTATCCGGCCATCTTTCGCGGTGCGCTCGATGCGAGGGCAACAAATATCACGATGGGGATGAAGATTGCGGCTGCGCGGCGGATTGCGGAGTTGGCAGGCGAAGGGGAGCTATTACCTGATATTCTCGACAGGGACGTTCACAGGCACATCGCGGATGCGGTGGCCGCCGCCTGGGGGAAAAAGGGGGCATAGTCGTGGGAATGTGTTATATATAGAGAGAAGCCTCTGTGGTCAAAAGCAAAAAGGCACGCAAATGGAACTGATCAAGAAGATCAAACAGGCTGAGACGGAAGCACACGAGATTGTGGAGCGGGCGCGAATCGAGGCCGGCGAGATCGCCGAGCAGGCCCGCAAACAACGGGCCGCGGCGGAGGCCGAGGCCCAGCAACGGCGTCGAGAGGCCATTGAAGCGGCCGTGGCCCAGGCGCGTGAAGAAGGGAAGGAAGAAGCCGCCGCGTTGAAGGCCGAGGCAGACAAGCGTCGCGACGCGCTTCAGCGGGACACAGAAGGCAAAATCGGTGACGCAGTCAACCGTGTCATTAGTTATGTGAGAGGCTGATATATGGCCATTTCGGAAATGGCGAAAGTCCTGATAGTCTGCCATCGGTCGCAGGTGTCTCCCTTGATGGAGGCTCTGCAGCGAGTCGGTCTGGTGGAGATCATGGATGCGCAGGCGGCTGCATTGGCCAAGCAATGGCCGGATTTGGGCGCCGACGGCAAGCGACCGCGCGATCTCGAGGAAATGGTGGGTCGTCTTGGACAGGCGATCGATTTTCTGAATGATCATCGCTCGGACAATACGAACTTCCTGCGGCCGCAGCATGAAATTTCGGCCGGTCAGTACACCGGCGTGGTCGACGGGCAGGAGGCCCTGGAGACGCTCAAAAAGGTCGAGCAGGTGCGCGCCGAGATGGACCGTGTGGTAAATGAGCGCAAGGACGTCGAGGCGGTGCTGGAGATGCTGCCTCCCTGGGAGTCGCTGGAGACGCCGGTCGAGCAGTTGGGCCAGCTTGGCAGCGTGGAATGCCTGACAGGTCTGATTCCCGAGCAGTCATGGGAGTCGGTGCGCAGCGAGCTGGAAGAGCGAGAGGCGGTGGTCGAGTCGGTCGGAACGGCAGATTCTTCGCGGGCGGTACTGATCGTCAGCCTGCGCGAATCGCTCGCAGACGTGCAGAAGACACTGCGGGCGGCGGACTTCAAGGCCGTCAGCTTCGAGGGTATGACCGGGACGGTGCAGGAGATTCTGGCGGACCATGAACAGCGATACGAAGAACTGGGTGCGACGATCAACGAGTTGCGTGGGAAGATCGACGAATTGGCCGACAAGCGGCTGTCATTACAGATCCTGTACGATCACTACAGCAACCTTTTGAGCCGGGAACAGATGCGCGCCGCGGCGCCGGTGACCGAGCGCACCGTGTTATTGGAAGGGTGGATCAAGCGACGGAATCTTGCGCGGCTGCGCGAGATTGTCGGCGGGTTCGAAGCCTGCTGGATTGACGAGATTACGCCCGGCGAGGACGAGGAGCCACCGGTTGAGATCGAGAACCGCAAGTCGGTCCGCCCATTCGAGGTGGTTACCCGCCTTTACGGGATGCCGGGCCACCGCGAGTTGGATCCGACAGCCTTTCTGGCGCCTTTTTTTGCGCTGTTCTTCGGCCTTTGTCTGACGGACGCCGGCTACGGTTTGATTCTGGTTGCGATTCTGGCGGTCCTGGTGGTGAAGATGCGCAGCGACACCAAACTGATCTGGCTGCTGATCATCTCGTCGGCGTTGACGGTCGTAGCAGGTGCTGTTACCGGTGGATGGTTCGGAGACGGTATTCAGCAGTTCGTGCCTGGGCTGGAGGGTGTTCGTGAGGCGGTGATGTGGTTCGATCCGCTCGAGGATCCGATGAAATTCTTCATCCTTTCGCTGGCGCTCGGCTATCTGCAGATCATCTTCGGCGTTACAATCGGGTTCGTTCACGCCCTTCGGCAGCGCAACTACACGGCGGCGGTTTTCGACCATCTGACGTGGCTGATCATGCTCAATTCGATTGTGCTGTATGGTTTCGCCAAAGCCGGTGCAATACCGGCGGCATTAGGCACGATTTTCGGTTGGGTGGCGATAGTGCCGGCCGTATTGATTTTTCTGTTCAGTCATCGCGAAGGGGGCTGGGGCGGGCGAATCGGCATGGGGGCATACAGTCTCTTTAGCACGATCTTCTTTCTCGGCGATGTATTGAGCTACCTGCGACTGATGGCGCTGGGGATGGCCACTGCGGGACTGGGCATGGCCGTTAACGTTATGACCAAGGTATCGCTGGATATTCCGTGGGTCGGTTGGATTTTGGCACCGCTGGTATTCGTCGGCGGGCATGCCTTCAATCTGGTGATCAACGCGCTCGGCGCGTTCGTGCATACGCTTCGACTGCAATATGTGGAATTCTTCCCCAAGTTCCTGGAAGGTGGGGGCAGGGAATTCAAGCCCATGCAGATTAGAAACAAGTATGTATTCGTGGCCGGCGAGACTGAGCCGGAGAACTCGTAACAGACAGGAAATAGTGGAACGCTGTATACGGATGCGAATTCAAAGTTAGGAAAGGCAGGCATATGGAAGGTTTAGGTAATGCATTGGCATTTATTGGGGCAGCGGCAGCCGTGTTTCTGGCCGGTGCTGGTTCGGCGATAGGTATTGGTACCGCCGGTCGGAGTGCGGCAGGCGTTCTGACCGACAAGCCGGAACGGTATGGATTGAACTTTATCATGGTGGTGTTGCCGGGTACACAGGGCTTCTACGGCTTTCTCGCGGGCTTCCTCGTTCTGCTGAACATGAATTTGTTCGGTGAAGGCGGCGTGCACGTATTGAGCTGGGTGCAGGGCCTCCAGGTCTTCGGTGCCTGCCTGCCGATCGCCGTAACCGGTTTGCTCAGCGCCATGCATCAGGGGCGCGTCTGTGCGGGCGGCATTCTGATGGCGGCCAAGCGTCCTGAGATGGCGTTCAAGGCTGGTGTCGTTTACGCGGTGCTGGTTGAAGTGTACGCTGTGCTTGGTCTGCTGATCACCATGTTTATCATTCTCCTGGGCGGTATTTTCCCGCAATAATCGCTGCGGCGAGAACCAGGAGCATGGCAACCTTCAGAGGCAGGATTCGATTATGGAACCTCAACAGGTAATAGACAAGATCCTTACCGAGGCGCAGAACGAGGCGGCCGAGATTCGTCAACGCGCCGAGCGGCAGCAGGCCGCCGAGCAGACGAAGTTCGACAATGAGATATCCCGCTATGAAGAGCAGACGCAGCAACTGGCCAAACAGGCGGCAGAGGCGGAGAAGGCCCAGATTCTGGCGATGACTCGCATGGACGCCGGAAAGGCTTATCTGAGCGAGAAGACGCGCATTCTCGACGATATTTTTGCCCGGAGCCGTCGGCAGCTTCGAGAGATGCCTGACGACGAGTACCGCCAGTTGATGAAGCGGCTGCTCAGCGAGGCCGTAGAAACCGGAAACGAGGAGGTAATTGCCGGCGAAGACGACTCCCGTCTCGACCAGGGACTGATCGACGAGGTCAACGGGATGCTGAAAGAGCAGGACAAAGGCGGTCTGAAGCTCTCCAGCGAGCGGCACCAACTCGGCGGCGGCTTTATTCTCCGGCGGGGTCGAATCCAGACCAATGTCACGACCGACGTACTGGTCGGCCAGTCGCGCGGCGAACTGGAAATTGAGTTGAGCAAGGAACTGTTCGGCGACGGCGGGAACAGATGAGAAGCAGTCAAATGCAGGCGCAAATGCAGTACGAAATCTATGACTTCTACGACTACCCGACGGTAGGGACCGACGACTGGACCTACACGTTCGAGGCGGCGCAGGTGCGTACACTGGAAACGGAGATGCTTTCGGACGCGACGCTTGCGGAGATGATTGATGCGCCGGATCTGGACTCGGCGGTTGCGGCGCTTGCAGGCACCGCCTATGCGATGCCGTCGAGCGGGGCTGATATGGAAACGGTGCTGCTCGAACGGCGCCGAGCGGTGCGGGGACTGTTCGAGCAACTGGTCCCTGAGGAGGTCGCCGCGGTTCTCAAAGGCCGGATTGATTACGCGAACCTGCGTCTGGCGGTGCGCCGAGCGGTGCTTGACAGGCCGATCGGTACGGATTACAGCGACGCGGGCAACGTTCCGCCCGATGTGCTCCAGGATGTTTTTGAGGGCGAGAACTACGACTTAATGCCCGAACCGATCCAGCAGGCGGCCGAAGAGGGAATTCTGGCCTATTACGAAAACAAGGACATTCGGCAGATCGATTACGCGATCGACAGAGTGCAGGCCGAGCAACAGTTGCAGGCTGCCGAGCGGCTCGATTCGATCTTTCTTTCGAATCTGTTTCGAATCCAAATCGATCTGACCAATATACGCACGATGATGCGTATGAAGCTGATGGATCTGGATCGGCGCGACGTGTATCTCGCAGGCGGATTTGTGGATGTGGACCGTTTCCATGCGGGTATCGGCGGCGGCTATGACACGCTGGGATCGTTGTTCATGGCGACGCCGTATCAGCACGTCGTGGAGGCAGGCGCCACATACGTGACGGCCAACGAGTCGTTCCTCAGACTGGAACAGCTTTGCGATGAATACCATCTCGGGTTTCTTCGGTCGACCGAGTACATAACGGCCGGTTTGCAGCCTGTGATTGCCTACCTGCTGCGGGTCGAGCACGAAATCCGCACGGTGCGGCTGATCCTGACCGCAAAGAAGAACCTGCTGGAGATCAAACTGATCCGCGATCGCGTTACGCCTGGCAAAGGATAATCAGATGGAAGGCAAAGTTGCAGTATTAGGTGATGCTGATTTTGTGATGCCGTTTGCGGCACTCGGGCTCGATACGTTTGCGGTCGAATCGTCGCACGAGCAGATGAAAGACATCGCCCGCAAGTTGATCGAAGATAAATATGCGCTGGTGGTTGTGGCGGAGAATATCGCTCCGGTTGTGCAAGAGGTGTTCGATACGCGCAAGGAAGCCGCGACGCCGTGCGTTGTTGTTGTGCCGTTTACGACGGAATCTGAAGGACATGCCACGCGGATGCTGGGGGAGACGCTGAAGATGGCCACCGGTATAGACATTTTGCAGAACAGTTAAAGAAGGTTTAGATATGAGTGAGACCAAACAAGGCAGAATCGTCAAGGTTGCAGGCCCCGTTGTGGTTGCCGAGGGGATGACCGGCGCACGGATGTACGACGTTGTGCGTGTGGGCAAGATGAACCTGATCGGCGAGATCGTCGAACTGCACGGCGATCGGGCTTCGATCCAGGTGTACGAAGAGACGACGGGCATTGGTCCGGGCGAACCGGTGCAGGATACGGAAGCGCCGCTGAGCGTCGAACTCGGCCCCGGTCTGATCGAGAGTATCTACGACGGTATCCAGCGGCCTCTGGACGCTCTTGTGGATGTGGAAGGTCAGTTCATGAGCCGCGGTAGCGCGGCGCCGGGTCTGAACCGGGAGAAGAAATGGCAGTTTAAGCCGACGGTCAAGGACGGAGACAAGGTCGTTGCGGGCGATATCATCGGCGAGGTCGAGGAGACGACGCTGATGGTGCACAAGATTATGGTACCTCCGGGCGTGTCGGGGACGATCAAGAATATCTCCGAAGGCGAGTTCACCGTAGAAGAGACGGTGGCCGTCTGTGCGGACGAGGGGGGCAAGGAAGTCTCGATTCAGATGATGCAGAAGTGGCCGGTTCGTGAACCGCGGGATACTTCCAAGCGTCTGGCTCCGAAGAACGTGCTTGTGACGGGTCAGCGGGTAATCGACACATTTTTCCCGATTACCAAGGGCGGTACGGCGTGCGTGCCCGGTCCGTTCGGCACCGGCAAGACGGTCGTCCAGCATCAGTTGGCCAAGTGGGTGGATGCGGATGTGGTTGTTTATGTTGGCTGCGGCGAGCGCGGCAACGAGATGACCGACGTACTGACGGAATTCCCGGAACTCAAAGATCCGCGTTCGGGCGAGCCTCTGATGCGGCGCTCAGTGTTGATCGCGAACACGTCAAACATGCCCGTGGCTGCGCGCGAGGCCTCGGTATATACGGGTATTACCATCGCCGAATACTTCCGCGACATGGGTTATACGGTCGCATTGATGGCGGACAGCACCAGCCGGTGGGCCGAAGCGATGCGTGAAATCTCGACGCGTCTGGAAGAGATGCCGGCGGAAGAAGGCTATCCGGCCTATCTGGCTGCTCGTATTGCGGCGTTCTACGAGAGGGCCGGTTACGTACAGTGCGTCGGCAGCCCGGATCGAATCGGCGGGCTGTCCATTATCGGCGCGGTAAGCCCGCCCGGCGGCGACCTTTCGGACTCCGTTGTTCAGGCGACGCTGCACGTGGTGAAGGTATTCTGGTCGCTCAAGGGCGAACTGGCGTATCAGCGTCACTTCCCGGCTATCGACTGGCTGAGCAGCTATTCGTTCTATAAGCAGTATCTCAAAGGCGCTTTCGAGGATAAGGAACTCGGCGAGCAGATGGATGCCCTGGCAGGCAAGGCCATGGCACTGCTCGAGCAGGAATCGGAGTTGAAGGAAATCGTGCGGCTGGTCGGTGCCGAGGCGCTGTCGCCAAAAGACAGACTGGCGCTGGAGACGTCGCGTTCCCTTCGCGAGGACTACCTGCACCAGAATGCGTTCCACGAGGTGGACACGTTTACGTCGATGGAGAAGCAGTACGAGATGCTGGAGACGGTGATGCATTTCCATTCCCAGGGGCTGGAAGCCATCGAAGCCGGCGTCGACACCGCCGAGATATTCAAGCTGTCCGTGCGTGAGGAGATCGCCCGGGCGAAGTATATTCCGCAGGAAGAGGTCGAGAAGATCAGCACGATCCGGAAGACCATTGAAGAGCAAATGAAGAACTTGCAGACTGCCGCAGTATCGTAAACAGATTGCGAGCTACGAAACAGGAGTGCCACATGCCGGCTATAAAAGAGTATCAGACAGTAGCAGACATTTCCGGCCCGCTGATGATGGTCGAGATGGTGGATGAAGCCAAGTTCGGCCACATCGTCGACATTGAAATCGGTGACGGCTCGATTCGCCACGGCCAGATTCTCCAGGTGGAAAACGATAAGGTTCTGGTTCAGGTGTTCGAAGGTACGAGCGGTATCGACGTGAAGGATACGACGGTTCGGTTCCTGGCCAAGCCGCTGGAGATGGGAGTTTCGCCCGACATTCTCGGCCGCGTGTTCTCGGGGCTGGGTGTTCCCAAGGACGACGGTCCCGATATTATTCCGGACAAGCGGCTCGACATCAACGGCATGCCTATCAATCCGTTCGCCCGGGACTATCCGAACGAGTTTATTCAGAGCGGCATTTCGACGATCGACGGACTGAACCCGCTGGTTCGCGGGCAGAAGCTGCCGATTTTCTCGGGTTCTGGTCTGCCGCACGACGAGCTTACCGCGCAGTTCGCCCGCCAGGCTTCGGTTCGCGGCGAGGGCGAGCAGTTTGCGGTGGTATTTGCCGCGATGGGTATTACGTTCGAAGCGGCTCAATTCTTCATCGACGATCTGCATGACACCGGCGCTATCGAGCGTGCCATTATGTTTGTGAATCTGGCAAACGACCCGGCTATCGAGCGTATTGCGACGCCGCGATTTGCCCTGACGGCGGCCGAGTATCTGGCGTTCGATCTGGATATGCACGTGCTGGTGATTCTCAACGACATGACGAACTACTGCGAGGCGCTTCGCGAGATCAGTGCGGCGAGGAAAGAGGTGCCGGGCAGACGGGGCTATCCGGGCTATCTCTACACGGACCTGGCAACGATCTACGAGCGTGCGGGTCGAATCAAGGGCAAGAAGGGTTCGATTACGATGGTGCCGGTATTGACGATGCCTGAAGACGACAAGACGCACCCGGTGCCCGACCTGACGGGTTATATTACCGAAGGGCAGATTATTCTTTCGCGTCCGCTGCAGCGGCAGGGCGTTTCGCCGCCGGTGGATGTGCTGCCGAGTCTGTCGCGTTTGAAAGATAAGGGTATCGGCGAGGGCAAGACACGCGAGGACCATGCCGACTTGTACAACCAGCTTTACGCGGCCTACGCTCGCGGCAAGGAGTGCCAGGAACTGGCGACGATCATGGGCGAGGCGGCGCTGTCCGAAGAGGACAAGAAGTATATGACGTTCGCCAACGAGTTCGAGGCCCGGTATATCTCCCAGGACTACTACGAAAACCGTACGGTCGAGCAGACGCTCGATCTGGGCTGGGAACTGCTCAGCATGTTCGAAAACGCGGAGCTCAAGCGTATCGACATCAAGCTGATCGAGAAGTATATGCCGCAGTTCCGCAAGAACCAGGATGCGGAAGGGGCTGAGCAATCGGACGGCGAGGCAGAGGAGAAGGCCGAGGAATAAGGACCGCCGGGAATCCGCGGGCGCAGATATCTGAGGACACAGGGCAGCGAATATGCAGGCAAACGTCAACGCAACACGAATGGAACTGTTGAGGCTTCGCAAGCGGGTCGCGCTGGCCAGCCGGGGGCATCGACTGCTCAGCGAGAAACGGGATGAGTTGTCTCGGCAGCTGATCCAGGTCGCGCGCGATATCAGACCGCTGCGGGAGAAGGTGGAGAAGGAGTTGCTGCAGACGTTCCGGCGCTTCATGCTGGCTCGTGCGTCGATGGAGCCCGAGGATGTCAAGGCGGCTCTGGCGGTACCGATGACGCAGTTTGATCTGACGCTTGAGCTGGCCAACGTGATGAACGTTCGCGTGCCGCGGCTGGCCAAGGAAATATCGGGTAATATCATCTGCTACGGCTATGCAACGACTTCGGGGGAAATGGACGTTGCGCTGCTGGCGCTGGAGCGGGCATTCGATATGCTGATCGAACTGGCGGAGAAGGAGAAGCAGGCCTCGCTGCTTGCGAACGAACTGCAGATGACGCGGCGGCGGGTGAATGTGCTCGAACACGTCGTGATCCCTGAACTGCAGCAAACCATCCGTTACATCTTCGACAAACTGGCCGAAGCGGAGAGGGACAACATTTCCCGGCTGATGAAGATCACCGATATCATCCGCGGCTGACCCTTTCGCAGCGGAACCCGTCCTGCGGCACCGTAATGCGCCGGGCGAGGATGCCAGCTATACGCAGAGTGATGTCTCGCAACTGCGATTGCCGCTTATTGGGCGGAAGCTTTGCGATCCAGTTCTTCCATTTTGAAGCGGACGCTGACAATGAATGGGGCCTGGCCTTTGATCCAGTGGCCGTAGGTGGTTGTAACGAAGGTTCCATCGGGGAGCAGTTCGAGTCCGGGATAGGCGCAGTCGGCGCCTTTGGTATTGTCCATCAGGCGGACGCGGTATTGGCCCTGGCGGCCTTCGACGATATCCTCATACGTTCCGACCCAGCCGACCCAGTCGCCTTTTGTGGGGCTTTCGTGGGTTGTGTCACGAAATGAGATAAACAGCCTGCCATCAGGCGCATATTTGGCCGTATGCCGATCGCCGGTCAGTGCGCCCGGAACCTCGCGCGGCTCGCTCCAGGTCTTGCCCTCATCGTTGCTGAAGGTGACAAACGAATTGAACTTCCGGCTGTTCTCCCGCAGCAGCAGGGCGATCTGCTTGCCGTTCGGCGAACGTATAGCGCCCGGTTCGCAGAGATGGGCCTCCGGATGAGAAGTCACAATGGCAGGGGGGCCCCACGTCAGCCCACCGTCCTTCGATATAGTCTTGTACACGATGAACTTGCCGCGCTTGCCCTCGCCGTGCAGAAATCGCCCGTCATCGTGAAACAGTGCCATGTAGTCGCCGCCGGCGAGCCGAACCAGCGAGGCCATGGCGACAACGCCGCCGAAATCGCCGATGGGCTTGAGCGGCGTCCAATTGGCACCATCGTCCTGCGAGAGAGCCATGCGAATCGGATGGAGACCGGAGAACATGATAAGCCGCTTGACGCCCTGTTTGTCCACCACGCGATACAGCGTCGGCACCTCCTGCGATGTGGCCCAGTTCTCCGGCACGGGCAGACGTTCGGACCAGGTCAGGGCTCCGTCTGGGCTCTTTTTCATCACGATCGCTCCGCGGCCATGGCCTTTCGGGTATACGGCGATGATGGTCTTTCCGTCTTCGAGCAGGACCGTGGTGGGGTGGCCCAGATACTGGCCCGCTTCGCGATCGACGACAATCTGTCTGTGCGTCTCATGCGCCAGGTCGATTAGCGGGATGGAATAGCCACGCGGCGGCTCGGCGACGGCGGGGCAGGCCAAGGCAACTGTGAGGATGCTGATGAGAAGTGCGGTTGCGGGTGTGCTCTGTTGATTGGACACGATTCTTCTCCCAAACGAGTGCAGGTGCAACGGCGGGGCTGTATGGCGGGCATTCTCAGACGAAGGCGGTCGTGTCAAGCCTGCTCCAGCGCCTGTGTAATGATGTCAACATGTTTGGCTTCTTCATCGAGTATGGCTTTGATTCGCTTCTTCGCATGTACGTTGCGGATACCTTCGATCAGTTTCTTGTAGAACCTGATCGCGCGTTTTTCCAGTCCGAGGGCAAGTTGGAGGACCTGGGCTTTTTCGGTCATTTTGGCGATGCTCTCGGGCGGTTGGTCCGGTGCCGCCGCCTCGGCCATGCTTCGAAGTTTGCGCGGATCCGATGTCATGTACCTGGCGGGGTTGAAGTTGCTCCTGGATTCGCGTTCTTGAAGGAATTCCTGGCGCATCCGGGCGAATATCTTCTTGTGGTCGAGTTCCCAGTCCAGAAGTTGGAGAAAAAGTGCGCGCAATCGCTCGTCGTTTGTGTTATGGGCGGCATCTCGATAAAAATCCGCGCCACGCTGTTCGATCTGCTCGGCCATAGTCAGTATTTCAAACGGACTGATCCTTCTTGTCATCGTGTTGCTCCTTTTGAGAACCTGCCGATAGTACGCTTACTGCGACGCCGCAGTTCGGCCTCGCATGCAGGGCATACCGACTATATGCGTGTATTAGAGTATTGGCAGCGGTTGCCGGCGTCAAATGCCAAATGAGAGGGGTGAATCGACCGGGGGCGGTCAGAGGCGGGGTTGTCCCGTAAAGGCGTGCGAAATGCATGGCAGAGAGGGCGGAAGTATGGTAGAAAGACTGGTGTTGTTTTGTTTTTCAGGAGTCGCCATGACCGACGACAAACTAACGCTTTATGAGAAACCGGCTTTGCAGAGGCCGCGTCTTGTGCTGGCTTTCAGTGGCTGGATGGACGGCGGCGAGGCGTCGACGGGTACCGTCAAGTGCCTGATGGGCAAGATCGGGGCCAAGAAGTTTGCGGAGATCGATCCGGAGGGATTCTACATCTACAACTTCCCCGGCATGATGGAAGTGACGGCGATGTTTCGTCCTCACACGAAGATCAAGGAGGGACTCATTCGTTTCTATGCAACACCGTCCAATGAGTTCTTCTATAATGCGGACGATGACGTCGTTTTTTTTCTCGGGAAAGAGCCGAATATGTTGTGGGAGCGATACGCCGACTGCATTTTCTCACTTTGCGACGAGATCGGCATTCGGATGATTTACTTCATCGGCAGCGTCGCCGGGCTGGTTCCACATACACGTGAACCCCGTTTGTTCTGCTCGGCTTCCGACCCTGTGGTTCGAGACAAGTTCGGGCATTACGGGGTGAGTTTTTCCGAGTATGAGGGGCCGGCGAGCATTGTGACATATCTGACGAGTTGCTGCACCCAGCGCGACATGCAGATGGTCAGTCTTGTGGCGAGCGTTCCGGCGTATGTTGAGGGGCACAATCCCAAGTGTGTGGAGGCGACCACGCGGCGTCTGGCGGGCATGCTCGGAATTCAGACGGACCTGAGCGACATCGAACTAAAGGGGGATGATTTTCAGAAGAAGATCGACGCGATCGTTCGCGAGCAGCCGGAACTCGAGGCGAATATTCGGAAGCTCGAAGAAGACTACGACAAAGAGATATTCAACAGCGAAATGGGGGATCTGAAACGCTGGTTGCAGGAGAAGGGGATCCGCGTCGACTGACCGGCCCTGCGGGTGCGATTGGGGGGGGCACGTCAATTTGTTCCGGCCGACCGCGTGCGCCGCTATTTATCGGTTTGGCGGCAATTCACACAATCAGCAAGGCGGCGGACACAAGGGGATGGACTACTGGAAGAAGGTCAGAATTCGACGGATGTCAATCCTTCGCGTACTGCGTAGCGGACCAGATCGGCGAGGTTTGTGATGTCCAGCTTGTTCATCATTCTCCGCCTGGCGGCATCGACAGTCTTCGGGCTGATTTCCAGATGTTGTGCAATCTCCTTGGCGCTTCGGCCTTCCACGAGCAGTTGCAGGATTTGCCTTTCACGCGCCGTTAGTTCGACTTTCTGCGGTGCATCTTCGGTGATGCTCATTTGGCTTTGTGCGATCAAGCTTTCTATTTGCGGGCTCAGGAACTTCTTGCCGGCCATCACAGCCTGAAGCGCGCGCGAAAGTTCATCGAAGAGACACGACTTGAGCACGTAAGCCATGGCGCCCGCCTTGAGGGCTTCTTTGACAATCTGGCGATTCGAATGCATGGAGAGGGCGATGACCCGAATGTCGGCATTCTCGCGAAGAATGAACTTGGTTGCCTCAATGCCATTGAGTTGCGGCATAGTCATATCCATGACGATAATGTCCGGGGCGAGATCCCGGGCAATTTCTATTGCCTGCTCGCCGTTTTCGGCCTCGCCGACTACTTCCATATCCGGCTCCTTCTCAATCAGAGCCTTGAGGCCCTGCCGGACAATTGCATGATCGTCAGCAATCAACACTCGCATAGCAGCCATACCTTTCTGTCAGGAAACGACATCCTGTCGCAGGGGCACTTCGATCCTGATACGGGTGCCCTTTCCCGGACTGGAGTCAATTGTAAACGTGCCACCCAGATACTCGATGCGTTCCTGAGCGTGAAAGAGGCCGAAGCCTCCGCTCTTGGTCACGGAACGGTCCAGTTGGGCGGGGTCGAAGCCGACGCCATTATCCTCCACCTCCACACCGACCACGGCGCCCCTGTGCTCCATATGTACAGTCAGGCGTGTGGCGCTGGCGTACTTGATGACGTTTGCGAGCAATTCACGCACGACAGTGAAGAGGATAACGCGCAGCTTAATGTCGGGCCGAAGGGGCGTTGGATTGGAGGATACGCTATACTTGAGCTTTGAGCCGTGTTCTACATGCTGTCCGAGCCAGGATTCGATGGCGGCGTCGAGACCGATCTCGTACAGCACGGGATTGCTCAGTTCAAAGGTCAGCGAATGCGCGTCCTGAACCACCTGGTCCATCAGTTCGCAGGTGTTGTTCAGCGAGGTCACGACATCCTCATTCGCTACGCCGGCCATTACGGATTGCGTTTGCAGCTTGACCAAAGCCATTTTCTGTCCTATCTGGTCGTGCACACCCACGGCGATACGGCGCCTTTCTCGTTCCTGGGCGAGCACCAGTTCGGACGTGAGTTTCTTCAATTTGGTCTGGTATTCCAGTATTCGCCGTTCGTTTCGCTTTCGCTCAGTGATGTCGCGTACGATGGCGATCACGAGTTTTTCATCGTTGCACCGGGCGGCGGAAAGCGATATTGCAATTGGAAACTCCGTTCCATCTTTGCGCAGAGCCGTCACTTCACATGTTCTGCCTATGGCGCCGTCCGGTTTTCCCGTGGCGAAGTAATTCTGGACGAACTCTTCGTGCTGTGTCCTCAATGGGTCGGGCATTAGAACGTCCAGCGTCTTTCCGAGCATTTCCCGCTTTTTCCAGCCGAACATGGTCTCAGCAGCCGGGTTGAACAGACATATCGCACCGGTTGCATCTATGGAGATCATGGCGTCGTTTGTCGAGTCAATAATCGTGCGGAGCAGATGCTCATTTCGAGCCAGGGCTTCGATGGCGTGTTTTCGCTGAGTTATGTCCAGCGCCGTAAACGTGACACCTGCCCGGTCATTCCGGGGATCCAGCGGTGTAGAACTCAGCAGGACGTCAATTACGGTGCCGTCCCTGCGTTTCCATCTGGTTTCGATAGTCCCCGTGCCCGCCTCACGCATTTCCTTGTACTTATCTCGACCGACTCGTTCGTATTCGTCTTGCGTGCAATAGAGTATGCGGGCACTCTCACCGGTCAATTCGTCTCTGCTGTAGCCTGTCATGCGGCAGAGTCTGTCATTGACGTCCATGAGTATGCGGTCGCAGACCAGTCCTATGCCGACCGGTGCGACGAGATAGATGCTTCTAAGGCGTGCCTCTTGCTCTCGCAAAGCCTCTTCCGTTCGACGCCTTTGGCCGCGTGCCTCGACCTGGCGTAATTCTCTGCGCACCGCGGGGCCAAGCAAGGGGAGGTGGTCCTTTACTATATAATCGTTCGCTCCGGCGCGGATTGCCTCGACGGCGGTCTGCTCGTCTATCTTGCCGGAGACGAGAATAAAAGGGATGTTGCCGGCATGCATTCGCGTGATCCGCAGCGCCTCGAGGCCACTGAAGTGCGGCATTGCATAATCTGCGATAACGATGTCCCACTTACCTTCATGGAGGGCCCGGCGAAGCGGTTCTGCACGATCCACACGCAGGTGTTGGATCTGGAAGCCTCCCTTCTGCAATTCGCGAAGCATTAGCAGGGCGTCGTCCTCGCTATCCTCGACGATCAATATGCGGATGTCCTGTGCCACTCTACTGCTCCTTCGTGCGGTTCGGCTTCTCGTTGAGAACGAGCCAGTACAGGCCCAGTTGACGCACGGCATCACAAAACCTGTCGAAGTCCACCGGTTTGCAGACGTAGCTATTCGCGCCCTTCTCATACCCCTTGATCAGATCGCTTTCTTCTTTGGAGGAGGTCAATATGACCACGGGCAACAGACGCGTGCGCTCTTCGGCGCGAATTCGCTCGAGCACCTGGAGTCCATCCAGCCTGGGTAGTTTGAGATCGAGCAGAACCACTTCGGGAAGCGGTCGCGGCTTTGCGCCTCCGGCATCCGAACCCAGCAGGTATTCCAAGGCCTGGACGCCATCGCGGACGACATGCACTTTGTTACAGATGTTGTTCGCCTGAAGGGCCCGTAACGTCAGCGTCTCGTCATCGTCGTTATCCTCGACAAGGAGAATCGTTTTCTCTGGCGACACTTTTCTGCTCCGAATTCAGTTCTTCTTCCCAGTGTATCGGCGTTTCATCAGAGGGTGAAGTAAAATGTAGCCCCTTTTTCCACTTCGGCTTCGGCCCAGATCCGGCCGCTGTGACGGTTGATAATGCGCTGAACAGTTGCCAGTCCAACGCCCGTGCCCGCGAATTCGGTTGCTCCGTGGAGGCGCTGAAATGCCCCAAAGAGCTTGTCTGCATATGCCATGTCGAAGCCCGCGCCATCATCCTTGACATAATATATCGTCTCGCTATCCCTTTCTTCAAGGCCGAACTCGATTCTCGCTCGCTCATGCCCGGTTGTGAACTTCCACGCGTTGCCCAGCAGATTGGCCATCGCAATGCGCAGCAATCTGGCATCTCCATGTGCGGTTGCGCCCGGCGTGATTACCCATTCCACGCATCTTTCGGGATTGGTTGCCTGGAGTTCCCGTCGGATTTCCTCCGCGATGCGACTCAAGTCCACCTGTTGATATGACATTTCACTGCGGGTCAGCCGCGAGAGTTTGAGCATGTCGTCGATTAACTGGCCCATGCGCCGACTGGCATTTCGAATTCGATGCAGGAAATCTTTTCCGGTGTCGTCGAGCTTGTCGCTGTAGTCATCGAGAATTGCCTGGCTGAACCCATCCATGCTTCGCAGGGGCGTGCGCAGGTCGTGTGAGACCGAATACGCAAAGGCCTCGAGTTCGTCGTTGACGGCCTCGAGTTGTGCCGTGCGTCGACGGACCCGTTCCTCCAGTTCCTCATTGAGTCTGTGTATTTCATCCTCGGCGTATTTTCTGTCGGTGATGTCCGCGAAGACGACAACTCCAGCGACGATGTCGCCCGCCGGGTTTCTCACGGGAGCCGCGTTCGCCAGCACCCAACGGTCCTCCCCGTTCGATCTGCGGATTATTACCTCTTCATTAACGGTGGTCCGGCCTTTGAGGACAGCCTTTGAGAGAGGCAGATCGCGGGGATCATAGGGAGTGCCGTCAGGGTAGAAGGTCTGCCAGTTGCGCGGATGCAGACCGACCGGAATATCCGTCAGGGCCTCAGATGACGAACCGCGTATCCCAAGAGCCGCGGAATTGACCATGCGGATCCTCACGTCCGGCGCGTCAGCGATAAGAACGCCGGCCGGGGTCTGCTCGACCGCGGCGACAAGCAGCGACCTGGCCTCAGCAAGTTCCTGTTCGGCCTGCTTGCGAATGGAGATGTCTCTGAATATCCCCTGGACCAGCTTTTCATTGCCGAGTTGAACGATGCTGGCGTTGATCTCTACCGGGATGTGCTTGCCGTGTCTGTCCACCACCTCGCATTCGGCGATTGGCGGGTGCGTTGTATCTGCGTAATCCACGAACATCATGCGACATCGGCCTGTCTCAGTTGGCGGGTACAGTATCGTCTGGTTCAACCCCAGCATCTCCGAGCGTTTGCGATCGAAGAGTCTCTCGGCCTGAGCATTGGCATCGACGATGATGCCGGTCTGCGCATTGGCCACGACGATTGCATCTCCGGCGGTCTCCATAAGCGAACGGTATTTGAGTTCGCTTGTATGAAGTTCCGATGTATGCTGTTCTATCTGCTTCGTGCGGGCCCGCACCATTTCGCGCAATCTCCAATTCAGTGCGAGCAGGGCCATCAGTCCCAGTCCCACGGCACCGCCGGAAGTCAGTACAATCGGTATCAGTGCAAATTCCCTGCCGAGAGGGGCCCGGATCGACTCAATGGCCCGTATCTGCCCCAGTTTCTCCCCGAAGCCGCCCTCTCCGGGGTAGATGGCCTGCAAGGGTTCCGGTGCGTCTGTACGGTCTCCATGGCATCGGAGACACTGTTCGGTGTTCTCAAGAAACGGGATAGCCACGTACAGGTACTTCTCTCCGTCAATGGTCACTACGTCGCGATATTCCTTCAGGTCGCGATTGGTGTTGAAGCGGTCGATGAGTGCTTCTTCCTGTCGGTCGGCGCGGTTGACGGGATTGCGTGGATTTATCGCGGCCATCTTGTAGTACACACGCGGCAGGCCGGCCAGTTCCCGCTCGGCGTTATAGTACTTGTGCATACTGCGAACCGCATAAGAGGATGAAAACAGGGCCGGGGAGTAGAAATCCTGGGGGATTTGCCCTTCTTCCATCAGCGAGTACAATTCCGGGCGAGCCTTCTGCTGGATGTAGTGGTGGACCCCTTTGTGCTGCAGGAGCATTTCTTCAATGTGGTCTTCCGCCCGGGCTACGACGTAGGTTCGTGTTGCGTAGTAGAGCAAGACGCCGATTATTGCAAAAGCAACGAGTGCCATCGCGGCCATGGCGAACGGTCCGCGGCGCGTTGCATGGGGGGCGACCGGGGATTCAGCCTTCTTGTTCCTTGTTGTCTGAGCGGACATCTTCATCTTGTCAGCTATCCTTGCCGGGACGAGCCATCAATTGCGGGAACGTCGTCCTTGAGTACATTGTCCGCAAGTTAGACGGGCTGTGTCAATAAGGTTTTCGGACCTGTAATCGGGCGGCCCTGTCGCGCCCTGTGCCGGCCGACCAGACGCAGTCATCTGCGCAGGTGTTGCAAAGTCGACACTTACAGGGAGGCGCCACGATTGTCGACTGTGCGCCGGCTAAAGGTACGCAGGTGCGGATTAGGATATTTCGCATTCTTCATGAATCTTGAGAGGTTAACCGCATGAAGCGGGCGAAGGGAATCGAACCCTCATAGCTGGCTTGGGAAGCCAGTGCATTACCACTATGCTACGCCCGCGGGTGTTTAGAACCACCGATATAATGCGGGTCGGACGGTTTTTTGTCAAGTCTGAAATACCGTTTCGCGGCCGTTTGGGGCGAATGAGCAGGTTCTCCGGCGGGGCTGTGTCCGATAAGTCGGGTTGCTGATCAAGCGGCTCCCATCGGTGGTCGATACTACCAGCGGGGCCGGTACGTTTATATGCCGGCCGCCAGGATCGAAGGTTAATAGTTGTTCCAGAGGCAATGAAAGCAGGAACGTCGCTTGTCGAATTGATTATCGTGGTCGCTGTGCTGGGGATACTGGCCGCGATCGTGGTGCCGCAGTTCCACGGCTATTCGGTCGATGCCAAGGCGTCCGTGGCCAAGGAAGGGCTGCGCATATTGCGGAGTTCCATTGAGCTGTATACAAGCCGCAACGGGGGAGTTCCGCCGGGCTACGAGAGTAACGATCCGTTGGGAACGCTCAGCGCATCGGCTTTTGTTGCGCAGCTTACGACGGTGCGTCGATATATGTCCGAGATGCCGGAGAATCCGTTCAACGAACTCACGACGATCAAGATGATAGGCAATTCGGCGTCCTTTCCGGGTAGCGCGACCGGGGATTTTGGCTGGGTCTATCAGCCTGCGACCAAGACAATCCGCCTGGACTGGCCGGGTACCGACAAGGACGGCGTCGACTACTTCGAATACTGAGGCAAGCAGCGTCCCGATCCGGTTGCCACCTTGTGCTACTCGGTCGCCTCCGTTTCGTTGGGGTCCACCGGTTCGATGCCCAGGTCTCGAGGTTCGGTTTCGACTTTCTCGAAGACGAGCATCTCAGCGTACACGTCGTTCGGATCCTGCGGGAACCTTGGCCCGTAGTCGAACTGCGTGATCCAGTCTGCCGTCCACATCTGTCCGTCCTGCGAAACCCGGCCGACGAATCGGTCCGTGCTATGGCCTTTGATCTGGTTCTGCATGAATACGATGTCGATGTCTTCCATGACGACCGTGACGAAGAGCGTTCTATCGGAAGGCGAGTATTCGAGGTCGAAATCGCCGGCGGCGTAGGTGCTCCAACTGCCGTCCTTCATTTCGACTCTGGTGACGTGGTTCGGCCGCACCATGACGTTACCCATCGGGAGCAGGACAGATGTGATCGTGCCGTTGGGGTCGACGGTGATGCGCCACGGCGATTCTCTCGCCTGCCACGTGCCCGCCACTTCGTCCGGCAACCACAGCTTCGGCGACGGTTCGACGGGCTTCGGTTCTTGTACGGTATCCTTGGGGCATCCGGCCGCGACAAGGAGAATGCTGGCAAGCGAAATGACGATCATAATTTGCTTGTTGTTCATAGTCTCACACCTCTGTCAGTCGCAATTTGTCTCTGCGTCATTTGGCAAAAAGGGCGTGTGCGAACCATGCAACGTGTACCGGGCCGCACAGGCTTGCTGACACGGCGTCATTGTAGCGGCCGGATCGGTCCGATGGCAACAGGAAAACCCGAGAGCATCACCATGGCACGCACGCTGAGACAGTTGGGAGAAGTACCTGGCGGGCCTTGTTCTTTGTCGCCTCAGCAGCGGGGCGCCATGCGCGTTTGTGCCAACGGCCATGACCAGAAATACGGGTAGTGTCCGCGGCATTCTCGTTCCCCCTGGCGTGCGACAGTCGGTTGCCGGCGCTTTGCGAGACAGCTATGGGTAGCCGGATGGTTGCATGGGGGGCGGCACGGCTCGCAGCTAACAACTAACCAATTGAGACCAGTCCGCAACGCTTTCAAAGAGCATACACTTCTAACAATAGGATAGCAGGTCCGGTAACTCGCGACGAGGAAAAAAGAAAGAGGCGGCCAATTGCTTGACCGCCTCTATGATGAAGTCAATTTCTACGTAGTCTCAGGTTTCGACTTATTTGCGACG
The DNA here is from genome assembly GCA_964526785.1 of uncultured Pirellulales bacterium. Lineage (GTDB taxonomy): Bacteria > Planctomycetota > Phycisphaerae > Sedimentisphaerales > Anaerobacaceae > CAZGMJ01. The sequence continues at coordinate 41,015 of CAZGMJ010000005.1, forward strand.
ACGCAGGAACAGTCCACCAAGGCCGAGCAACGCAATCGTCATCGGCTCGGGAACTACGTTGGCGCTCTGCAGAACTTCAAATGTCGTACCATCGATGAGCTGAAGTTCGCCAAGGCCATCACCAAGGGTGATGTCATCGACCATCAGGCCAGCCAGCGATGCGGGGGGAACCGCACCATCCGCCAGCGTGATGCTCAGCAGATCGTTAATGCCGGTAAGACCAAAGGCCTCGAAATCAGCCAGCAGTGCGTCGGCATCGGCATAACCGAGGAACGCGGCGTATTCTGCAGCCGTCTGAACCTCACCAAGCGAGCCGCCGTAAACCAGCGAAGCGCCTGTGATTGTGACATCGCCAAAACCACCAACGACCAGAGAGGCCGAATTCGGTACCGTATCGACGCCCCAAACCTGAACGACATCGCTCGCCATGATCTCTGCAGGCGCCGGCTCGCCGCCGACTCCGAGGATCATGCCGGCGTTGGCAAACGAAGCCAAACCTAAAACCAACAAAGTAATCAATACCTTCTTCATCATCATTCTCCTTCCAGAAAACACGTCTAAAGAAATCCTTTTGTGTGAGGCTCTACGACGTGTGGAGCCAAACACTTCTCCAAACTCAAAACCTTATTACCTTGGGCAGTCGCCTGCCAGAGCACTATCCCGCTTCTGCCAGTTCTCGACAACGATGTTCAGGTCGCCGAGGAAGACGCGGAATCTGGCCGGGAAGCCCGAGTCCTTGTGGTCGATATCCGCACACGGATCGAGTGTCGGATCGTTGGCGCGCTTCTGCCAGTTGGCGACGATCATGTCGAGGTCGCCGAGGAAGACGCGGAATCTGGCCGGGAAGCCTGAATCCTGCCCGTCGGCGTCACCGTCACACTGATACTCGGAGCACCAGCAGTCGGGCTTGCCAAGGGCAACCCAGTCATCGTACTGCGGGTTGTCGGTCGGGAAGCATTCGCCGGGACCAAGCGTGATCTCAGCATCCGGTACCGTTGCTTCGGTAGCATCTTCCATGACAACGCCGCCGCGCATGGCGTTGGTCGTCACGCTGACAGTCGTGGCACCTTCGACAGTCACGGTGCAAAGTACACCGGTCGCGCCGGGAGCCATTGTGTCATAGAGCGAGCCCATTTCGAGCGTGATCGCGCTGTCGCCGATACCTCCGGCTGCGCCGGGGTCGTTCGGATCAGCGACGGGGGTGTAGCCATCGACCATCCAGTCTGCAACCTCACCGGTCTGGCCATCAACGGTGATGAAACGGCTGAAGTTGGCCGGGAAAATTCCATAGCCACCGTTGTCGTCGCCGACTGCGAAGTCATTGACATCCACGATCGTGCCGTCCGTCGAAACGTCCAGTGCGAACGCCCGAACTAACTCTGTCTCGCCGGTCGCATCGTAGCTAATCTGCACGACGCCATCGCCGAGATCTTCCAACTCGATGATCACATCAGCCCACACTGGGGAGGCAATCAAAACCACCACAAGAGCCAAAATCATCTTTCTCATAATACTGTACTCCTTTCTCTTTTCTTCTTACTTCATGCAAAGTCACGGACTCTGCACACTCTTGGTTTTCCTGTCGTGGACGCACACGGCGTCAGCACACACGTTCATCTTTCCCTGGTCTGCCTCGATGAACACCAGATTCGGCCAGACAGGATTGGCCGGGTAGAAAAGATTTCTCCTTTAACTACTCCTCCTTTCTCACCTTACGGTGAAAATGTGTGCTCAAGCATATAGCACAGGTTTTCAGTTGGTGAAGATCATTATTATAGTACCAAAACAGGGCCATATTTTTCAAGCGAAAAAGCGGAAATATCCGAAAAAAAAACGGTTTTTCGGCCTGTCAGGGGGATTTTGGGTGCAAGCCTCTATGCACGCGACACTTACGCTTCTTGTTCCGATAACAGAAATTTCCTGAAAATCAGGGGGAAATAGTTGCGGCAGTCTGTCGGGGTGAGAACATGGGTAGCTTCCTAATATTTTTCTAATATTACCTGCATAACCGGTACAAACCGCAGGGCGGTGGACAGCCGTGGTATGGCGGTTCGAGACGGAGCGATGGGACGGGTGTGTCTGTGGCGGCGAGCGAATGCGGCACGGCTGACGCCGGCGGCGCGAGGGAGCGGGGGAAGGTGGATTCGGCGTGAGCAGCGTGCAAATCGGCGGGGCAGGTTGTTTGCATGGGGCTTTTTCGCTTTGATTCCAGCGGTTCTGTGGGTATTCTGCGCATATGTTCGGATTTCTCAAAGGCAGGCTTGTTTTTGTCCGGTTGTGCATGATCGCGGCGACCGCGGGGCTGGTGGCGATCGGGGTGCTTACGCTGTATGCGGTGGGGCACCCGGCGGATCCGAGCCCGACGGCCAATACGAGCGAGCTTACGGGTTTCTGGAAGAAGCAGCTTGTCTTTGCGGGGGTGGCGGGAGCGGGCTTTATTTTCGCCAACCTGATTCACTACCGGCGGCTCGGTACGCTGAGCTACTGGATGTACGGCCTGATTCTGCTGCTGCTGGCGGTTTTGCTGGTGGACAAGTTTGTCGACATTCCCTTCGTGCCGGTGCGGAACAGTTCGCGGCGCTGGATACGCGTGGGCACGGCTTCAACGTTCGTTCTGGTTCAGCCGTCGGAGTTCTGCAAGGTCATTTACATCCTCGCTCTGGCGTGGTATCTGCGCTATCGCAGCAATTATCGCAGTTTCCGTGCGCTGATCGGGCCGTTCCTGCTGACGCTGCTGCCGATGGTGCTGATTCTGGCCGAGCCCGATCTGGGAACCGTGATGCTGATGATGCCCGTGCTGTTTACGATGCTTTTCGTGGCGGGTGCGAAGGTTAAGCATTTGCTGCTCGTGGTTCTGATGGCGCTGCTGGTCAGCCCGTTGCTGTGGTACAAGATGCACCCGTATCAGCGTCGCCGCATCAGCGCGGTGCTGTTGCAGAACAAGGCCGTGCAGGAGAAGGCCCAGGAGAATCCCACCGTGGGCAGACTGCTCGTGGGTGAGAAATTCAGCCTGAAGAAATGGAGACGCGACTGGGGCTTCAACCTGATCCGATCGAAGTACGCGATTGCTTCGGGCGGTGCTACGGGGCAGGGATATCGTCGCGGCCCGTTCATCAAGTACAACTTCCTGCCGTACCGGTATAATGATTTTGTTTTTGCGTCGATTGCGCATCAGTGGGGATTTGCCGGATGCGCGGTGCTGTTCGGTCTGTTCGTCATTATTATCATGGCCGGGCTGGAGATCGCCGCCAACAACATCGATCCTTTCGGGCGACTGATTTCGGTCGGCATTATGACGATGTTCATTGTGGAGGTTTTCGTCAATGTGAGCATGACCGTCGGGCTGATGCCGATTACCGGCCTGACGCTGCCTTTCGTCAGCTATGGCGGATCGAGCCTGCTGGTCAGCGCCATCGCGATAGGTCTGCTCAACAACGTCGGGCGGTGCCGGCCGTTCAGCGTGGCGCCGAAGGCCTTCGAGGAGCAGTAGGGCGGTGACGTGCAGGGCACACCGGCGGGCCGATTGAAAAATGTGTACGCCGTATACCCGCCGCGATACGATATACCTGTATGATCAAAGGTTTTCGACAGATCGCGTTGCTGACGGCGACGAGCCGTGTGTTTGGACTGGTCCGCGACATTGCGTACGGGCATTTCTTCGGTGCGGGCAAACTGCTCGATGCCTGGATCATCGCCTTTCGCATACCGAATCTCAGCCGGAGATTGTTCGGCGAGGGGGCTGCGTCGGCATCGTTCATTCCTGTTTACAGTGCAGAACTCGAGAGTGACAAGGAGAAAGCGGCGGTCCTGGCGAACACTGTCGTGACGGTGCTGTTCGTTGTGCTGGCGGCCCTGGTGCTGCTTGGCGAGGGGGCGATATGGGGCTATCGGCTGCTGGTGCGGGAGAGCGATGAGACGCGGCTGATCCTTTCGCTCAGCTCGATCATGCTGCCGTATATGCTGTTCGTGTGCCTCGTGGCAATGCTTGCGGGTATTCTGAATGTGCACCGGCATTTTGCGTCGCCGGCGGCTGCACCGATTGTGTTGAACCTCTGCATCATCGGAACGATTCTGCTTTCAGGCTGGGGTCTGGGGATGTCAGCGACGCAGCAGCTCTTTTTTGTTGCGGTGGCGGTTCTGATTGCGGGCCTGCTGCAGATTGCGATCCAGGTTCCTCCTCTGATTCGCAGCGGGGTCCGCCTGAGGCCCGCATGGGACGTGCACGCGCGGGCTTTCAGGAACGTTCTTCTGCTTATGGGCCCGATGATCATTGGGTTGACCGTGACACAGATCAATACGCTGGCCGACGATCTTATCGCGTGGTGGTTCTCCGGCTCAGAAGAAAAGACGGCGTTTTTCGAATTTCTGGGTCGGCGGATCCGGTATCCGATGTGGCGGGGTTCGGTTTCACACCTTTACTACGCTCAGCGTCTCTATCAACTGCCGCTGGGCGTTCTTGGGATATCGCTGGCGACGGCGATATTTCCTGTGATGAGTTCGGATGCTGCGCGGAAGGACTACGATGCGTTGCGGAGGACGATCGCCAGGGGGTTGCGCGGCACGGTTTTCGTCGCCGTTCCGGCCACGGTTGGTCTGATAATCGTGGCCCGACCGCTGATACGGGCGGCTTTTCAGCACGGCAAATTCTCGGCCGAAGATACGTCGATGGTCGTCATGACGCTTACGTTTTATTCACTTGGACTAACGGGATATTTCTCTCAGCAGATACTCGCCAGGGCTTTCTACGCGGCCCAGGATTCCCGCACGCCGATGCGCAGCGCGCTGATTGCGGTGGCGGCGAATTTCGCGTTGAATCTGATCCTCATCTGGTTTCTGGGCAGGGCGGGTCTGGCGTGCGCGACGGCCATCTGCTCTTACGTGCAGGTTGCAATACTGCTGATTGTGCTGCGAAAGTGGCTTGGACCGGCGATTCTGCGGGGTATGGGCACCACGGCGATCAAGACGGCCGGCGCCACGGCCGTCATGTCGCTGGTCGGTTGGGGTCTGCTGAAGCTATTTGGCTCGCTGCCGAACAGCAGGACGTTCGATATAGTCAGGCTTGTTGTCATAGTGCCGTGTGCGGCGATTACGTATGCGGCGGTGGCGCGGGCGCTGCGGAGTGCGATGCTGGATCAACTGGCTTCTCGCGGCGGGCGTTAAGAGAGCTAAAATACGCAAGGCGGGGCACTTATGGCTAAAGCGACAACCGATAATGGCCCGAAGTATATGGTGTAATTCGTTATAAGGGTGCGTCGCAGATCGAGTGATGCGGCCGACGGCCTGGGGTTCGGCGTCATAAAACCGGGAGAAGTGGCGAACCGGGACGCCGGATGATTGTCAAAGAAACACATACAGGCCGGTCTTGCGGTCAGCGACGGGCTTGATTGCGGCGATTCGGCTGCTACAATAATGATGATTGAGACTCAACTGAAAATAGACGGGAGAAACGCATGCGTGTTCATCTTCGACTGCCGGTTGCGATAACAGTCCTGGCCCTTTGCAGTTTTGCGTGTGGCCAACGGACGGCCGGGGGGCCGCTGGAGATCGGTTCGGCTGACGGCCCGGGCGGCGGATCAGCGACGAGTCCGGATCAGAATAAATGGTCTTCTCCGTCGGTTGCGGAAAAGTTTCGGGAACTGGCCCGGGAATTGACGCGCGGCGGAAATGTGGCCAATCCGCGCATCCGGCAGGCAATCGCTTTGGCACAAGCGGCCGGTGAACTGGATCGTTCATCGCCCGCTACGCTTCCTTTGCTCCTCGAGTTGTACAGCAGAGACGAGGCGGGAGATAACTCGCAAGCGGTCTACGATCTTCTGGTGGATTACGTGGATGAATCGGCAGATCTGATGCTATGTTCGCAGGCCACGCAATATCTGTTGGCTGGTCTGGATTCTCGCGAAGAGCGAGAGAGGATGCTGGAGCAACTCCTGAGCGATCTGGGCAACAAGAACGTCTATTTCGGGTCGGAGCTTGCGACGGTTCTCGGTGTGCTGATGGCCGAGAAGGCAAATGCGGATGCGGCTGGTTTCTACTTCGCTCAAGCCTATCGAAATAACAAGTATAACGATATTGCCTTTTCCCGTTTGGCCGAGTTGTTCCCGGACAAGCTGGGGCCGGAGATCTACCTCGAGCATCTGCGACTGGAAGTCCAGGAGGACCCGACGGATCTCGAAGCAGCGATGGCACTTGCGCAATACGCCGAGCGGCTGGAGTTATATGACATCGCGGCGGGCGTGTACGAGTACTGTGCCGGACTGTTTGCGTATCTCTTCCCATCTGAGAAGCTGCCGGCCAACATCTATTTGCCCTGGTCGCTCAGCGCATACAATACCAAGACGCAAGTACCGCAGTGCATGAAAATCGCACAGATGGTGGGGGCGACAGGGCGTTTCAACCTCGTTGTCGAGTCGCTGGCGGCCAAGGCCGCCGCCAAGATGGGAGATGGCCAGCAAGCGACGCAGGTCTTCAAGGCTATCGAGCAGAAAATACAGCGGTACCTGGAGGAGGGACCGGCAGCGATTGGCGGTGAAGGCCGGCGGCTGACGCCTGGTCAGGTGGCATGGTTTTACAGCCTTGTGCTGCCCAACCCGCAGAAGGCGGTTTCGTGGTCCAATAAGGCCTATCTGGCCGACCCGAACTCGTCGTCGGCATCGTCTTTGCTGGCTTATGCTCTGGTCGTCAGCGGCGAAGACAAGTGGGCCCGGCCCCTGCTGGCGAACAATCCGCCGACGCAGATCGGGCAACTGGCTCGTGCCAAACTGCAGATAACTGATGGACAGGACCAGGAAGCCGTAGCGACACTTAAAGCGGCTGTTGCAAGAGATCCGGGATCGGTAGCGGCCGAGCATGCGAGGGAATTGCTGGAGGAGATGGATAGCCCGTATTTGCCTCCGGTCGATCCGGACGTCGTCATGGATCTTCTGAAAGACATGTTCAGCGGCGAATTTGTTCCCACGCTTACGGTTCCGGAAGAGATGCTGTCAGTGCAATTCAACATGCGCGGCAACAAGTTTCCGTACGGCAGCGATTTCGGTGCTATCGTTACGATAGAGAATGAGGGGAATCACCCCATTATCGTAAGTGACGACGGACTTTTGAGAGGAAACCTGCGAATCGACGCCAGCGTGACGGGCGATCTCGAACAGGAGATTCCCAATCTGGTCAACAGGACCAGCCGCCACAGTTTCCTTATCGAACCCGGCAAGACTATGCTCCAGCCGGTCGATCTGGTCAGGGGTCCGCTTCGCGAGATGCTTCTCGTCCATCCCCAGGCATCGCTGGATATCGAGTTCACACTGTATATAGACCCGATCATGGACGATCAGGGCAGGGTGATGAATCGATTGACCAAACTGCCTGCGGTCAAGGCACTGGTTACGCGTCCAGCTATAGAGTTGTCGGGCAAATACCTGCGCAATCGCTTCAATCTCATATCCACGGGACACAGCGGGCAAAAGATACAGACCGCTCAATTGTTCGTAGGGCTTCTTGCGGAGCAGTATGCGATGTCGGATCGGACTGTGCCGTATCGGTTCATGTATGCGGACTGGATGCCAACGATGTTCAGAAACGCGTTGCTGCACGAGTCCGGGTTGCTGCGCAACCCAACCAATGGCGAATGGGTGGTTAAGGTCCACACGATGTCGCAGATGACGCTTCTGCCCATGGACCACGGCTTGATAAATGCGGTTTCGGAGAACCTGACGAATGCGAACTGGCCGGTCCGGTTAATGGCATGCTATCTTCTTGCGAAGGCGAAGACGGGAGATTTCTCAAAAGTGCTCGAATGGGCCGCGAAATACGACTCGCACCAACTTGTTCGTCAAATGGCGGCGGCTCTGGCGGCCGAAAAGGACCGAGGGCGAGGTGGTGCGGTGAAGGCGACAACCCGCGGCCGAGAAGAGGCCTTGCAAGGTTCCTGAAAAGCGATCTCCGATTGCGCCGAATGCGAGTAGTTACACGGTACTGCTTTACCGGGGCCTGCTGGATCTTCCTTTCGCAGCAGCGTTCATTGGCTAATTTCCTCTGTGTGGCGGGTTCGAAGTGTCCGGGTGCTTCTCAGGTGGGACAGGGGCCGAAGCCGCAGCGGTGATAGGTGGGATATGGTCCGCTCTCAAGGGTTCATCGTGTCCGACCGAACAGAGTGAGATTTTTGGCGTATTTTGTTGAAAAAACAGTTGTAAAACGCGCATGATTCGGTAATATGCCGTCTCTGTTTTTCTACGCTTAGTACCGTTTTTTGAAAGGAATTTGGAAATGCCAGCAGTTGTTGAGAAGGAAAAATGCACCGGCTGCGAGTCGTGTGTTGGTGAGTGTCCGAGTGAAGCAATAAGTATGTCGGGGGACAAGGCTGTCGTTGATCCGGATGCCTGCGTTGATTGCGGCGTCTGTGTGGATGCTTGCCCGGAAGAAGCCATCAGCATGGAGTAATTTTTAGAGACCATTGACGAAAGGCGCAAAGTCGGCCCGACGTCATTGCGTTTGTTTCGCATACTTGAAGGTTGGCCCCATCGTCTAGGCAGGTCTAGGACACCGGGTTTTCAACCCGGCAACAGGGGTTCGAATCCCCTTGGGGCTATTCTCAGGATTTGCCGAGAATGTGGGTCTTCGCATGTCTTGGCCGTTTTAGCTTCAATTGCCCGAACGTTCAGTCAAGGCGCATCGGTCCGTTTGGATAGTTCCAGCGGTTGTGGACCGCATTCAAACGGGATCGCCGTGATCCCCGGCTTGGCCTGCGGCGCCGGCTCGTCGAGTACATTGCCGGTGATGCCGTGGTCGAGCGCCTGGGCGGCCTCCTGGGATAGGTGCCGCGAACCGCCGATGCTGTTGACGTATACTACCTTGATCCGCTCGCCGAACAGGCGGAGATTTCGGTATCGGATGTCGTAAGCATCCTTCAGATGGAACATTCTCGTGTGCTCGCCGTCGCTGCTGGGGTAATTCACGCCGTAACCGCCTTCGTGTTTGGGGCGCAGCGGTCTCTCCGCGTGGCCGAAGATGCAGTCGTTGACTTCGATGTCATGCGGAGCATAGGCCTTGACGTTGTCAGGGGTCAGTAGCTCGTTGCCCGGGCCTTTGCGGCGTCCGCCGTCGATAGTGGTCAGCACGATACCGTTCGGCATATCGTGGAAGAGGCAGTTCTCAATGACAATGCCGATGTTCTCCGGCCCCACGTCCTCGATCGTCCCGGTTCGCGATTCATAGTGGGATTTGATGTCGATGCCGGAGACACCCATGCGACGGAAGATCGAGTTGCGCACGATGGAATCGTTTAACCCGCCGGTGCTGTCGATGCCGTCGCGCAGGTTGTCCTGGAAAACGCAGTTTAGTACGCGCACGCGCTGGACCGCCTGTGGACCGTTGCCGCCTGTCTTGATGGCGTCGCCCTGGCATTTTTCGATGAGGCAGCGTTCGAAGTCCAATTCGTCGGTTTCGACTACATAAACCGACCAGTGGCCGCCTGCGATGTGGCAGCCGATGACCTTGACGCTGCTACAGCCCTCCAGTCGGAGGTGATGGCCGATTGACCCCGTCAGCCGGCAGTTCTCAATCCTGATGTTGCTTCTATCACGCGCCTGAATACCGAGCCGCGTAGTGAACGTTTCACCACGTTTTTCGTCGGTGGGGCCCAACTCGGGCGTGTTCAGATATGTGATTGTGCAATTGCGCAGCGTATTCTTGTTGCCGAGCTCCAGCAGCGGCTGGTTGTTTGCGGGTTCGACGGCGTCGGTGACCTCGAACCCGGCGTCCTTGGCCGCCGAGACCGTGAAGTTGTCAGGCAGAACATGATTGCCGCTGATTTTGTAGGCGTGATCCAGCACAAGTTCGTCGCCCGGCTTTAGCGTGCCGTCCTTCAGCATTGCGGCAAATGCCAAGGTGACATCTTGTCCTTCCCTCCAACCGAGTTCGCTCGAATGGTGGACCGCTGCATCCAGCGACATGGCGCATGACAGGACAAGCAGTACGGTGATAGTGATCCTCATGGCATTCCTCCCATATTAGCCGGGATTTGCCAATCAATGTTGTAATCGGCGATTGTGCACGTGATACGATTAACGATAGCAAAACCAGCACCCCGACTTCTATGCATCGGGGCAGCAACATGACCGACATCCTATCAAACCACGGTGCGTTTGTCATTGGCCACTCGGAAAACCCTATCCGGGGTATTTCATGAATTCTGCGAATCGTGGGCATTTGTGATTGGTAACGGTAAGAATGATGTCGCTGATCGTGTGGATTGCATCAGTGCGCACAGAACCCCCGTACCCCAACAGATGATGACGCTTTGTCGGAGGGTCAGCCGACCTCGATGGAGGGATCGCACTCGGGCTTGAGGCGATGAACAATTCTGAGGAACACTTCCTGGCAGGGTTTCGGATTCTTCGCCAGCCCAACGATATAGCCCCACATCCTGCTTATCGTACCATTGAAGCATGCGCCAGCGACAAAAACCGCTGTCGCCTCGGAAGATAATCTTCAAGTTCGGCCGGCACCTGCATCACAGGATCATCCCGCAAGGTTGCGTGGTTGTTGAGGTCTTCATCGCCCATGGCTATGGAATAGACACGCTGGCGAAACATCTGCTCGATGCTGTGCCGAACGTAACGGGGATGCCGACTATCCGCCATACATGTGACCGCCGCCTCGATCAGGCCACTTCTCGCAACAGCAATGCGGACTAAGGGGTTCCAATTCCCCTGGGCTACTTGAAAAGCCTTGACGCTGCAAAAGGCGTAGCGACTATACCTTCATTCCCGCAACGTTTGCCTCGAATACGAGCGATCCGTCGACAACTCCCTGAACCTGCGTTGAGACGTGTGTTCCGCGTGTTCGACGCTTGTATTTGGTGATCTGCCCCAGCAGATAGAGGCGATTGCCGGGTTCCACGACGTTGCGAAATCTGGCTCCGTCGATTCCGGCGAATCCAATGAACCCTTCTTCCTCGAAGACCTTTTTCGTGAAGAAGCTTGCCAACTGGGCGGCCGCTTCGATCATGATCACGCCGGGCATAAGCGGTCGGTCGGGGATGTGCCCGCGCACCCAGAACTCATCACTGGTAACGTCCTTGTAGCCGAGGATCTGCTGCTTTTCCTTGTCGTACCATATAACCGCGTCAAGGTGTTGCATTTCATATCGCTGAGGATTCACTTCTTCGATGACGCTTCGGTCAAAGACAGGTTCCCTGGCAAGATCGATCTGCGACAACTCAAACAACAATGGCGGGGGCATTGGCTACCTCAATAAAGACTCGGTACACCCCACGTGCGGCGCGTAGTCAGGATGACTTCGTCACGCCGCGCATGATGCGTACGGCTGTGCAATATCTACAACTTCTCGGGCGTCTACTGCTCCGTCGAGCGAATTTCCAGGATACGGTTGCGCACACTCTGGGCAGCTTGCTTGATCTGCTGCATCTGTTTTCGCACCCGCGTCCCTGCGGCTTTGTTTCCACCCTCGGACTTATCGATGTCGGATTCGATCTCTGCGACCAGGGCCTTAAGTTCTTCGTACTCTTGCATTGAGCTTTCCTCCACTCATTAAGAGTTAAAAAATCAATAAAAAGCTAATCCTGTCGCGGGCTTTTGTCAAAGAAAAACGGCCTTTTTGCAAAAAAAAACGGGATTGGAAAATAAGTGCCCGGCAGTTCGCCTGGTGGCGACCGGTACAATCGTAGTGAGCAGGACATCTGAGATTTCTATCGGCGCAGGTACTTGAGGCCTTCCGGCAGCGGTATGTTATTGCCGAACTTGTCTTCTCCGTAGCCGGACTCGGCTAGAAGTCTGATATCCGCCAGCACGCGTTTGTCGCCGACGAAGACCGCATTGAGTTCCGTTTCGATATCAATCTTGCCCATTGCCAACAACCTGGCCATTTCGTCTATAACCCGCTGAAGTAAGGTTCCCTCTTTGCTCGCCGGTTCTTCGGGCATCTGCAGAGGCTGTTCGTACAAGATGAGTTTACTACTCTCGGCCAGAGCGAGGATGATGCCGCGAACGACGGCCTGAATGTCTTTGTTGTGCCCCGCCTGCTTGATGACTTTGAGCTTCACGATCTCGGATGCGAGCCACCGGCGTTTCTGGGCGTTAATCTTCTCGTTTGCCCTGAACAGTTCGAGCGGTGAACGGGCGTCGTAACTTTCTCCGCCCATCTCCATCCGCACGTCGCTGCCGTAGTGCAGAACGAGTTTTGAAACGAGCGTTGACGGCCGGACGTGAAAGCCGCGATATCGTGGTACCGACACTTCGATATGCCCAACCTCCGAATACCTCTGGAGCATCTGTTGGCACAGATGTTCGGCGCATCCGATATAGAGGCCGATGTGCGTGATCGAATAGTTCATCAGGGTGCTGAGGAGTGCCTGGGATTCGACGAATCGCCCATAGGCAGCGCGTTTTTCGCACGCTTCCTTGCCCAGATGGCGCTCGTAGTAATGCGCAAAGGCCGTGCCGGTGCTGAGCAGGTGGAAGACTACGCTGATGTGCCCTCGAAGCACGGGCAGGTCGGAGTCGACGTACTCGACCTCGGTTCCAGAGACGTAGGTGTCGTACAAAGACTGCAGATTATGAAATCGCAGTTCGAGATTGCGGAGTTTTTCCTCGGTGACCGAGGATGCGAGGTAGGAAGGGTACTCGCTTGGCTTGGCCTTGGCGGCAGAACGCACGCCCTCGGTTTCCGCAGCGAGGTTGAGAAAAGCCCTTGCCAGCATGGTCACGGTTTCGGAGACGGTACCTTTCTTTCGAGCGCTACAGTCGTGGGGCAGTCTGCCGGGTACGATCTGCTCGGTATAGGCTTTTTCACGTACGTTTTCGGCAGGCACGGGTAGTCCGAGTTCAGTTGCCCGCTTGACCGTGCGGCATGCTACGCGGGCAAGCACCTGGCCCGTAAAATCCAGGGCTTCACTGGTAGCCTTTACGAAGTCGCGGGGTATCGGCAGCAGGCGATACGCCGGCAGGGCATGCTGAATGTGCAGCAATTCGTAGCTGACGTTGGAGAAGAGTTTCAGTGCAGCGACGAGCGACCTGAAGAGGCACCAGCGGCAGTTATTGCGCGCATCGTAAGTATCCAGCAATTCCTCAATCTGAATGGATTGTGACAGAAGCTCGCCAAGATAGGGTCTGGTCATGGCAGTCCGATAACATTCGGCCTTGCACACATAATTGGCAAGGCCAAGCAACGTCTGGACTCTCTTGGAGATCAGATCGGCAAAGTCTTTGTCGGAAATATGGGCTGGTTCCATTTAGTTTGTCATGGCAACGATCATCGGTATCGCGGCCGTCTGTTTTCACAGATTGCGAATCCTGTCTTCGCAGGCGTTCCTGCACGAATCATGTTCGGCTGCGCAAAAAAATAGCTATGCTCAATTCCGCGGTGCGGCAATCGGATACGGGCAGGAATTGAACACACGTCATCTTTACCAAGTGTCCGGTTCATCAGCCGGCCTTGTCCTTCTTTTTAAGCGGCACGATCTCGGGTTCACTGAAGCCTTCAGGTATCTTGAAGTCGAAAACCTTCTCATCAATGCCCTTGTCTATTTTCGGTTTCAAGAATCTCAGTTCGTATATATCCTCCTCCGTGGAAACAGCCATAACTCTGGACGGTAATCCGGTCTGCTGGTCCACCCAGAAGTCGACAGTGAGGTAGTCGTCTTTGTATTTTGAATTCGGCCTTACTTTCAAGTGAAGTTGAACAAAATCTTCGCGTTTGTCGTCTTTTTGGTCGACGCGCTCGACTTCAAACTCCTTCTTGATAGCGTTTGGCTCCATGAAACCGACCATGGGGAGCGTCTGGTTGGCCGCTTCGAATGCATCTACGGGCTTGTTGGACTCGCTGACCTGATACTTGGTTGGGGTTCTGGTCTGGTAGTTGAGTTGTGTCAGCCAAATCCCGTCAAAAATGTAGTGTTCGACGTATTTGTCTTCCTCGGCGTCGTCCTGCTTGAGCGTTTTGAAGTTCAATCGCAGCTTTGAGCGCTCGTCGAATCTGGCGTAGTAAAGGACTCCCTTTCGTACGGATTTGGACTCCAGCAACGGCTGTCGTGTCGTGTACTCGACCAGGGCTTCGTAGCTTTTGATGCCGGATGTCTTGGCATACAACTGCTCAAGGATCTGATCGACCTGGTGGGCGTGGCCGCAACCCTCTTCTGATGCTCCTGCCTGACAGCACGAGGCGTCCTCGTCGGATTTGGGTTGCTCTGCGATAACGCAGACAGTCAACAAGATAGCTAAAATAGCGGATATGAGGAGTTTCTTCATCGTTCTGTTCCCTCTGAATATACGTCTGTTTTCGGGTTGTGTTTGTTACCTGCGGAGGCTAATAATGTCAAGTATCTCCCCTATATTATCAACTGAAAAATCAGCATGTTCTCCGAAGTCCTGATTGTGGTGATTGTTGTTGAGCCATACGGCGATTGCGCCGGCCGTTCTGGCGCACTGTAAGTCGAAGAGGTAATCGCCTACAAGCATGGTCTGTCGAGGCGGAATGCTAAATCGCTCGCACAAATGGAGGACGCCAAAGGCGTCAGGCTTGGCCGGTCCGTCTTCTCTGCCGAGAATGGCGTCGAAATCCAAGTTATGCATGCGAGCCACGGCAACTGCATTATCCCTCTGGTTTCTCGTAAGAACGCCGACGCGAATGCCGGCTTGGCGCAGCGCGTCAATAGTCTCTTTGGCACCGGGATTGAGCCGGGATTCTGCAATTGCCTTCTGCTCGTGGTAGTGGAGAATCTCTTCTGCGCGCTTGCGCCGGGCGGGGCTCATCTGTTCGAGGGCCTCCAGCACGGGTCCCCCATTGCGCGGTATTCCTATCTCCTCTCGAATGGCGTCAAAATCGAAATAGGGCTGAGTAATGGTACCATCAAGATCGAAGATTACCGCCTGTATATTCATCGGAGTCGAACCATAATGTAACAATCCCGTTGTGTGTTTCTACTGAAGTAAGGCTGCTTTGCCCGGCTGCGGTAACTACCTAGCCACGGTTTTGAGCAACTCTACGAAATATCGACATGCGGGGCTCAACATCTTATTCTTTCGCAGGATTATTCCGGTGGGTCGCACAAAATGTTCGTTGGAAAAGGGTATCGCCACCAATGTCCCGCTGCCAACCTCTTGCAGGATAGCGGTTTGCGGCAAAATGCTTATGCCGGCATTGATTTCCAATGCGCGTTTTATCGTCTCGATGTTGTCAAATTCCATAACGGTTCGCACAACAACATTGTACTGCTCGAGAATGGCGTCGATCCAGCCTCGTGTCGGCACGCCGCTTTCAAAACCGACGAATCGTTCGAATTGCAGTTGGTGCAGATCGACCTGGTCCTTGTGCGCAAACGGATGTCTCGGACTGCACACCAGCACGAGCGGTTCCTGCGCGAAGTCGTACACGTCCAGGCGTCTGTCTTTTTTGGGCACAGCAACCAGGCCTATGTCGACATCGCCCGCCCGAACCAGTTCGTAGATGCGGGCGGCGCTGAGATACTCGACGTGCACATTGACATCCGAATGGCTTACCATGAATTGCTTGACGTATTCGGGCAACGTATGCATTCCGATACTGAAGATGGCAGCGACGTTGATTCGCTTCTTGGATGACGATTTGAGGGTGTTGAGTTCGCTGCGCAGTTGTTCGTATCGCTCGAGTATATCTTTTGACGCCTTATAGAGGACGCGGCCGGCCCGCGTCAACTCAATGGGCCGTTTCTTGCGGTTGATCAACTGGCATTTGTGGGCGGCTTCCAACTGGGCCAGTTGTTGCGATACGGCCGACTGGCTGAGGAAATTCTTCTCGGCAGTCTTCGAGAAGCTCTGAAGATCGGCCAAATCGCAGAATATCTTCAACATCTCAATATGCATTATAAGGCGTCCTTATAGCGTATATTATACTTTGCCCGCTTGTGTTCAAGATAATTTCCATGATAACATCCTTGGCTCACTTTGTTTACCGCGAAGCATTGACGGTCGAGTTTAATCTATCAGGCTGAATTGATAAACAGTAAACAAGTAATAGTATCTGGAGGTCAACCCAATGTCACAAAACAGCATCACACAGGCCGTTTTCGAGCAGGTCAAGCGGCGTAATGCCGGCGAACCGGAGTTTCTGCAGGCTGTGCAGGAGGTGCTCGAGTCGCTAGGGCCCGTTCTGGAAAAGCACCCGGAGTATGTGGACGCTCGAATTACCGAACGCGTTGTCGAGCCCGAACGACAGATCATGTTCCGCGTCCCCTGGGTGGACGATCAGGGCAACGTGCAAGTCAACCGAGGATTTCGCTTCGAATTCAACAGTGCTCTTGGGCCCTACAAGGGCGGCCTGCGGTTCCATCCGACAGTCAATCAGAGTATTCTGAAGTTCCTGGGTTTCGAGCAGATATTCAAGAACGCGCTGACGACCCTGCCGATGGGTGGCGGCAAGGGCGGTTCCGATTTCGATCCCAAGGGCAAGAGCGACAACGAAGTGATGCGATTCTGTCAGAGCTTCATGACGGAACTGCAGCGCCACATCGGTGCCGATACAGACGTCCCGGCCGGCGATATCGGCGTGGGCGGACGAGAGATTGGCTTTATGTTCGGCCAGTACAAGCGCATTCGCAATGAGTTTACCGGCGTGCTGACGGGCAAGGCTCTTAACTGGGGCGGTTCTTTGATTCGGCCGGAAGCGACAGGTTATGGTTGTGTGTACTTCGCCCAGGAAATGCTCAAGAGCAAGGGGGAACTCTTCAACGGGAAAGTGTGTACCGTGTCGGGCTCCGGGAACGTGGCGCAGTACACTATCGAGAAACTCAACGATCTTGGGGCGAAGGTGGTGACGCTTTCGGACTCCAGTGGTTCGATTTATGATCCTGATGGGATCGACAACGAGAAGTTGGCCTTCGTTCTGGAATTGAAAAACGTCCGTCGCGGTCGTATCAAGGAATACGCGGACAAGTTTGGCGTGGAGTATTATGAGGGCAAGCGGCCGTGGGGTGTCAAGTGCGATTGTGCCTTCCCCAGTGCGACGCAGAACGAAATCGACGGCAACGACGCCAAGACTCTGCTGGACAATGGTTGTCACCTTGTAGCCGAGGGGGCGAACATGCCCTGCACGCCCGAGGCCGTCGATCAGTTCATCGACAAGAAGATTCTCTATGCTCCGGGCAAGGCGGCCAACGCAGGCGGCGTCGCGACCTCGGGCCTTGAGATGTCGCAGAACGCCATGAGAATGTCCTGGACCCGCGAGGAAGTTGACAAACGGCTGCAGGACATCATGATCGCCGTGCATAGTCAGTGTTTTGAGGCGGCTGAGGAATACGGTCAGCCCGGCAACCTGGTGATGGGCGCGAATATCGCGGGTTTTGTCAAGGTCGCCGATGCCATGCTCGACCAGGGAGTGGTCTGAGGAGGCATCTTTTTACGGGATTACAAAAGGGCGGTCTCAATGCGGGATCGCCCTTTTCGTATGTCGGCACAGGAACTGATGTCGGGCAGGAAATGGTGTGATACAATTGAGGTTGTCGTTACCGCGATTCGTCGGGTATCCGTGCCGGCGCGACGGACATTCAATGTAATAGCAAGCTGACTTCAAGGGGGTACAGGATGGCAGCGTGGGCAAGTACCGGTCTCCAGGGGCTGGACGACATACTGACAGGCTTACAAAAGGGCGATAACGTGGTCTGGCAAGTGGATCACATCGACCACTTCCGTAATTTCGTCGACCCCTATGTGGCCAAGGCGGTGCAGGACGGGCGGAAGGTCGTGTACATGCGGTTTGCAAACCACGAACCGCTCGTCGCGCCCGGACCGAGCGTCACCATTCATCAACTCGATGCGGACAGCGGCTTCGAGACCTTCTCCGCCCACGTGCATACCATTATTACGGACGAGGGCAAAGAGGCTTTCTATGTGTTCGACTGTCTTTCTGATCTGCTCAGTGCGTGGGCAACCGACCTGATGATCGGCAATTTCTTCATGATCACATGTCCATATCTCTTCGAACTGGACACGATTGCGTATTTCGCGCTGCTCCGGAACAATCACTCGTTTCAAACGATCGCGCGGATTCGCGAAACGACACAGATTCTCATTGATTTGTACCACTTCAAGGAGAATTTCTATGTCCATCCTCTCAAGGTGTGGCGGCGCTATTCTCCCACGATGTTTCTGCCGCACATCCGCAAGAAGGATGATTTTGTTCCCATTACGAACAGTGTCGAAGCGGCCACGTTGATCTCTTACATATCCGGCAGGGGACTTGAGCCCGCTCAGAGGGTACTCGATTACTGGGACCGCATGTTTCTGCAGGCGGAGGAATTGTCCAAAGATCCCGACTCGACCGATGCGGAAAAGGACAAGACGATCGAGCACCTTTGCCGCATGATGATCGGACGAGAAGATCGGATACTGTCTCTGTCGAAGGTTCATTTTTCTCTGCAGGATGTTCTGGACGTTCGCAAGCGGATGATCGGCACGGGCTTCATCGGGGGCAAGGCGGTCGGCATGCTA
The DNA here is from genome assembly GCA_964526785.1 of uncultured Pirellulales bacterium. Lineage (GTDB taxonomy): Bacteria > Planctomycetota > Phycisphaerae > Sedimentisphaerales > Anaerobacaceae > CAZGMJ01. Next base: position 59,485 of record CAZGMJ010000005.1, read on the forward strand.
TTGGCGAACAAGATCGTAGCGAATGAGGGCATGTCGGAGAGTCTGGAGCCACACGACTCGTTTTACGTCGGTTCGGACGTCTTTTACACATATCTTGTGGAAAACGGCTGGTGGAAGCTGCGAATGGACCAGAAGACGCCGGACGGTTATTTCGCAGTCGCCTCGCAACTAAAAGACAAGCTCCTGACCGGCAAGTTCCCGCACCAAATCCGCGAACAGTTTCAGGGTATGATCGAATACTTCGGGCAGTCGCCGATTATTGTCCGGTCCAGCAGCCTGCTGGAAGACGCGTTCGGCAACGCCTTTGCAGGCAAGTATGAGAGCTTCTTCCTTGTGAGTCAGGGCAGCCCCGAGGAGCGATATGAGCGGTTTGAGGAAGCGGTTCGGAAAGTATACGCCAGTATGATGAGCGAAAGCGCCCTGACGTACCGTCTTCAGCGAGGTCTGGATCAGGAGGATGAACAGATGGCTCTGCTGATTCAGCGGGTGTCCGGTTCATATCGCAATGGCTATTTCTTCCCGGATCTTGCGGGGGTGGGTTTCTCGCATAACACGTTTGTCTGGAATTCCGAGATGGACCCCAAAGCCGGCATGATCAGGCTTGTGTTTGGCCTGGGCACGCGGGCGGTCAACCGCGTCGAGGACGATTATCCGCGCATTGTTCCGCTGGATGCTCCACTACTGCGACCCGTAGCGGGCAGCGAGGACGTCCGTAAGTTCTCGCAGCACCGGGTCGATCTTCTGGATATGCAGCAGAACAAGCAGTTGACCGTCGATCTGCAGGAACTGCTTAAGGGGGAGTTGAATATTAATCTGGACATGGTTGCGGTTCGGGATTTCGAGCTGGCCAGACGCGCCAAACAGATGGGCCGCCCGGCGCCCGACTATTGGTTGCTCACATTCAAGAAGCTGCTATCGGAAACCTCGTTCGTGGGCACCATGCAGCGTATCCTCAAGAGGCTGGAGGACAGCTACGATTATCCCGTGGATATCGAATTCACGGCCAATTTCACCTCTGACGGCAGTCTCATTGTGAATCTCCTTCAGTGTCGTCCGCTCCAGACAAAGGGGCTCCAGCCGACCGTCAAGCTGCCGCCCAATCCCGATCCGGACCGTGTGCTCTTCGAGACCGGCGGATATTTCATGGGGGGCAGCATCTCCCAGACGTTAGAATACGTTGTCTACGTAGATCCGGCCGCATATATCGACATGCCCATCGCAAAGAAATACGAGGTGGCGCGGGTCATCGGCAAGCTCAACAGGCAGATCTGCGACCGGGAATCAAGTCCAGCCATGCTGATGGGGCCCGGCCGGTGGGGCACATCCACTCCGAGTCTCGGCGTGCCGGTCAACTTCCATGAGATCAGCAATGCGACCGTACTTGCGGAAGTGGCGTACGAGGGGGGGAACCTGATGCCCGAATTATCCTTTGGCACGCATTTCTTCCAGGATCTGGTTGAGAGCGACATCTACTACGTAGCACTGTTTCCTCAAAAGCCCGAGGTGACGTTCAACCGCGACAAACTCAGACAGCGGGCAAACCTCCTGCCCGAGTTGCTTTCCGACGCGGAGAAGTTCGCTGATTGTGTACATGTCTGTTGCGTGGAGCACGAAGATCTCCACATCGTCGCGGATATGCTCAAGCGCAAAGTCCTGTGCTACTTCGTTTAAGGCCGATCTTTTTCATTGTCCTGGTCCGCAGGTGGGGGTAACATCGGTGGTGCCATGCAAAAGGATATCGATTTTAACAAGGTGGCTCGTCAGCATGCTGAAACGGACCAGTTCTTTGCGGGTTTTTCGCCGAAGGGCGGCAAAGATCAGGGTTCCGCGCCATCGCAGGGCGCCGAGGCCGAACCGAAGCCGGACGCTGGCGATCAACTCGAAGCCATCGCGGTAGACGTCAGGGCGTGCAGGCAGTGCGACCTCGGGGGGCAGCGAACAAACGCTGTGCCGGGCGAAGGACATCACGATGCGAGGATCATGTTCATCGGCGAGGCACCCGGTGCGGATGAAGACGCGCAGGGCCGGCCTTTTGTCGGCAGAGCGGGCCAGTTGCTCGACAAAATCATCGCCGCAATGGGACTCAAGCGCAAAGACGTCTTTATCGGCAATATTCTCAAGTGCCGTCCGCCGGGCAACAGAGACCCCCGTCCTAATGAGATTATAAGTTGCCTGCCGTATCTTCAAAAGCAGATCCAGGCAATTCGTCCCGAGATTATTATCGCGCTTGGTGCCCACGCCGCTCGTACGCTGTTGGACACGACCAAGCCCATCGGCCAGTTACGTGGCCATTTCCACGAGTATTACGCAGGCTTCGACATGCCTCCGGTCAAGTTGATGGCGACATATCACCCGGCCTATCTCTTGCGCAACTACTCGCCCGACAATCGCCGGCGCGTCTGGGAAGATATGAAGAAGGTCCTGGCGGAACTGGATTTGCCGGTTCCCTGACCTAGAGGGGATCGTAGTCGCCTGATGAGTATTTCTCTTCAACTGAGGCGAAATCCTGAGCCGGAGATTGCGTATGTGGTCAAAATCTGCGGTTCACGAGCGGTGACCAGCCTGGGTTGTCTGCGGATCGAGATCGACCAAATTCAAATCGTCCGGACATCTCGCAATGGTGCTTAACGACCGCTGACGTGGATTGCAGTACGATCGGATCAGGCAGATACAAATGAGAAAGGCAGATTATGTTTGGTAATGCATGGCTATCCATTGACCGCAGATTTGTCGTCTGGTTTCTCCTCCTGGTGGGAGGGTACAGCCAGATATGTCTGGGGCGGGTCATACCCATCGTGACAGGCGGACAAGCTTCGGAGGCCGAGGGGGTTGCGGCCGAGTATCTCGAAGGGACGTTGTCCGCGATCTATCCGACCGAAGAATTCAGTCTGGCGAGTGCGGACGATGGAAGCGCGATCTGCGTATTGGTCGGGACTCCGGATTCATTGCCCGCCGTGCGAAACCATATCGAGCCGGATGAATTGGACGGCGATGAGTGTTTTGTTGTAAGGCATTCGACTCGAGATGGCCGGGCAGTCGGCGTGGTGGCGGGCAGGACCGGGCGGGCCGTGCTGTACGGTGTATACCAGTTGGCAGAATCGCTCGGTTGCGGTCTGTATTTGACCGAGGACACGCGGCCGGGGCCGCGGCGGGGGTTCTCTTTCGTCCAGTGGGATTTGGAGAATCGCCCATTGGTGCGCGATCGCATCGTGTTCAACTGGCATAACTTTCTGTCGGGTTGTACGGGCTGGGACGCCGATCACTGGTTGGCCTGGATCGAACAGTCGCAGAAGATGGGCTACAACACCATTATGGTGCATGCGTACGGCAACAATCCTATGTTCACGTACTCTTTCAAGGGTATCGACAAGGACGTGGGTTATGTTGCCACGACGAAACGGGGTAGGGACTGGGGCAACGAGCATATCAACGATGTCAGGCGGATGGCGGGTGGAGGGATATTTGCCGCAGCGGAGTTCGGCGGTGAGGCGGCGCTCGTTTCCGCAGAGCGCCGAATTGCAGCAAAGCAGGCGCTGATGACGCGTGTTTTCGATTTTGCAAAGCGGCGCCAGATGCAGATTTGTTTTGCGCTGGACCTGGACACCGATTCGGTCCTGCCGCAGGAGATGATATTGGCGATTGACGAGCCGGACCGTCTATTCAACGGGCGCCTTTGGCTGCCTCGGCCGGACACGAAGGGCGGGTACGCCTTCTACAAGGATCAGGTACGCGCTCTTTTCGATCTATATCCGCAGATCGATCTTCTGGCGCTATGGCGGCGCAGCCACGCAGCCGAGTGGGGCAGGCTCCAGAGTATCGAGCAATTGCCGAGAACCTGGCAACAGGAATACGAAGCGCACCTCCGCCGAAATCCTGAGGCGGGGAAACTGGACCAGGCTGTTTGCAGCTTCGCGTTGAGCAAGGTTGTGGCGGCATTTCGCAAGGCGCTGAATGAGATGGGAAGGGAGGATGTGCGTCTGTGTACGGGCAGTTGGGAGACGAGTTGGGTACCTGCGGTCGCGGAGTTCTTTCCCGAGGATGTGACTATTATGCCGCTTGATTCGTCGTGCATGGTTCGGTATCGGGGCGGATCGTATTTCTACGATGACGCTCGTTTTCGCAGGCTGCTGGCGGCAGAGGGCCGTATCGTTCCGATTATCTGGGCACATCATGACGACGGCGAGTACATCGGCAGAGCCATGCACCCGCATACGGATTTCCACGAGACGCTGTCGGAACTTCGTGCGGGTGGTTTCGGCGTCATTCACTGGATGGAGCGTCCGCTGGATCTGTATTTCAAGAACCACAGCAATCAGGTCTGGGCAAAGACCTGCAACGAGTCTTATAGCCGTACGTGCACGAATATGGCCGCACACTATTTCGGTTCCGAACACGCGGATGTATTCGGGCGATATCTGTTTCGCTGGGCGACGAACGCTCCAATATTCGGCAGAGTGACGTCGGATCATTTCTTTCTCGGCAATGAATACATTCCGAAGCCTGAAGAGGCCGTCGAGGCGTGTCGCGAGCGATTGCGTATTCTGGGGTCTGTCGATGCCTCCAAGATGACGGAAGAACAGGGACATCGCCTGCGATACTTCAAGGCGCTGGAAAACGTGATCATTTCGTTCTGTCAGGTGCAGGAGTTCGCGCATCGACCTGCTCGCGAAGCGATCCGAGCGGGCAAATTCCAGGAGGCCCGGTCGTTCTTGCAGAATGGCGATCCGACTGAGACTATGGAGCAATTTGCTGCACTGTCTCAAATCAACGGCCCGGACAGAGGGGAGGAGGCTATGGTGGTATCGCTCGGTACACGCTGGCTGACGGATTACGTGGCCGCCCGCCAGGTTGTCGGACTTGAGCCGGTGCGGATCAACTACGGTCCGACTCGACACGAACCGCTGGCGCAGGGGGCGGGCAAATACACGTTCTATATTGACCGGGCGGGGCAATACTGGTCCGTTCGGGGCCGGAAGGAGACATCGCTTGAGGCCATTGCATACCCGGCCGGCGTGGGCGTGGAGGCGGGCGGCTTGGAGGCTTTGCAGGAGATTGCGCGAAGCGGCGTTGTAATCTGCAGTGGTGCACCGTTGACCGTATCTCCCATTGTTGACCTATACAGGCAGCTCGCGCCGGGGGATTACCGCCTGACGTGTTACGTCAGTCCGCAGCGCGGCTCGGAGCGGTGTGAAATCCGAGTTTCGGCACAGAAAACGACATCGGGTGTTATTCGCATATCACCGGTCAAGGCGCGGTACCTGCGCGTTCTTTGCAGGGGCAACGATAAGAACCGGTGGAACAGCATATACGAACTGACCGCAGATGCCATAGACCAAGGGAAGGTACAGCAAGTGGCAACCAGTGCGAACGTACCCGGCTACCCGGCCGGTGCTGTCATCGACGGCGACTCGGAGACACGCTGGGCGGCTGAGGGCGATCATTGGATTGAGGTTCCTCTGGAGCCGTCGCGGCCGCTGGAGCTTGTTGATATCTCATGGTATCAGGGCAGCGCTCGTGAATATCAATACTCCCTGAAGGTATCTGATGACGGAGAGAACTGGCGGGATGTCCACATGCGATCGGTTGAGAATGGCGACGGAGGGCGGAACTTCGCCGTGGCAAATCCATCATCAACGGACATACGCGTATCCACCGTCGAACTGCCGGTTCATCTCGAACGGGCGGGGTTGCCCATAGTACATTTCGTTCCAACCGGCGGGCGTGCAGTTCTGTATGGCCTGACTTTGCAGGCTACAGCCGGGGACTGAGAATCAGCAACGGCCGTTTGCCGGTGATGCGATCGTTGTCCATGCCCCGGAAGGCGGCTCTGTTTCTCGCTTGCACTTCCCGGGCCCAGTGGTTACGCTTTTTTGGCTGACTAATGACAACGATTCCAAGGAGCATACGAAGATGAAAAGAAGACGATGGTTTGGACAGTTCGCGGTAGCTATAGCGGTTTGCGTCATGTTGTCCACTGTGCCGGGCGTTACGGCTGAGAATGAGGATGCGCCCGGGGAGGATGGCTGGGTGAAGCTCTTTAACGGGAAGAATCTCGATGGGTGGACGCCGAAGATACGGGGCTACGAGTGCGGCGAGAATTTCGGCAAGACGTTTCGTGTGGAAGATGGATTACTGAAGGTGTCCTATGACCAGTACGAGCAATTCGACGGCAAATTCGGACACCTGTTCTACAAGGACAAGTTTTCGCATTACATATTGCGAGTCGAATATCGGTTCGTTGGCGAGCAGACCCCCGGCGGGCCCGGTTGGGCAAAGCGCAACAGCGGTATTATGATTCACAGCCAGCACGCCAAGACCATGCGCAAGGATCAGAACTTCCCCGTATCCATCGAAGTGCAGTTGCTTGGCGGCACCGGCAGCGGCAACCGCCCGACCCTCAATCTGTGTACTCCCGGCACTAACGTGGTCATGAACGGCGAATTAGTGACGCGGCACTGCAACTCATCGAAATCCAAGACGTATCACGGCGATCAATGGGTTACGGCCCAGGTCGAGGTGCATGGCAATGAAGTGGTCCGCCATGTCGTTAATGGCGAAACGGTGCTGGAATACGAAAAGCCCCAACTCGACGAGCGGGATGCAGACGCCCGCAAGCTGATGGAGAACGGCGACAAGATGCTGCACGAAGGGTACATCTGTCTGCAGGCCGAGAGCCACCCGGTGGAGTTTCGCAGGGTTGAGATACTGAGGCTCGATGGGCCGAAAGTGGAGCGGTCAAAGGCCGCCGACGGTTTTGTGCCGTTGTTCAACGGGGAAAATCTGGACGGCTGGGAGGCAACAGGCAATGCCCTGTGGATGGTTGAGAACGGCATGCTGGTTGGAACCCAGGGCGAAGACAACGCGCCCGGCGACCTGTTTACGAAGGCGTCGTACGGCGATTTCGAACTGCTTACGACGTGGCGAGCAGAGTGGCCCTGCAATAGCGGTGTGTGGTTTCGTTTTCAATCGCCTCGCAAGGCGTACCAGGCGGACATTCTCGAATGGAAGAACCCCGTCTGCTGGTCGGGCACGCTGTACTGCCCTGGCAAGATGTTCCTGGCAATGAATACCGACGAAAGCCTGGTCAACCGCGACGGCTGGAATGACATGAAGATTCGGGCCGTGGGTGACAGCCTGAAGATATGGCTTAACGGCAAGCAGGTTGCGAACGTCACCGATAAGACGACCGATTCAGGCAAGATCGGCATTCAGGTCCATCCGGGGGGGCAGTTCGGCCCGATGAAGATCGTCTTTCGCGAGATGCTGATCAAGCCGCTCGACTGACAACATCTTTAACGGGCGCATAAACTTAACACTGGTTGCACGGGACTCGGCGTGCACCACACCTGCTCCTCCGGCGACCGCGCACTATCAAATCGCGGCCGCAATAGAAATCGTCGGTGACGGCGGTTGGTAATGTTTCATGGCCTCTGGTATAAGGGCTTTAATGTCCTCGATTCGCGTATCCGGCGCCGGATGCGTGCTGAGAAACTCCGGTGGCGCCTGCTTGTCTTTGGACATCTCTTTCATTCGCTGCCAGAAATCGACCGCCTCATGTGGATCGTAACCGGCCATCGCCATGAAGATCAGGCCCAGATGGTCTGCTTCGCTCTCCTGTATTCTGCTGTAAGGCAGAAGGACGCCGACCTGTGCACCAACTCCATAAGCCTGGCGAAAGAGGGCCTGCGTCTTCTCGGGTTGATCTTTGACCGCGACGGAGAGGGCTACGCCCCCAAGTTCGGCCAGCAAACTGTGACTCATACGCTCGGCCCCGTGCTTGGCGAATGCATGAGCTATTTCATGAGCCATTACGACGGCCAGTCCGGCTTCCGTTTGCGTAATGGGAAGGATGCCGGTGTAAATGACGACTTTTCCGCCGGGCATCGCCCACGCATTGGGTGTGTCGTTCTGGACGAGATTGAATTCCCATTTGTAGCCCGCAAGCCGGTCGCTGCAGTTGTTTTCCGCGCAATATTTCTCGACGGCTTTCTGTATTCTGGTACCGACCCGCTTGACCATCTCCGATTGGTTCGTATCGGAACTCACCTTGTTTTCGGAGAGAAACGAACTGTACTGCTGAAAGCTCATGGAGTGCATGAGTGAGTCGGGCACTAAATTCAATTGCTTGCGGCCCGTGATGCTCACCGTCGTGCACGAGCACAGCATGAGCAGGGATAGTACGATGATGATGAGTTGGCGGGCAATCTTCTTGCGCATGATCGTATCCTTTCCATTCTACGCTGCGAGACCGAGAGGACGCAGCACTCAGTATATGTCTCTCATTCAGGTCGAAGCGTCTTCCACAATTGCTCTATACCAGATTTGGTGATATCGGGTAATGCGATTTCTCCTTCCTTTTTGAGCGGTAATTTTCTCATACCGATCGCGGGCGTGTCGAAAGAAAGCGTAACATTCGCCTGGTAGGGTATCGTGGAACCCGGCTTGATCGTTTTGATCGAATCGAACAACCGGAGGTAGTTTACCTGGACGGCCAGGGGAATGACGCGTTTTCCTTCGGCTGGAATGTTTGCGCCCGATACGGCACTGCCTGATACGAGTTGTGCGTTCTTACTCGACAGGCTGTATTCGAAGTCTGTCAAAGGCAATGCAACCGGATAATTGTTTTTGACCTCCACGTCAAACAGCAGGTCCGCCGAATCGACGTCGGCCTGGCCGAACTTGACGTTTAGAAGGCGGGCGGTCGGTCTGTTATTGTCGAGTGCCTTTTCGATGGACGAACAGCCGCCTGCGAGCAACCATGCCGAAAGCAAGAGGATCAGCACCTTCGTTTGAATTACCATTTTTTGTCTCCTCAATCAAAATTTATTTGCTCTTAGAATACGCACTGAGGGCGCACAAGTCGAGCGTTTTATCGCATCCATTTGTCGGACGGATACGCCCTCCGATGCATTCGAAGGAACTGCTCCAGGAAACCGGACTGGCCATGACAAGGAGAATAGCGGTCACCGCGGTTGATTTTAGTGCCGGTTTCGAGTTAGCTATAGTTCATTGTTGAGCCGGCCGGCTCGTAGAAATGCTTCAGATTGACCGTTATTCGGGAGGCTGATATGAAATGTGTTAAACGGGGTATGTGTAAGGTGATGGTATGCATTAGTATTTTCCTGCTATTGGGGGGCGCAACGGATGCGATGGGCGACTGGCCTTGCTGGAGAGGGGCGAACAGGGACGGCAGGTCCACGGATACAGGTCTGTTGAAGCAGTGGCCGGACGGTGGACCGAGGCTGATCTGGCAGGCCAATGGGCTGGGCAAGGGTTTTTCAACTGTCTCCGTTGTTGGCGATACGGTATATACGACGGGCGACGTAGACGATCAATTGTTCGTATTTGCCTTCGGTATGGGCGGCAGCGAGCGATGGAAGACGGCCGTCGATAAAGCCTGGACGAGGAGTCATGCCGGTTCGCGGTCGACGCCCAGCATAGATGAAAACCGCCTGTATGTTCTGTCCGGCAACGGCGTTCTCGTCTGCCTGGACGCAGGTTCGGGGGTAAAGCAATGGTCGCAGAACCTCAGGAGTTTCGGCGGTGGGCCTGGCGGTTGGGGATACGCCGAGTCTCCACTCGTATACGGCGAGATGGTTGTCGCCAAACCGGGAGGGGAGAACTTCGTGATGGCCTTCAGGAAGAGCGACGGCGAACCCGTGTGGCGGAGCGAAGGTTTCAAGGCCGGACCGGAGTACAGTTCGTGTTTTCCCTTCGTACATGATCAGGTTCCCATGATTGCAACCGGTTCACGGGCGGGCATCGTTTGTGTTTCGCCGAAGGACGGAACAGTATTGTGGAGCAATGACTGGTGTGCGGGTAATACGGCCAATTGTCCGGATCCGGTGTACACGGACGGTCACGTTTTCTGGGCGAACGGATATGGCAAGGGCGGTATTTGCCTGGAACTGAACACTGCCGCCGCCGGCGTGACTGCTCAAGAGGCCTGGACGACGAAGGACATGGTCTGCCACCACGGCGGGTACATCATCCACGAAGGACATATCTATGGCAATCACAACGGTGGCTGGTCGTGTCTGGAGCTGAAAACAGGCGAGGTCAAGTGGCACGAGAAAGGGCCGGGCAAGGGTTCGCTGTGCTGGGCCGATGATATGTTGTATCTCTTCGGCGAGCGTGGCGGCAAGGCGGCGTTGGCTACGTGTTCGCCCGAAGGTATGGAGATCACGGGAACAGTCACGGTAGAAGGCAGCGGGCCGAGTTGGGCGCATCCGGTTGTCACGGGCGGAAGACTGTATCTGCGATATGCCGACAATTTGTATTGTTTCGACGTAAAGAAATAGCGCCGGGGGCGGCCTGTTTCGGCGGGGTAATGATTCTCGGTGTCCTTCAAAGCAGGGAGCGTTTTCAAGCATTCAGGAGTTTGTATCATGAAGCGAGCAACGTTCTTACTGATAGTTTGTTGCGTGTTTGCCACGATTTGCCCGGCGGCGGAGAAGCCTCGTATCGTTGTGATGACGGACATCGGGGGTGATCCGGACGACCGCCAGTCCATGGTTCGTTTCCTTCTTTATGCTTGCGATTTTGATGTAGAGGGGTTCTGCACCGGCTTCGGTCACGGCCATTACAAGGAGACACGCCCCGATCTCATCCATGATGCGGTCGATGCGTACGGCAAGGTGGTCGCCAATCTGCGCAAGCACAGGCCGGATTATCCGTCGCATGCTGAACTGAAAGCCCTCATCAAAGACGGACACAACGGCGATCCGCACACGGTCGGACCGGGCATGGATTCCGAGGCCTCTGAGTGGATCATCAAGGTGCTCGACAAGGAAGACCCTCGCCCCGTCTGGTTTTCGATCTGGGGCGGGCCGCGAGAACTGGCCCAGGCGATCTGGAAGGTTCAGCGGACACGGTCGGCCGAGGAGCTTGCCGCTTTCAAGAAGAAGATACGCGTACATTCGATAGCCGACCAGGACCGCACTGCCCAGTGGATTAAGAAGAACCATCCCGACGTATTCTGGATATTCTCCCGGGTACTGTTTCGCGGGATCTGGAAGGAGGGCGATCAGTCTCTCGTATCGCCTGCGTGGCTGAAAGAGAATGTGCTGCAGGGGCACGGCGCGCTGGGGCCGTTGTATCCGCCCAAAGCTGCGGGCAAGGATGGTGTCAAGGAAGGTGATACGCCGTCGTTCCTGTATCTGCTGCCCAATGGTCTCAGCGATCCTGCACATCCGACCTGGGGCAACTGGGGCGGACGGTTCAAACGCCGCGGCAGGGGCAACGAATACGTGCCCGCCCTCGACTGGATGAGAGGCGGCCCCGATATGCTGTATACGATTCATCGGTGGCGCGAGGACTACCAGAACGAGTTCGAGGCGAGGATGGACTGGTGTGTCAAGCCGTACGACCATGCGAATCATGCGCCTGCGGCCGTCTGTAATGGCGATACAACAGTGAACGTGCTTCGTGCAGGAGCCGAGCCCGGGGCGGAAGTGCAACTCTGCGCAGACGGTTCAAGCGATCCAGACGGCGACAGGCTGTCGTACAAGTGGTGGACATATGTCGAGCCGGGCAGTTACTGGGCCCAAGCGAGAATCGTCGGCTTTGAAAAGGCCGACGCCGTGTTGCATGTACCAACTGATGCGGCGGGACGGTCAATTCATGTAATCCTTGAAGTACTGGATGACGGTGAACCACCTCTTAGGGCCTATCGTCGGGTTATTATCGATGTTAGCGGAAAGGCTGTCCGCCCGCCGCGCGGAGCCGAGGCGTTCGGGCGGGTGGTTGAACCCGTGACGGAGCTCTCCGGCCCGCCTGCGAGCATGGGCCGATGGGAGTTCTATCGCGGCATCAACATCAACGGACCTGCAATTACGATAGATGGCCATCGCTGGCAGGGCGATAACGCTAAGGATTTTGTCTGCAAGAATACGCCTGTGAACAGTCCGCAGGTGGCGCTGTGGCCGCCAACCGACGAGAACCGTGCGAAAATGATACATTCGTTCCGTTGGGACCGGAACGCGGAGATCGAAGTGAGGGATGTGGCGCAAGGCCGTTACGCGGTGTATGCGTATGTCTGGGAGGACAATAACTCCGAGCGTTTCAGTATTCGGCTCAATGGACGGCAAGTGCAGCATAACTATGAAAGCGGCAATGAAGGACAATGGCGCCGGCTGGGGCCGTGGGTGACAAAAGTTACTGATAGGAGGATCCGTATAACAACGCACGGCGGGGCGGCCAATTTCTCAGGACTCGAGATATGGCGGTCGAAATAGAAGCAATGTGGTTTGGTAACGGTGAATAGCTCCAAAGCATTGCAGGAGACAAGTATGACAAAGCAGAACAAGGGACGCCGGGTCCGGCTTGCGGCGCTGATCGTCCTTATAGCGGGCGGTTCTCTGTCCGGTGCTCCGAATGCCGTGGAATGTGTGCAGTCGGCAGAACTGGTTGAAGCATATGATTTTATTGAGTTATCTTTGCGGGTCGCTAAGCCGGACGCGCAAAACCCATTTGTGGACGTTTCGGTGAGCGGGACGTTCAAGTCTCCTCAAGGCAGGTCTTATCGCGTAGTTGGCTTTTGTGATGCACCGGATGGCAGCCTTTTCCGCGTGCGGTTCATGCCTCAGCTACCGGGCCGCTATACATACGCTATTACGTATAAGCAGGGATCGTTTGAGAAGATTCACAAGGGGGATTTCGAATCCCGGGATATGGGGCGGCGGGGCGTCTTGCGGCTCGATCCCGAGCATCCCAATCATTTCATTTGGAGCGGGACGGGCGAGCACTATTTCTGGAACGGTACGACAACGTACTATCTGATGGGATGGCAGGATGATGCTCAGATTCACAGTATTATCGACAGGCTCAGCAGGCTGAAGGTGAACCGACTTCGCGTACTGGTGTACGGCCGCAATAACGATCGGCCCTGGGGCCAGCCTGTCAAGACCACGGACGATTTTAAGCTGTATCTGAATCCGTGGCCCGCCAAACGCCCGCACAACGTGAAGAATCCCGGATTTGATCTGGGGCGATTCGACGTCGGGCATTGGAGGAAGTATGAACGCCTCCTGCGATACGCTCGCGAAAAGGATGTGATTGTCTCAGTGATCTTCTTCATCGGCGGGCAGGTGCTTCCAACGCCATTCGAAGCGTACAGCGACGAGGAACTGCGTTTCTATCGTTATGGCGTGGCGCGCTTCGGCGCGTTCTCCAACGTGACATGGGATCTGGGCAACGAGCACAATTTCCATCGCGAGTATCCCAAGTGGTGCGACTGGCTTGGCCCCAAGATCAACGAATGGGATCCATACGATCATCTGAACTCGGCACACAACAAGGTATACCGTACGCCGGGCAAGACCTGGAACGGCATGCAGCTTATCCAACGATGGGATGCGGGCCAGAACGGGTACATGCTTGAACAGCGCGATGCCCAGGCCGGGACGGGTCGCATCATCCCGCAGATCAACGAAGAATACGGGTATCAGGATTTGTGGGAGAAGTATCCGGGGCATCGAGCCGCTGAGACAAGGAGGCGACTGGCCTGGGAGATATCCATGGCGGGCTGCTATCAGACGACGGGCGAGACCGCTAATCGGGGCACGGGCTTTGCGCCGGACAGCGGAGGCGGATGGGTGAACGGCCGTGGCGATGACTCCATGAAGATGCTCGAAGGCTACGGGCATATGGTGGATTTCTTCACGAGCTTCGAGTGGTGGAAAGCGCAGCCGCGGAACGATCTGGTTGAGGGCGGTGCCATGTGCCTGGCCGAGGTTGGAAGCGTCTATGCTGTGTACGTTCCGAGCCCGACCGCTGTTACGGTTCGATTGGAAGAAGGCAAGTACCGCGCCCGATGGTTCAATCCGCGGTCGGGCGCCTGGAGTGACATAGAGGTTGCGCGGGGTCCGATCTGGCTGTCGCCCAGGCCGGCTGATACCGGCGACTGGGCACTGTTGCTTGAAAGAGATGACACGGCAGTCGACCGTATGGCGCCGCGTCTGGTTTCCGCCGCCGTCGGGGGCGAAGGGAACCGGTTGTACCTGACGTTTTCTGAACACGTTGATCCGGATACTGCGGCCAACAAGGACAATTACGTAATCGATGGAGATGTAGATATCCGGAGAGTTCGCGTCCAGGAGGATCATTACAGGGTCGTACTAGACACATCACCGCTCTCGGAAGACAAGACATATACGCTGAGAGTCTCAGGTATTGCCGACCTTGCGGATAAGCCGAACAGAATGCAGGACGTCTCGGCGGTTCGATTGCTTTGTCACGGGGCCGCGACCCCATTGCTTAAGCTGGACTTTTCAAGAACAGGCGATCGAACCACTCCGAACGGGGGTTCATCAGCCGACGAGCATCGCATTGCGAAGTTGACGCCGTCTGTGCCTCGGTGGACGGACGATGTGGCGGGTCGGAGCGATAGTGCTGCTGTTGATTTCGGCCGGAAGGCGGGCGAGTACGCGGTAGATCTTCAGGGGGGTCCGGTTGGTGCGCTGAAGGGACTGCGTTCCTTTACGATAACCGGCTGGCTGAACTGTCGGGTTGCAAAGGCAGGTTCGGGTGGCAATCGCATTGTCACGACCATCAACAACGGCGGTGAGGGGTTCGACCTTGTATTTCTTGCCGACGGCAGTTTGCAGATAGGTGTCAATCAATGGCCCGATGGCGTACCTGCCCGCAGTTCGCCGGGCCAGATATCCGCAGATGCCGAAGCCGGTCATGACAACTGGCGTTTCTTCGCGGTCACATATGATTCGATGAAGCGATCCGACAATGTTGGCTTTTATTTCGGAAGCCTCACTGAGAAGGCATCGTTGGGCAAGACGGTTACGTATCAGAGGGGCCCTGTTGGGTACAACACCGGCCCCCTGGCCGTAGGCAATTTTAATCCGCTGACAAGGCCGGGGCACGGCGATCGCATGTTCCGCGGCATAATCGATGCGGTTCGTGTCTTCGGCAGCAAGACGGATGCTGCCGGCGCGCTGTCCGTCGAACAGATTCGTTCAATACAGAAGCAGGTTACACAGGATTGACAGATTCGCGACGGGTTGTACCGACACCATAACAACCCGATGGTCGCGAACATTCACATTCGAATGAAATGTGTTGCAGGGTTGTCATTGGCAGTCTGCGATGGAAAGGGGTGCACAAATGAAATCGGATTTCACATACTATATGCCCACGCGGATTCTTTTCGGATGCGGCAAACTCGCTGAATTGGGCACAACGCCTTACCTGCCGGGCGGGAAGGCTCTTATTGTTATCGGCGAATCAGGTATCATGCGCAAACTCGGCTATCTGGATCGCGTAGTCGATTATCTAAAAAAGAACGGCGCCGATTCGGTTGTTTATGACAAAATCAAGCCGAATCCCGTGTCGGAACATGTCGATGAGGCTGCGGCGTTGGCCCGGGACGACGGGTGCGACTTTGTCGTTGGTCTTGGTGGCGGCAGCACCATCGATTCGGCAAAGAGCATCGCCGTGATGGCGCGCAATCCGGGAGACTACTGGGATTACATTCAGGCCGGAACGGGCGGCAGAAAGATGCCCGAAAAGGGAGCGCTGCCCATCGTAGCTGTCACCACGACCGCGGGTACCGGCACGGAAGCTGATCCGTGGACGGTCATAACCAAGAGCGAGACGAACGAGAAAATCGGCTGGGGTTGCGATCTGACGTTTCCGAGTCTGTCCATCGTTGATCCTGAACTGATGATCAGCGTTCCGCCGCGGCAGACGGCCTTTACGGGAATGGATGCTTTCTTCCACTCGGTAGAATCGTATCTGGCGAATGTGAGCCAACCCGCCAGCGACCACCTTGCCCTGGAGGCAATACGCCTTATCAGGCAGTATCTGCCGGTTGCTGTAAAAGATGGAAACGATCTTGAAGCGAGGACAAAGCTCGCGTGGGCCAACACCGAAGCGGGTATCTGCGAATCACTTTCCTGCTGTATTTCCCATCACTCGATGGAGCATGCGGTCAGCGCCTTCTATCCGGAGATTGCCCATGGAGCGGGCCTGGTTATGCTTTCGGTTGCGTACTTCAGTTACCTGGGAGAAAAGAACCCTGCTCGTTTCGACGATCTGGCGCAAGCAATGGGCAGGGATGTGACGGGTTTGTCGGCTGCCGATCAGGTCGGAGCATTTGTCGCTGCCCTGAAAGAACTGATCGATGCAATCGGGCTTAAGCAGGAAAGCCTGTCCAGTTACGGCATCAAACGTCAGGACCTGGAAAGATTCACGGACAACGCGTTTGAAACGATGGGCAAGCTGTTCGAATTGACCCCCGTTGAACTGACTCGCAACGATGTGCTGGCCATTTATGAGCGAGCGCACGAAGGTGACGTGTAATCTTAACGTGTGGGGCGGATGCGCTATTGGATGTATGGCTGGGTTCGTGCTGAATCGAGTTTGGGGCTGATTGGCTGGGAAATGGGCAGATGTCCGACCCGACACTGATTACTTTTATCGCATATTTCATCCTGTTGCTCGGGATCGGTCTCTACTTCTACTACCGCTCAGCGAGCATAGACGACTACCTGCTTGGCGGCCGGGCGATGGGTACCTGGGTTACGGCTCTGTCTGCGCAGGCCAGCGACATGAGCGGCTGGCTCCTGATGGCGCTGCCCGGTGCAATATACCTTGGCGGTCTGGCGAACACATGGATCGCGATAGGTCTGTTTGCCGGCACGGTCTTGAACTGGCGCTTCGTATCCGCAAGGCTGCGGCTGTACACGCAGAGAGTGGATGCAATCACACTGCCATGCTTCTTCGAATCGCGTTTTCGCGATCCGACGGGTCTGCTGCGAATCCTCTCAGCGATTATCATACTGATCTTGTTCTCCGTATACGCATCCTCGGGCCTCAAGGCTGCGGGCCTGCTGTTCGAATCCACGTTCCGGATCAATTACGCGTGGGCTGTTGTTGTTGGCGGGGCCGTAATCATTGTCTACACTTTCCTGGGCGGGTTCCTGGCGGTCTGTTGGACGGATTTGCTCCAGGGCGGACTGATGGTGTTTGCCATAACCATTGTGCCGCTCTTGAGTTACCGCAACGTCGGAGGCGCAACAGCCGTTCGCGAGGCGATGGCTGATGCGGGTGTGCGGGCGAGTCTGGTGCCGGACGCACGCTGGCCACTTGTGGCGATTGCATCGAGCATGGCGTGGGGACTGGGTTACTTCGGCCAGCCGCATATCCTCGTTCGCTTCATGAGCATTAAGTCTGTGCACAAGCTCCGCAGATCGATGAGTATTGCGATTGTCTGGGTCTTCCTCTCGCTGAGCGGTGCGGTCGCAGTAGGTCTCGTCGGCGTGGCTATGTACGAAGGACTCAGCGACGGCCGGGAGGAGAAGGTCTTCATATACATGATCGAGAGTTTGTTGAACCCATGGTTTGGAGGGATACTGCTGGCGGCCATCTTTTCGGCCATTATGTCCACCATAGATTCCCAACTGCTTGTGTCCTCTTCGGCGCTCTCCGAGGATTTCTACGTCAAGGCCATTCGCAGGCAGGCTTCGACCAGAGAAGTCATTTGGGTCGGGCGGGGCTGTGTGGTTTTGATTTCGCTCATTGCTCTTGTGCTTGCTCTCAATCCTGAGAGTACTATCCTGAGCGTTGTTTCGTATGCGTGGGGCGGCTTTGGGGCCGCGTTCGGGCCGCTCATTCTCTTTTCCCTGTACTCGCGGAGGACGACGTGGCAGTCGGGACTTGCGGGGATGATTGTAGGAATTGTGGTGCTTGTGCTCTGGAAGGAGACCGGTCTCGGCGATACGCTGTACGAGATAGTGCCGGGGTTTCTGGCAGGCACGATGACGATTGGTGTGATTGACGCATGGTTTCCACAGAAAGACAAAGCCGTCATATCCGAGTACAATTCCGTGATGGCGGCCGCCGCCAGTAGCAATACGTGATATTACAGAACAGACAGGCAGGAAGATATGAGAGACAATTGGTTGCGGGCAATACTCGTGTTAGCGGGCCTTTGCGGCATGGCTGCAGGCGACGACTGGCCTCAGTGGCGAGGATCGTCACGGGACGGCGTTTGGCGGGAGACGGGCATTATCAGTCAGTTCGAAGGCGATGACATCCCGATTCGCTGGCGGGTTAGTGTGTCCAACGGATATAACGGGCCAACGGTGGCTGAGGGGGGCGTTTACGTGATGGATCGTGTGACCGAGCCGCGGGAGGTCGAACGCGTGCACTGCTTCGACGCGCGCACCGGATCTCCGGTGTGGTCTCGCCAATACGCGTGCGAATATGAGAAGATCGGGTATACCGACGGTCCCCGGGCGGCAATTTCGATAGACGACGGCAGAGCATATTCGCTCGGCGCGATGGGACATCTTCATTGCTGGGATGCGGAAACTGGTGACGTGATTTGGTCCCATGATCTGCGAGAGGTGTACAATATCCGAATGCCTACGTGGGGGATAGCCGCCTCTCCTCTGATCGAAGACGGCCTTCTCATCATTCAGATTGGTGGCAGACCGCAGGCATGTATTGTTGCCCTGGATAAGATCAGCGGCAGGCCACGTTGGCGGGCCATCGACGATCAGGCTTCGTATTCTGCACCCATTATCGTCGAACAGGCCGGAAGACGCGTTCTGGTGTGCCTGACCGGCAACCAGGTTGTCGGGCTCAATCCGATGACGGGGCGTACGTATTGGCGGAGTCCTTTCCCTGCTTCACGTATGCCGATTTCGATTGCCACGCCCGTCTTGCATGACGGCTATTTGTTCTTCAGCAGTTTTTATGATGGCTCGCTCGTTTTGCGACTGCAGCCGGACGCTCTGGCGGTCGAGGAGGTTTGGCGGCAAAAAGGACCGAATGAACGAAATACGCGGAGCTTGCACTGCTGCATCTCGACCCCGGTCATCCGTGATGGGTATATCTATGGCGTGGACAGTTATGGTGAGCTTCGCTGTCTCGACCTTCGAACGGGCCGGCGAATCTGGGAGAGCCTTGAAGCGGTTCCAAAGGCGCGATGGGCGAATATCCATTTTGTGGAGAAAGGCCGAAATATCTGGATGTTCAACGAGCGCGGCGAGTTGATCATCGCCCGGTTGTCACCGCAGGGTTTTGATGAGATCGACAGGGCTCAACTTATTGAGCCGACGGAGGGACAACTGGGGCAGCGCGGCGGCGTATGCTGGTCGCATCCGGCCTTTGCGCATAAGTGCGTCTACGCCCGAAACGACAGAGAACTGGTTTGTGCCGATCTCTCCGCGCACAAATGAACTCGAGCAAGGAACGCGGGCAAAAATGCAAAAGTCGTTGTCCGCCGGACTCCCATGCCGTAGAATCGCCGTCCCATGGCCGGCACATTCAATAACATCCTGATCATCAAACCCAGTTCCATGGGTGACGTAGTACTCGCACTGCCGGCGTTGTCGGCTCTGCGCAAGAGTTGCCCCGAAGCTCGCATCAGTTGGTTCATTCGGCCGGAATTCGCACCGCTGTTGGAGGGACATCCATATCTGGATGAACTGATACTGTTTGACCGCAGATTTCTCGGAAAGGCCTGGTATAGTCCGCGATCCTTCAGTGGTCTGGTTTCATTGGTTCGCACGCTGCGGCGCGGTGGATATGATGCCGTATTCGATTTTCAGGGGTTGTTTCGCACTGCATCACTAACCTGGCTGTCCGGCAGTCCTCGCAGAACAGGTCCGGCCGAAACGCGTGAGCCGACGGGCGTGTTCTATACGGACAAGGTGCCTCAAAGGCCCGAGACGGTGCATCTGGTGGACTATTACCTTGATATGGTGCGAACCTCCGGAATCGAAGTCGGACAAGTCGATTTCACACTCGGCCAAGATGAAGAAGCTTCGAAATCGGCCGGCCGGATTCTCGATCGCTATGGGGTGAATCGCGGCAACTATGTGATTCTTGTGCCTGGTTCAATGCACGCGGACAAGTGCTGGCCGGCCGAACGGTTCGCTCGGATTGCCGACGCAATCGCAGCGGAATTCGCTGCATCAGTTGTCATTGTCGGAGGTCCTTCGGAGACGCGATTGGCGCAGACGGTGCAACAACATTGCGGCGAACCGGTGACGAATCTCGCAGGCTGTACCTCTCTTGCCGAACTTATGGTGCTGCTGAGAACCGCCAGACTGGTCATAAGCAACGACACCGGGCCCGGACACATCGCTGCGGCATGGGGAACACCCGTGATTATGATCTTCGGACGGTCGAATCCGGCCAGAGTGGCGCCGTACGGACGGCCCGAGAACGTGGCTGCTATCGAGCCTTTCGAACGGGGGTTGATTATTGACAGCACCGATCCCCGCCACCATGTCAACAACGTGACGTTCGAGCAGGTTTACGAAAAGGTGCATCAGCAATTAGGCCGATAGGGCCTCGCAGAAAGCCGCCTACACGAGGCGAGTTATACGGCGCGAATACTCTATTGACTTCGAACGACTTCCGCGCAGCGATCGCACAAATCGGGATGATCTGCGTCTGTTCCCACGCTTGGCCGGTAATTCCAGCATCTCTCACACTTGGCGTGTTCGCTCTTCTCTGCTGAGACCGTCGTTTCCTCGCAATCGTCCTCTAAACGCACTTCGCTGACAATGCAGAGGGCCGCGAAACTGTCCAGGCCAAAATCCCGTATCGCAGCCGCATCCGCCTGCGTGCAGTTGAGACGTACACAAGCCTGCTGGTTGCTCGCAATCTCTTTGGTTTGGCGCAGATCTTCGAGCACGCGCAGCGCCTCATCGCGCAACTGCATCAACTGTTCCCATTTGGCCTGCTCCTCGCATGCTGCGACTGCGTCGTCTACTTCGGGCATTGTCGCCAGGTGAACGGATTGCGCGTCCTGCGATTTGTGCTCCAGCGATTGCCACGCCTCCTCAGCCGTGTGCACGAGAATCGGCGCCAAGAGGCGAATGAGGCTGTCGAGTATATGGTACATGGCTGTCTGGCCGCTGCGGCGAGACAGACTGTCGGTGGCGTCGCAGTACATTCTGTCCTTGAGCACGTCCATGTAGATACTGCTCATCTCGACCGTGCAGAAGTTGTACAGCAGGGAGAATGCCTTGTGGAAGATAAAACCGTCGTATGCCTCCAGTACGCCCGCAATCAGCCGCTGCAACTGGTGCATCGCCCACTTGTCGATCTCGAACATATCGGTGTACGCCACCGCATGCTCGTTCGGGTCAAAATCGTTCGTATTGCCGAAGAGATACCGCAGCGTATTGCGGATTTTGCGATATGCATCCTGCGTACGCCCGATGAGTTCATCATTACAGCGGATGTCCTCCTGGTAGTTGACGCTGGAGACCCAGAGTCGCAGGATGTCGGATCCATACTTGCCGATCTCCTCCTGTGCATTGACGTAGTTACCCAAGGACTTGGACTGCTTCATACCCTTTTCATCAACGACGAATCCGTGCGTCAGAACGTTCTTGAAAGGAGGTTGTCCGATGGCTCCAAGAGCGGGCAACAGCGAAAGCTGGAACCAGCCCCTGTGCTGGTCCGAACCTTCCAGATACAGGTCCACGGGAACGGGCCACTGGGCCTCGCTGTGGCAGACACTGTACCAACTGCAACCCGATTCGAACCACACATCGAAGATATTCTCTTCCTTCGTCAATGTGTCCAGATCGAAACCCTCCGGCAAAGCAAAATCCTCACCGAGGATTTCCCGGGCCGAATCCGTGAACCAACTGTTCGAGCCCTTTTCGCCGATGTGTCGTGCAACCGCCAGTACCGACTCCTTTGTCAGTAGCGTCTTGCCCTCGGGGTTGACGAATACGGGTATGGGCAGGCCCCAACTCCGCTGGCGGCTGATGCACCAGTCCGGCCGCGATTCGAGCATGCCTGCGATACGCTTCTGGCCCCACTCGGGTATCCATGTCACGTTTTCGACGCTTTCGGTCGCCATCTCGCGAAGCGTCCTGTCCGTCTCGCCGACCGGCCGATCCACGCTCACAAACCATTGCTCGGTAGCTCGGAAGATAACCGGTCCCTTGCTTCGCCAGCAATGCGGGTAGCTGTGATTCAGCTTGGCCTGGTGATAGAGCAGTCCTTCCGCGTCCAGTCGCTCATTGACGATGCTGTCCACTTCCAGCACGTTTTTGCCGCGCAGCCATTGAGGCACCGTATCGTCATAGCACCCGTTATCCTGGACGGGGGAATACACGCCCAGTTCGTTCCTCTGGCCCGAGATATAGTCCTCGACGCCGTGGCCCGGAGCCGTATGCACAAGTCCCGTGCCGTCTTCGGTGGTTACGTAATCGGCGAGGATTACCATGTACGCATCCTTGTCAGTCGGATTCTCTTTCACGAAGGGATGAATGTATCGCAGATGCGCCAGTTCGGTGCCTCGCACCCGCTTCTCGCTGACGCTGTACTGTCCCTCCTGTAAGTCGCCCGCCGCGATCACCGCCTCCAGACGGTCTGCAGCCACAATACTGACGAAATGCGCGCCGTTCTTCTCGTATCTGACGGCAACATAATCGAGATGCGGATGCACCGCCACCGCCAGATTGGCCGCCAGCGTCCAGGGCGTTGTCGTCCAGATCATGAAGCAGACCTTCGCCTGCTCGCTGTCGTCGCGTGCAATCAATCCCATATCGATCAGCTTGTCCAGACTCTCGTTTGCAGCCGGGAAGTTGACGAAGATGCTGGGAGAGGCGATCTCCTTGTATTCAAGCTCGGCCTCCGCCAGGGCGGTTTCGCAGCCAACGGACCAGTGAATCGGCTTGAGTTGCTTGTACACAAGCCCTTTCTCGACCAGCGTAGCAAATACTTCAAGAATGCCCTGTTCGTACTGAGGCTTGAAGGTCAGATAGGGATTCTCAAAGTCGCCGAATACGCCGAGTTGCTGGAACTGCCTGCCCTGGATCTTGACGTACTTGCTCGCATACTTCATGCATGCTTTGCGTATCTCCAGTTTCGATTTCTCGCGTGCCGCCTCGCCCAGATCGGTGACGACTTTGGACTCGATAGGCAGTCCGTGGCAGTCCCAGCCGGGTACGTACGGAGCGTCGAAACCCGCCATCGTCTTGCATTTGACGACGAAATCCTTGAGCACTTTGTTTGTGACGTGCCCCATATGGATGTCGCCGTTTGCATAGGGCGGGCCGTCATGCAGAATATATTGTGCACAGCCTTTGCGCGCAGCGCGAATCCGATCGTAGATGCCGTCTTTGGCCCACTGCTTTCGCCACTGCGGCTCTCTCTGGACCAGATTCGCCTTCATGGAAAAACTGGTCTTCGGCAGATTCAGTGTATCACGATAGCCCTTCTTCTTCTCTTCAGGCATCTGACTGGTCCTCATAAATAAAGACGAACGGTGAAATAGCGTAGTTTAGATGTCCGTGAGATTGCTGTCAACCGCGGGACGTCGCATACATGGTGTGTCCGAGTGCCGCATGTATTCCATAGCGCGCACATGACGGCTTCTGTCGCATTGTATAGACCCGTGTATTGCATGGTTGTCTTTGACCTGTCGCCACCGGATGTTCTTTCCCACCGTGCGGGCAACAAAAAAGGCCTTCCAGAGTTTGCCGCTCTGAAAGGCCTCGAAAGCTTCGTTTTTATGCTCAATCAGGGCAACTCGATCCTCTTCGATTCAATTATAATAATGGCGGGCGTAGTTTCTGCGATGCCGATAACTCTAACGGTTCGCCAACCTTCCGTCATTTTCTTGTCGATTGTTCTAACCATGGCAGCCAAAGCCTGTCTTGATTTCTTCCAAACCGAAACCGTCTATATACACGCCAAATCGGTCAAAGTCAAGCGTCGGTTGAGCCGAATGTACGGAAAATGGCGGTATTAACGGCATTTTGCGGGGCACCCGGGAGGTCAAGCTGGTTGCGAACTGAATGATTTCCGCCGCCACCATACAAACTCGCGTCCGGACGTCAACTGCAACTTGACCGGTTCGTTATCAATTAGTCCGTTTGCCGGCGAATCGGGGCTTTTTGAAGAAAACCTGCTTGGCAAATGTGCCGAAAAATGATATGGATTTGGCCTTCGGAGACAGGGTGTATGTATAAGAATAAAAAAGTCGTCGTCATAATGCCGGCATACAACGCTGCGTCTACCCTGAAGCAGACGTACGATGAGGTCATGTCTCAGGGTGTCGTCGATTCCGTAATTGTGGTGGATGACGCCAGCAGCGACGGGACCACGGAAATAGCCAAGACGCTACCGCAGACTGTGGTCCGCACACATCCCGAAAACCGCGGATACGGCGCCAATCAGAAGACTTGCTACGCGATGGCACTGGAAGAGGGGGCCGACATCATTGTCATGGTGCATCCCGACTACCAGTATACGCCCCAGCTTATCCCTGCAATGGCATCGCTGATCGGCAACGGTCTGTATTCGTGCGTTCTTGGCTCCCGAATTCTCGGCGGTTATGCCTTGAAGGGCGGGATGCCCTGGTGGAAGTACATCGCCAACCGGTTTCTCACCTTCGCGGAAAACCTCCTGATTGGGGCCAAACTTTCCGAATACCACACCGGCTATCGGGCATTCTCACGGCAACTGCTGGAGCAGGTACCGCTGGATGCGAATTCGGACGATTTCGTGTTCGATAACCAGATGTTGGCCCAGGTGGTGTGGCTGGGGCATACCGTGGCGGAGGTCAGTTGTCCGACGAAGTATTTCGCCGAAGCCTCGTCGATCAACTTCTCGCGAAGCATGAAGTACGGCTTCGGCTGCCTCTGGACCGCGGTGCTCTTTCGAATGGCTCGAATGGGGCTGATCAAGTCAACGCTGTTTCCTCGGTAAGATGCTTGCCTTTCTAAAAGCACATCGCGTTTTCTTCGTTGCGCTGGCAGTGGCCCTGGCGACAATCGCCGTCTACGGCCGCAGTGCTGGGTTCGGCTTCGTCAATTTCGATGACCACGAATACGTAACCGGCAATCCACATGTCAATACCGGCCTGACCTGGGACAACATCGTTTGGGCGTTCACGAAATCGCATTCGTGCAACTGGCACCCACTCACGTGGATATCCCACATGATCGATTGCGAGATAGCGGGACTGGAAGGGGGATGGCATCATGTCGTGAACGTCTTGTTCCACATCGCCAACACGATTATCCTCTTCTTTCTGTTCAACAGGCTGACCGGCGCACTATGGCGCAGCGCTTTCGTCGCGGCCCTCTTTGCCCTGCATCCGCTGCACGTTGAGTCCGTCGCCTGGGTATCGGAGCGTAAGGATGTGCTCAGCACGTTCTTCTGGCTGTTGACAATGGCGGCATACGCGCGGTATGCCCGGCAACGGAGCGTTGGCAGATATGTGTTGGTGCTGGTCGTATTCGCCCTGGGGCTTATGTCCAAGCCGATGCTTGTCACATTGCCCGTAGTGTTGTTGCTCTTCGACTATTGGCCGCTGAGGCGGCTGAGTTTCGAGCCCGCTCAGACCGAACGCATCAACGAGACCAGTGAATACCCCGGCGAATCGACGCGATCATCGAAGTTCAGAGGATCTGTCAGGCTGCTGCTCGAAAAAGTGCCGCTGTTTGGCATGGCCGGCATATCGAGCGTCATTACGATAATCGTGCAGCGGTATACGGAAGCGCCGCTGGAGGCGCTGGCGTTTCATCTACGCCTGGCCAACGCGTTTCTCTCGTATGTTCGTTATCTTGCCAGGATGATCTGGCCGGTGCGTCTGGCGGCCTTCTACCCCCACCCGGTTGATCGTGTGCCATATCTAATGGCGGGGGCGGCCCTCGTATTCTTGGTCGTTGTCTCTGCGATCGTGCTCCGGCGGGCAAGACGACAACGATACCTGCCTTTCGGCTGGCTTTGGTACCTCATAACATTGCTGCCCGTGATCGGCATCATTCAGGTGGGCGGTCAGTCTATGGCGGACCGCTACACATATGTCCCGCTGATCGGCATCTTCGTCATAATTGCCTGGGGAGTTCCTGACGTGCTGACAAGATGGCCGCAATGCAGGAAACTTCTTTTGCCTGCCGCGATTATACTTCTTGCTGTCCTCTCGGTACTCAGCTTCATTCAGGTCGGCTATTGGAGCGATACAGTTGTTCTCTTCGAGCATGCAACTGAAGTGACGGTCGACAATGGAAGGATGCATCAGTCGGTTGCGGCAGCCTTGCACGAACGTGGTGAACTGGACAGGGCGTGGCACCATTATCAGCAGGCCCTGCGCATCCAGCCCGATACCAGAGAAGTGCTCAACGGGGCCGGGTGGTTCCTGGCTACGGCAGCGGATCCGAAGTTCCGTGATCCGACCAGGGCCTTTCAATACGCCTGGCGGGCCTGCGAGGCGTCGGACTTCAAGGACCCGGCGGATTTGGATACATTGGCGGCTGCCTACGCGGCTCAGGGCAGGTTTCAGGACGCCGTCGAGACTGCCCGGAAAGCCCTGGAACTTGCTCCGGATGCATGGAAACCCGATTACCGCCAGCGGCTCGAACTCTACAAGTCGGGCAAGCCATATATCCATTCGGGCGAACAAGAACGCGAGAAGTGACCTGCCCGGGTGATTCATTGGAATTGCCTGTCCTCTTCCTCGCAGGTACGACCCCCGGTGTTCGCTTTACCCTTTGTCGGTTTGTCTTGACGGGATGACAAGACCGGCCGTATATTAGCCCGCATGGCGAAAAAACTCTATGTTATCGACGGGCATTCACATATCTACGCATCCTATTTTGCACCCATGCGGGGCCAATTGACGAGTCCCTCAGGCGAACCCACAAAAGCGACGTACATCTTTACCATGGCCATAGTCGGATTGATCCGCAAACACAATCCCGACATGCTGGTCGTAGCGATGGACAGCAAGACACCGACTTTTCGTCACGAAATGTACGCGGAGTACAAAGCGCATAGACCCCCGATGCCAGAAGACATGCCCGGCCAGATAGACAAGATCGAGCAGATACTCGATGCCATGCATATCCCCATTCTGCGCGTCGACGGCTATGAGGCCGATGACATAATCGGAACGCTCGCAAAAAGGGCGGGCGAGCACGGCTACGAGTGCATTATTTGCTCGAATGATAAGGATATCCTTCAGCTCATCAACGACCGCGTCAGTACGTTCAATCTGAAGAAGCAGACACAGTTTGGCATTGAGGATATGCGGAAGCAAATGGGCATCGAACCCAGGCAGTTTGTCGATTGTCTGGCTTTGCAGGGCGACACATCGGACAACATTCCGGGCATTCCGGATGTCGGGCCCAAGACCGCGCTGAATTGGATCAAGAAATACGGATCGATTGAGAACCTTTACGAGCATAGCGACGAGATTAAGGGTAAGCGGGGAGACAACCTTCGCAGGCATCGCAGGGAACTCGAACTCGGACGCGAACTTGTAACGATCAAGTGCGATGTCCCGCTCGATATTGATGAATCGCAAATGCGCCTGGGGAGTTTCGACAAAGCCAGGCTCACCAGCTTGTTCAAGGAACTGGGCTTTACGCGGCTGATCCGGCAAATGGACCTGGATGACAGCGAGCCGTCGAGCGATGCCAACGAAGCAGTCGATGCGGACGATCTGCCTGGCGAATCTGCAGCCCCTGTTCGCCCGGAATCGGCTAAGACGGTTACTCATGAGTACAGACTGGTCGATACGCCCGAAGCGTTCGAGACGTTCCTTCAGGAGTTGAAGAAGCAAAAGCGATTCGCCATCGATACGGAGACTACGAGCGTGCAGCCGATGCGAGCTGATCTGGTCGGTGTGAGCTTCTGCTGGCACGAACGGGTTGCCTGCTATCTACCCGTAAGAGCGCCTATGGCGGCGAAATGTCTCGATATCCAGCTTGTTCGCGACGGGCTCGGTCCGATACTGGCCGATGAGCGCGTCGAGAAGATCGGTCAGAATCTCAAATACGATCTGCTGGTCCTCCGCAACGCACACATGCCCGTACGCGGCATTCATTTCGATACGATGGTGGCCTCCTACTGCCTGGATGCTGAGCGTCGCGGGCATTCTCTCGACAGGATGGCTCTGGATTTCCTCGGCTATGAGTGCATGCCCATCCACGCACTGATCGGCAAGGGTAAGAACCAACTGACGTTCGATATGGTCGATACCGCCGCTGCGTGCGAATATGCCGCAGAGGATGCGGACATCACCTACCAACTCTACGAGTACCTCAATGCCCGCCTCCAACAGCAACCTCAGATCAGACAGCTTTTCGAGCAAGTGGAGATGCCCCTGATACCGGTCCTTGCGGAGATGGAATTCAACGGTGTCTCGCTCGATACGAGGGTCCTGCGCGAGATGTCCACGCAGATCAGCGACGAACTGGAATCGGTGACCGGCGCGATTTACGAACACGCCGGGACCGTCTTTAACATAGACTCGCCAAAGCAACTGGGTGAGGTTCTCTTCGACAAGCTGGGCCTGACCGCCGTTCGTGTCGGCAAGACAGGGCGGAGCACCGATGCGGCAGTTCTCGAACGGCTTGCCGCCGAGCACCCAATCGCTGAACTCGTATTGCGGTATCGGGCTCTCAGCAAGCTCAGGAATACCTACGTGGACAAACTCGGAACCCTGATCCATCCTCGCACCAGCCGGGTCCATGCCTCTTTCAATCAGACCGTCACATCCACAGGCAGGCTCAGTTCGAGTGATCCCAACCTTCAAAACATACCTATACGAACTGAGATCGGCCGCAAGATTCGTTCGGCTTTTGTGCCGGAAGCAAGAGACGACTGCATCCTCAGCGCCGACTACTCGCAGATCGAGTTGCGACTGCTCGCACATTTCTCCAGGGATGCCGCACTGTTGAAAGCCTTCGCTGAAGACAGGGATATTCATGCCTTCGTAGCCTCCCAGATATTCGACGTGCCGCTCGATGACGTCACCGACGAAATGCGGTCCCGGTGCAAGGCGGTCAATTTCGGCATCATCTATGGGCAGGGGGCTTTCGGGTTGTCCCGCAGCATCGGCATCAGCATGGTTGAGGCTCGTCAGTTTATAGAGGATTACTACGCCCGCTACGGATCGATTCGCCAGTTTATGGATGCGTGTGTGGAACAGGCAAAGAAGAAGGGCTATGCTGAGACGATTCTCCACCGCCGGCGCAGAATCCAGGATCTCTATTCGCGAAATGCCAATCGTCGGGCCCAGGCCGAACGCCTCGCCGTGAACACGGTTGTTCAGGGCTCGGCGGCCGACCTGATTAAGGTGGCGATGATCAACATCCAGAATCGTATCGACGCAGAAGACTTGCCCGTAAGGCAAATTCTGCAGATTCACGATGAACTGGTCTTCGAGCTGCCTCGGGCGCAGGCGACAGAGCACGCGGCGTGGATAGAGGAGCACATGACCGGTGCGATTGAAATAGATGTTCCGTTGAAGGTGGACATCAGTTGGGGATCGAGTTGGCTAAGCGAGAAATAGGCGGGCGGATCTCTCACGGGCACCCGCGCTTTGCGAAAACCCGTCGCGTGAATCCTGTTTGGCGGGTTTCCGACGACACGGCGAGCAAGCCGCTTACTGTTGCGAAAGCCTCTCCATCAACGGATCGGAAGGCGTAATCACTTCGGTCACACGTTCACCCGTGTCCTGCCCGAAATACTCGAAGCCGGCGATGAGCATCGGATCGACCATGGATCGCCAGTCCGAAGAACGGCTGTGCACGGTCATTTCGCCCATCCAGATCGGTCGCTTCGTCTGCTCGGCCGGTTTGCTCTGCTTCAGATCGTAGAGCGAAAGCACCAGCCAGAAACTGAACACGGTTTCTGAACGGGTTCTCCAGTAGGTTGTTCCCGGCACGTAATACCTCGAATAGGAACTACGGCCTTCTTTGTCATGCGTGCGCACGCGGATTGTATGTCCAGGCTCGTGATGCAGGTAGTCCCGCTCGATAGTCCGACCTCCATCGGTCCCGTAGCGAAAACGAAGCTCATAGTCCGCCGACTCTGCCGCGCAGACCTCATGTCCGTAAGCGTCGAGCACGGTCTCAATCTTCCTGCGTATCTCGGTTTGGAACAGCGGATTGTCGGTGTTCATTGCTTCGTCCACCGTTACGCATAGCGGCGGATCGATGGCTGTACGCGGCTCGTTATCAAGAAAGCCGTTCACGTGCACGCGGTACTTCGGCGAGCATCCGGTTGCCAGAGCGGTTAGCACCACCAATAGTATCGGTTGGCTTCGTCGCATGATCGTCTCCTAAGGAAGCAATGGACGCAGATAGTATACCCACAGTGCGGCGATTTCTCGCAATATGAATTTGGGCATGGCGCTGAGTTGGTACCGCTCTGTTGCCGGAACGGTGTAGACCTCCCAGCCCTGTCGCTGGTACGACATCTTGATGCGGGGCAAATGATAAAAATGGCTGACCGCCAGCGCGCTGCCGATGCCAAGATGCCTGAATGCTGCAACGGTGTTCTTGACGGTGGCCTGCGTGCTGACGCCCTGAGCATCGAGCATAATAGCCTCTTCAGGGACCTGGAGGTCCATCGCCATTGCGAGCATAGCCTGCGTTTCATGAATCGCTCCGTCCCCCGGGCCGCCGGAGAGAATCAACATGGAGGCCAGTCCGTCGTGATACAGCTTGCAGCCCGTACGCATTCTGTCCGCCAGGGCATCCGAGACCCGTCCGTTAGCGTACACGCGCGCCCCGAATACGACGATAACATCCGCAGGCCGGCGATAGTCCGTCTTGCCGAAGCAGTATATCTGGCCCAGCGGAAATGCCAGAGAGAGAATTAGAACGACCAACGCAATGGCAATCCCGCCCGTCTTCCGTTTCCTCTTATCGAGCCGTTCAGGACTTCTTACAACGCCCAGCACGATGGTGGCGAGAGCCGCTCCGACGAAGATCGAGAAAGCCACCGGGAAATCGGTTTGCACGCTCTTACCCGCCAGCAGAACGTAATAGACAATCGTGTTCCAGACGGCGATTATGAGCAGCGCCGCAGTGAACGTGAGGGTCAGAATTCTTCGCCCGGCCGACAATGAGGGCTTGATGGCAAAAGCAATGAGCAGGAATGATGCTAACCCGAGAAAAGCGTCTGCTGCAAGCGGCTCAACGGGGCGGAAATCGATCCACCAGTGGTTTGCATTAAAATGCGGACTCCGGGCGTTGCCCAGGATGTTGAGCGCAGAAAAAGCTCCGAGAAACAGCGCCAAGCCTCTTGCAACAGCCGGAAGAAGCACGCGGTTGCCGGAGCGTGTCGAGCGCTTCCTGCGAGGCTTTCTGCGGCGCTTGGTCAAGGGTACGTCTCCTTGCGGCTATTTGGCTGCGATACCGGCCCGGGCGGACAGCCTATCTGTCTGAGCTGTTGCGGATATGGATATTATCCAGATGAAAGACCGTCTTCTGTGTCGCATTGCTGGTAAAGCCGATCCACGTGAGTTGCTCGAAAGCCTGATGTCCGAAAGACAGTCCTCGGAATCTACGAACCGTTGCGCCGGGCAATGTGACAGTGAGGTGCCATTTGCCGTTGTGCTCTTTGCCCACCGGCGCCACGACTCGCACGTGCACCCATTCGTCAATTGGAAGTTCAACCAGTCTGCGACCGCTCGCGTGCAATGCATCTCCCTCGATCGTAAATCGAGGCCCCACGGTATATGGTGAAGCCCGCCAGTCCCTCCATTCGTAATTGATCTTCACGCCGGGGCCGATGCGTAAATCAAACTCGCACGTGGTCTTACCCGAAGTATGGTTTGGGTTATAGACCAGATGCGGATTGTACGATTGCTTCAGGCCCTCCGCATCGGCAATCCTCAGACTATGGTTGCCTCCCGCCGCCACCTTGTCCGTAACAGCGATTGCGTCGCCCTTATTCTCAACGTGTGACTCGGCGCCGGCCGGTTTGGAGCCGACCTTGCTGTGTTCGAAATCGTCCCTGATGGAAACCGGCGGCGGTCCGGGCGGCAGTCTGAGTTCGCGGAATTGAGCGCTTGCAGCCTTGCGCTTCCACGCCTCGTCGCCGTAGACGCCGGCCACGGAATAGTCAAAGGGCTCGAAACCCACCTTGTATGCCGGTGAATCATCCCTCAGACGAAAGTCATAGCCGTTCGCATCCACGAACAGCGGATCGGCGATAATCGAATCTCGATCATGACCCTGCTTGCCTTGCCAGTCTTCGAAACTCATCCCTGCCGGACGAACTTCTTCACCCGCGGCGTTCCAGTAACAGTTATTGTTCATCTTCACACGGACCTTCGTCCACGGCCCGGCCAGCAACGGTCCACTTTCGTAATAGACGATGTTCTTTTCAAAAGTAAACGACAGATGGTCCTCCACACGCGTCGCCTGCACCTGGTGCAACTGGCTAAAGGCCAGGATGTTATTCCGTATCACGTTCTCTTTTCCGTAGTGCTGGTGGAAACTGCCTGTCTTTGTGTTGTAAACGAGATTGTTCTCCATGACGATGCCGGTGCTGCCTTCGTCAGTATAGAGCCCCCATCCGCCGTACGAGTACGCATAGATATCGTGAAAGACGTTGTTGCTGATGACGGTTCCGTGCGACGGCCCAAGTGTATAGATGCCGCCCATATCACTCAAAACGCCCCAGCCGATATGATGTACGTGATTGAAACGAATCGTATTGCGTTTGGCAAGACTGTCGGAATAGCCCCATCGCCATCCTACGGACAGGCCGCTGTAGTACAGATCCGCGATATCGTTGTGTACCACCGTGTTGTCGCCGCTCTGTCCGATCCAGACGCCCACCGCACACGGGAAGATATGTCCGCCCGAAACAACAATGTTGTTGTCCACCGTGATATGGCTGGTTTGCTCTTTCTCATCCTCTCGAATACGGGTCTCACCTACGCGGACCCCGCCGGCCCCGAAATCGTGCAGATAACACCTGCTCAGCACACAATCCCGGCAGCCCCTGCGAAACCACACACAATAGCGGCCAAGGTGCGCGATCTCGCAGTCCTCTATCGTCACATTGCGCGCGCCGTCTGCGAGCACGACCGCGTCGACGGGCGAAGCCGCCTGGCTCGGTTCGAAGCCTTCAGGTGGCGTCAAATACCGGCTGTGGCGAAATGTCAGCCCTTTGATGGCAACATGTTCGACGAATCTGCCTTTTTCAGGTTCGCCGCTGACGATCACGAACTTCTCGACCATTGGTGCTATGACTTCTACGTTGGACATATTCTGGCCGGGCAGCGGCTTGTAGTAGAGCGTACCGTTACGGTCGAGAAACCATTCGCCCGGGGCGTCCAGCGCCCCCCTGAAGTTTTCAAGGTAGTAGCGCGTGTTGCTCTTCATGGGATTCCACGGCTTCATCGGCTGGCCGTATGTGATGATCGAGTCGGTCTGCTTGTCAATCGCGTCAATGAACCGCCGCGTGTTGTCCCATTTATGGAAAGCAACCAGAAGTACATCGTCCAGTTCCTTTGCCGAGAGATCGCTTAGAGGTTCGATATCCTCTTGCCTCGCTTGTATTGTCAGACGCGCCCGCCCCGATCTGTTCCTGCTCTTGTCGAGTTTCTCCTCCCGGACCGATACCATGTAGTAGTAGAACTCGTTGGGCGTCCGCGCGCGGATGGCCCGTTTGCCGTCCACGAACAACTGCTCGAAATACCAATTGCCCGCAGCCACATCCGCCAGATGCGTTTGCCAGATTCCATCAGGCCCCAGCCTGAAGTCCGTGATTTTCCGCCCACCTGTAAACACCGGTTCGGCGCCGTCTGCAGCCTCATAGATAATCGGCGCCCGTTCGGTTCCGCTGTCCTGAGGCTCAAGCACAAACGGCTCTTGCAGCCTGTATGTGCCGTCTGCTACGATGATCCGAACCGGTTCGGTCAGCGATCCGGAAGACTGCATCCTGCGAATACGATTACGCGCTGCCGTCAGCGATGCCAGCGGACCGTCCGTCGCATTCGCATTTGCCTTTGCCGAACGCCCCGACCATCCATCGTTACCATTGGGCGATACGTGGAGTGTGATACCGTGCATCTGAGAACATGCACACAGAACGACGACGGTGATTCCGCACGTTAACATACTGCCTATCTTGGTACTCGTCATATTCTACGCTCCTTCATGGATCCGATTCTCTTACCGCATAAGCAACGAGGCAGTACCTTCGCCGGGTCTGCCTCGCATGCTGTATACACTCTATTCTGTCCAGATTTCATCTATGCCCGCTGCGAACCAGTCAGGTCCTCCCATTGAATGCCGACCTTCTTGAGGGCATAGCCGAGTTCCCTGCGATAATCCCCATAACCGGTCATCCAGTGGAAGCCGGGCATGCGTTCGGCCAGCGTCAGATCGTTGCAGTCGTACCGGATGTCAATCTGCGACCTGCACACGTCCATGAACGGTGCATCAACGATCTCGCCCCGCAAACCGACCCATCGCTCTGACTTGAAATCGGGTACGATATTCGTCAATACCTGCCCTTTGTGCATCTCCACTTTGGGAGCGGCCCCATAGTCAGACTCGAAGTGCGTCAGAATTCGCGTCGGCTCCAGGTTCTTGCCGTCCATGCGGCGAGGAGCCGTGCAGTGGGCCAGCGTGATGACACCGTCGTGCGGATATGTCGGATCGTTCAAAAATACGGGTTTGCCGGAAATGTTCGCCAGCAGTATACCGGATGGAATGACCACGAAGTCCGATTCACAGAAGGCGTAGTAGCCCGCATCGTTTAGCAGACTAAGCGTCAGACAAGCCGATGTTTCGGCCAACGGCATAATCGTGCCCATGCAGCCGTTGATTGTCAGTGCACCGCAACCCGCCTTATTCAAAACGCCGCGGAATACCTGATCCAGAAGGAAGCAGTTGTCAACGTAAGAGCGTTTCGTCTCCATGCTGATGCCGCGCTCTTTCAAATACATCTCCGCTCGTTCATTGGCTCGCCTCACAGCTTTCTTGTCGGCCCGGGCCTGTTTGATCAACTCGCCGAGTTCCTTGTAGGGCAGGGTTTTGATATCGTATTTCCACACTTTACGAACCAAATTCGGCACAACATCTTTCGGCTGCGCCCATGCGGCGGGACCGCCGACCGCCACGATCTTAGTTCCCATCGTATTACGCAGCCCGCACAGTGACCGCAGACGCCACATAATCTCGTCCTGGCTGTCCACCACTACATCACCGTCGTCAATCCCCTGGACAGCGAGCGTGTCGGTATGCTGCCGGAGATATCGCGGGCTGATAATCTCATACCACAGATAGACAGGGCCGGACTTGTGCCGGCAGAAAAAGATCATGTCTTTGCCCATCTTAGCCAGCGCATCGAAAGTTCCCATCCATCCGCCGGCCGCATAGACCAAAAATACGTCCGCCGTTTTCAAAAGACCGGCGGCAGGTAGATCGTCCGGACCGTGAACCTTCGATATCGGTTGAAACTCTACAGGGAAGTCTGCCTTTTCGTGGATGGCTCCCAACTCCCGCTGTATGCGTTGAACCTCCTTGTTCGCGTCTTCCTCAGTCTGAATCCCGCCCCAACTGCGCCAACTGCTTTGATGGCGTGGCTTCGGCGTCGCATAGACGAGCACAGGCTTGACGCGCAGTGGACGACGTTTCGGTGCCGTCTCCCCTGCGATCTCCGCCCCTGATACTGCAGACCACGTTAGCCCGCTCAGCGTTACTCCCAAGAGCGTGGCGCCGCCTACGCCCTGCAAAAAGCCCCGCCGGCTGATATGGTCGCTCGATTCATAGCCTCCACATGGGCAACATGTGTGTCGTAGGGGCTGTTCCGGGTGATCTTGGCTTGTCATGAGAGGTCTCCTTCGTCTATTGAGCGAGAAAATCTATATGTGCTTTGGCCTGCGATTCAATAGCCGCTTCACGCGCCGGACGAATCGCTCCATTGCATACACTATTCTATCACGGTGCCCATAGGATGTCCTGGACAGAGAAGCCATACTCAAATACACGCAACAAGTATAAGATAGTACAACCGTGAGGAAAAGGAAAAACGAACAGATCGATCAGTTGAATGGCCGGTTAAATCGCCGCTCTTGACGACGCAGCGCCCAGCCAATACAATGCCCCCTCCGAGAGCAGGCTGATAATGAAAACCATTCGTTTCGAGGTTCATTTATGGCATTAATCAATGAAAACTTCCTGAAATTGCAGGCCGGCTATCTCTTTCCTGAAATTGGCAGGAGGAAAAGGGCTTTCCAGCAGGCGAATCCCGACGCTGAAATTATCAGCATGGGGATCGGCGATGTGACCCAGCCGCTTGCCCCCGCCATCGTGGAGGCCATGAAGAAGGCTGTCGTGGAAATGGCGGACAAGGAAACCTTCCACGGCTACGATGACGGTGGCACGGGCTATGAATTCCTCCGCCAGGCCATCGCCGACAATGACTTCAGTGCCCGAGGCGTGGACATTGACATCGACGAGATTTTCATCAGCGACGGCGCCAAGTGTGATACGGGCAATATGCAGGAAATCTTCGGACTCGACAATGTGGTGGCCGTTACGGACCCGGTGTATCCTGTGTATGTGGATACGAACGTCATGGCCGGGCGCACGGGAGGGGCGGCCGGCAAAGGCAAGTACGAGGGCATCGTGTACATGCCGTGTACGGAGGCCAATGATTTCGTACCCGATCTGCCCGATCGGAAGGTGGATCTGATCTATTTATGCTATCCCAACAACCCCACCGGAGCCGTCGCAACCAAAGACCAACTGGCCAAATGGGTGCAGTACGCCCGCGACAACAAATCCATTATCCTTTTCGACGCTGCTTACGAGCGTTTTATCAGCGACTCGCAGATTCCCCATTCCGTATACGAAGTGGACGGCGCGAAGGATGTGGCCATTGAGTTTCGCAGTTTCTCCAAGACAGCCGGCTTTACGGGTGTTCGTTGTGCGTTTACGGTAGTACCGAAAACACTCAGGGCATACACGAAAAGCGGCCAGGCCGTCGAGGTGAATCCTATTTGGAACCGGCGGCATTGCACCAAGTTCAACGGGGTCTCGTATGTTACACAGAGGGGCGCAGAGGCGGTGTATAGCGATCAAGGCTGCCGCCAGGTTGCCGATACCATTGCTACCTACATGGACAACGCGAAGATCATCCGGGAATCGCTTACGAACATGGGCTATACCGTCCACGGCGGAGTCAATGCACCTTATATATGGCTCGAGACACCCGACGGCATGGGTTCCTGGGAGTTCTTCGACATGCTGCTCAACAAGGCCCATGTTGTGGGTACGCCGGGCGCGGGCTTTGGTTCGGCCGGGGAAGGTTTCTTTCGCCTGACGGCCTTCGGCCAACGAGAGAACGTCAAAGAGGCCCTCGACAGGATAAAAGCAATTTCCTGATGACCGATACAATTGTATATCTTGGCCTTGGCAGTAATCTCGGGGATAGAAAGGCCAATATCCATGAAGCGCTCCGTCGAATATCCGAGAATGTTGACATTCACGTCAATCGCCTCAGCAATCTGATTGAGACGGCCCCGCTCGGAAGCGCTGGTCCATCGCGATTTGTCAACGGTGTGGCCGAATTGCGCACGTCCCTCAATGCGCAGGACCTGCTCGAACGACTGACGCGCATCGAGGATGCACTGGGTCGTACCCGCAGTGATC
This sequence comes from uncultured Pirellulales bacterium, assembly GCA_964526785.1. GTDB lineage: Bacteria > Planctomycetota > Phycisphaerae > Sedimentisphaerales > Anaerobacaceae > CAZGMJ01. The sequence goes on from CAZGMJ010000005.1 coordinate 96,897, forward strand.
GGTGGTCGCCCAGGCCGATAGACCTCGACATTCTACTGTTTGGCCCCGAAATCATCGACTCACCTGAACTTACGGTTCCGCACAGACAAATGCATCTCAGGTCTTTCGTCTTGCGGCCCCTTTGCCAGCTTGCCCCCGATCTCGTGCACCCTGTTTTGCAGGAAACTGTCTCCGAACTGGCGATGCGTCTCAATGGTTGCGATTTCGCTCTCGACGCCTCTGCTCCGCGGCTCGTCAGCATCGCGGGCAACATAGGGGCGGGCAAGACGACCCTGGCGACTGAACTGGCCTCGGCATTGAACGCGGACCTCCTGCGGGAGCCCTACGACACCAATCCGTTCCTGCCGAAAGTCTATGCAGGACAGACCGATCTCGCTCTTGATTCTCAACTCTACTTCCTGGTCAAGAGGGCCGAGCAGTTGAATCCGGCACAGTTTGAACCGGGGCGGGTTCTTCTCGCCGATTACGTGTTTCAAAAGGAACTGATCTATGCCCGGCTTCTGCTCACTCGGGAACAGCTCAAGCTCTACGAAAGCATTTACGCCCGATTCCTTCGGGAAGCTGCCCCCGCGATGCTCGTAATGTACCTGAGCGATCCGCCCGCCGAATGTCTGGAGCGAATCCATCGTCGAAACAGGCCTTACGAGCAGGGCATCGAGGTTGATTTCCTGAACAAACTCGCCGGCGCCTATGAGTATCTGTTCGATCACTGGAGCCGCTGCCCCGTCATTCGTTTGACGAGTTCGCGGATTGACTATTCAGAGCCTGAGGCTATTGAGCACCTGGTAAATCAGATAACGTACTACACAGGCTCATCGGTGCGAATGCCCAAACAAACGGATCAGAAGGGGAATGCGAAATGCAAGTTGCGCAAACCGTCGCCCAGATGAGGGTGCTGGCGGCGCAGGTCCGCCAGCGGGACGAGATAATCGGTCTTGTGCCTACGATGGGTGCGCTGCACGCGGGCCATACGTCGCTGATCGACCGGGCGCGATCACAGTGCAATTGCGTAGTGGTCAGTGTCTTCGTCAACCCCACGCAATTCGGCCCGGCCGAGGATTTCAAACAGTATCCCAGGCCCTTCGAAAAGGACCTTGCAATCTGTGAGCGGCACAATGTTGATGTCGTATTCGCTCCGCCTGCGGAGGAAATGTATCCTGCGATAAATCTGACATGGGTGACTGTACAAGAACTGACCGAGCCGCTTTGCGGCCGCTCCCGCCCCGGCCATTTCCGGGGGGTCACGACGGTCTGTACGAAGCTGTTCAATATCACACAACCCCACTTTGCGTATTTCGGACAGAAAGATGCTCAACAGGCACTCGTGATCGAACGCATGGTGGCCGACCTGAACATGCCGGTTGAGATAGTCGTATGCCCCATCGTACGCGAGGAGGATGGCCTGGCTATAAGCAGCCGCAATCAATACCTCGACGAACAACAGCGCAAGGACGCCACCGTTCTCTATCGTGCGTTGAGTCATGCTAGAACCCGGATTGAGGCCGGCCGGCGCGATGTTCAACAGCTTGTTGCTGAGATGCGAGGCATAATGGAACAGGTCCCCTCGGTATCGGTAGAGTACGTTAGCATCGTTGATTCGGCCACGCTTGCTGAGGTGAAGGAAATCACGGGCCGGGTCCTTATCGCAGTGGCTGCGGCTGTTGGCCCCACCAGGCTTATCGATAATATTCTGGTGGACGTCCCAAACACGGATGATACAATGAAGCCGTAATTCCCGTATAAACCTACACTTGTATTGAAGCATTGGAGGTTGGAACAATGAACAGATTCATGCTCGCTGCTGTACTTGTGGCTTTGATTCTGCCTGTAGCGACCGTCCTCTCGGCTGTACCCGCCGAGGTGGAGGACCCAGAGGCCGGGTTTGTCACGATCTTCAACGGCAAAGACCTCAGCGGGTGGGACGGCGATCCGCGACTCTGGTCCGTCAAAGATGGTGCAATCCGCGGCCAGACAACGGAAGAGAATCCGGCCCGCCACAATACCTTTCTGATCTGGCGCGGCGGAAAGCTCCGGGATTTCATCCTGAAGATCAAATTCCGCATCGAGAACGGCAATTCCGGCATCCAGTATCGCAGCAAGGAATTCGACAAATGGCGCGTTGGGGGCTACCAGGCGGAGGTGGACAATGTTCCCGGCCATGTCGGTTTTCTCTATCACGAGGCCGGTCGGGCATCCCTGGTCAATGTGGGGGATATGGTCGTTATAGATGAAGACGGCGACAAACAGGTCGTCAGCCGAGTCTCCAACGTTGATGCCCTGAAGAAACAGGGGTACTACAAGAAGCAGGACTGGAACGAGTACACCATTATCGCCCGCGGCAACCACCTTCAGCACTATCTCAACGGTTATCCGACCATAGAACTGATCGACAACGACCGCGTTACCGATCCCGATGACCGCAACGATCGCAAGGGTGCTCAGCGGGAAGGCGTCCTGGCCCTGCAGATTCACGTTGGAGCGCCGATGGTTGTCGAGTTCAGGGATATCCGTATCAAGCACCTCAAGGACGACTACGGAAATGCCTTCCGTCTTTTCAACGGCAAAGACCTGGCAGGATGGACCTATTCGAGTGACGCGCTGAAAAACGCATTCTCTGTCAAAGATGGAGTCATCGCCGTAGCAGGCAATCCAAGAGGCTACATACGCACCCTCGATGACTACCAGGACTATGTCGTTCGGCTCCAGTTGCGCCATGTCAAGCCGGGCAACAGTGGCCTGCTCGTTCAGATGACCGGCCCGGACAAAGTCTGGCCCAAGTCGATCGAGGCTCAGGGGCAATCCGGCCATATGGGCGATATCTGGAACATCGACAAAGTCAAAATGAACGTCGATCCCGAACGTACCAGCGGGCGACGCACTGTAAAGCTGCATCCGTCCAACGAAAAGCCGATCGGACAATGGAACGACTACGAAGTGTATCTGGTCGGCGGCGACCTGAAGATATACGTCAACCGCCTGCTGCAGAACTACGCAACTGAGTGTACACGCGAGTCGGGCAAAATATGTCTGCAGTCCGAAGGATCTGCCAAGGAATTTCGCAATATCGTGCTGATTCCCACAAACAAGTGAGCAGTATCGCGACGAACCGATACCAGAAGGAGTAAACGCGCACAAATGTTAGTCAAAGTGCTCAAGAGCAAGTTGCATCGTGGTCGCATTACGGGAACCAGGCTGCATTATCCCGGCAGCATGACCGTCGATTCCGAACTGATGGACGCTGTCGGCCTCGTGCCCTATGAATCCGTGTTGGTGGCGGATTTGGACAATGGAAGCAGGCTGGAGACCTATGTCGTGCCGGGCGAACCGGGTTCTGGAGCAATGGAAATGCTCGGTGCAGCGGCCCGTCTGATTGAAGAAGGCCATACCGTGATTGTCATGAGTTTTGGCTTCGTCGAGTCCGAAAAGGCCGGCGTCCACAAACCGCAGGTCGTTGTGTTGGACGAGCAGAACAGGATCGTGAAGCAGCATTGATAGCATTTGGCGGATTATATGCATTGCTTGAATATCGAGCGAAAGGGACAGCACGGGCAGTAGATGCATCCAGAGCTATTTGAACTACCATTCGTTGATCTGACCGTCAAGAGCTACGGCCTGATGATGGTCGTGGGATTCCTCGCTGCCGTTACGATCATACGTTACCTCAGTCGGGATATCACGCCGGACCCGCAGATGATCACCAATGCCGCCCTGTATTCCCTTGTTGGGGGCGTCGTTGGAGCGCGCATTTTCTACGTGGTACACTATTTCGATCACTTTCGCGACCGACCGTTAGCGGTATTCGCTATCTGGCACGGCGGACTGGAACTGCTGGGCGGCGTGATTCTCGCTGTCAGCATAATCTTCGCCTATCTTTTGTACCACAAGCTGCCCATTCGCAAATATCTGGATATCCTCGCAATCGGTCTGATGCTTGCACTGGTCTTTGGTCGGGTCGGATGTTTCCTCAACGGATGCTGCTGGGGCCAGCCTACGGACCTTCCGTGGGGTGTGCATTTTCCCTACAATTCGTTCGCATATCGCAGCCAGGTCAATCCCGACCCCCAACGTAACAGGCCGGAGCCTTATCTGGATCTGCCCTCCGATTACGTGGCCTCTGTGGACCCCGAAGGCACGATCTATCCCAAACCATACGAGGAGTTGACCGAACGTCAGAAGACCGAAGTGACCAAAGGCCGATATCGCTGCCTGGCCGTGCATCCGACGCAGCTCTACACGTCCCTCAGCGCGCTGGGACTGACCGGTGTGCTCTATGCCTTCTGGCGGCGTTCTCAAAAAGCCGAGAAGACCGGACGCATGAACAAGCACTTCGTCAAGCCGGGCCAAACGTTTGCCCTGATGTTCATTGTCTATGGCTCCATGCGGTTCCTGATGGAACTGATTCGTGACGATAATCCCTTCGGTTTCAATGGCCTGACTGTTTCACAGAACATCGGACTGGCGATGATAGTTCTGGGAATGCTCCAGATGGGGCTGTTCGCGGTGATGAAACCCGAGCCCATTCGAATTCGACATCGCGGGGACGCTCGCTGCGGCAAAAAGCCACAATCGGCTGTGAAGAACAAGTAATCGTCGCTCCGTGGGGCCCGCACGATTTTCATATTGAACATTTCGTCAAAACCAACAATACTATGGTAATCGTAGAAAAGTGCGTGATTGGCTGAGTCCAGCCTGATTGCAGGAGTACAGCAGTTACTAAGGCCTTGAGCGAAACTCACATATGGGATTGTACGATAGAGACTACGTTCAGGATGACTACCACTCGCAGTACGGGGGCCGGCCCAACGTACGCATGATGATGCCGCAACTTACACCCGTCGTCAAATGGCTTCTGATCATCAACATCGTGGTATTTCTCCCCAGTGCAGTGCCTGATGTCATGGCGGGGCTAAGAAGATGGTTCGCGGTATGGCCGGTTACTGTGGGCACTTCGCTCCAGATTTGGCGGTTACTCACCTATCAGTTCCTGCACGGAGGAGTCGGCCACATACTGGTGAATATGTTGTTCCTGTATTTCTTCGGCCCCATGCTCGAGCGATTCTGGGGAAGCCGCAAGTTCCTGGTCTTCTATCTGATTTGTGGCACGATAGGGGGCGTTTTCTATCCGATCCTTGTGCATGCCGGTTGGCTTGACGAGGGCTATCTGGTTGGTGCTTCAGGGTCGATTCTGGGAATGCTGGCGGCCGCGGCATTGCTCTTCCCAAACATGATTGTGTACGTCTTTGGCGTCATTCCCATGAAAATGGCTCTCCTCGCTGCGATCATGGCTGTCATCAGTATAATGACCCTTCTGGCCCCCGCCCAGTATCCCAACGCAGGAGGCGAAGCGGCGCATCTCGGCGGCATGGTCGCCGGCGCCGTCTACGTTCTCTCGGAGAACTGGCGGCGCAAAATGAAGCTTAAGATGGGCCAGGGCGCGTGGCAGAAGAAGATGTCCACTCAGCAGGATTTGCAGGCTGAAGTGGACCGTATCCTTGAAAAGGTCCACCAAAAGGGCATTCACAGTCTGACGTTCAAGGAAAAACGCATCCTGAAGCAGGCCACGAAGGCCGAGCAAACGCGCAAAGGCCTGTAGACTCGCCGACCATCCCGAAATCTGTGAATAGAGCCTGATGGGAGCTGATTGTACCGGCGTTTCTTAGTCCCACCTGAAGCCGGGCTCTGAGAGCAGCGATTTCATCCGTTCTTTGACGTTTTCCTCTTTGTAGGTTCGATCTCGCGCTTTGAGCAGTTCGTCTCGCCCCTCCTTGATCTTCTCCTTAAGTTCCTCGAGTTTTTCAAGAAGTTCCTCATATGCAATCTGTTTGCGCCGCACGATCAGATCGAATCTCCTTGCGACAACTTCTTCGAGTTTTTGTTTTAGTTCCCTTTTCGTGCTCTCTGATTCGGAACTCTTAATCTTCGTCAGATATTCATCCCTTTGCTCTCGCAAGGCGAGATCTTCCCTGAGCACCTGTCCCAGTTGGGGGTTTCTGCGCGATGTTTCATAGATGTGCCGATATTTGCGCATGACGAATTCGAGTTTCTCTGTGTAAACCTCAGGGTCGCTCTCCCGGAGTTCCCCCAGTTCTTTCGCCTGATCGGAGTAGTTCTCGCTGTACCACTCGAGGAATTCCTCCTGCCAGCGCTTCCGCCGGGCCTCCATGTATGCCCGAACCACCTTGTCAAAGTACTCTTGACCGTGCTTCCGTAGTTCCTCCTGGAACTTCTCAGGATCCTCTTGCCGGAGTTTCGCAAGACGCTTGGCCGTCTCAGGGGCGTTCTTTTTCATCTCCTCAAGTACGCGGTCGGTGATCTCCTCCTGCGCATGGTGTCGTCGCCGACCACCCGGGCGGTCTTCCTGCCAGATACTGTCTTCTTCAGCTCTGGGGTCTCCCTTTCCCGCCTCACCGCTGTCGCCGGACTGTCCGAGACAGGGCGACCATCCGAACGTCAGCACTGCAATTGCGCTGAGAAGAAGCAAGTTCCTCCGAACTGGTTTCATCTGTCCTATCCCTTCCAAAATTCACCTTCGAGTTCCAATAGTTCTATCTCCAATTCCGACACTTCGTCAATTGCCGAACGACTTTGCTCGACCGGCGATTCCAAAGCGCGAAATTGCTGTTCGACCACCTCGATCTCCGTAGCCAAAGACGCCAGGGCCGGATCCTCCTTACCCACGTCATATGTCTCCCAGATGGCTTTTGGCAGGACCGACACTATTTCAGGCTTGACCGTCAAAGGGTTCTCCAGCAAACCGGATCCGACGTACATGAGAATCGCCAGAACAGCGGCCGCAGCAATAGCTTCGCCCGCCCGCCGTCGCCACACCCGCCTGCGCCGACGTTCACGCAAGCGCGCAGCCCCCTCTGCCTTTATGCGCAACAATGTTTCGAGGCGGGGCTGAGGAGCCGGATTCTCTCGCAGTATCCGATCTCCGGCCTCGATATCGTCCATCGCATCCTTTGCGCGTTCCTCTGTGACGAATTGATCGAATAGTTGTCTTAGTTCATCATTGTCTTTGAAGCTCATGGTCCTACCCCATCATGCGGCGAAGCCTCTTCATCGTGCGATGCAGCTTGGATAACGTGGTTCCTATCGGTTCCGATCGCATCTCGGCGATCTCGCGTAATGTTAATTCCGAATAGAAACGCAACATAATCAGTTCTCTCGTATCATGATCCAGCTTGAGCAACTGGCGCTGCAGCTTCGCGCTTGTTTCAGCGTCAGACGCCTTGGGTTCGATCGGCTGCTCTTCTTCCACCTGCCGCGTTCGTTCATCCAGCAGTTTGCCCTGCCTCTGCTTGCTTCGCAGGTAGTCATGGAAGATATTGGAGGCAACGCGAAAAAGCCAGCTTTCGAACGTGCCCCCTCGGTATGAATCGATTTTCTGCACCAGCTTTACAAAGAGCTCGCTCAGCAAGTCGTCGCTGAGATCCCGGTTGCCGGTTAGCCGGTAGAAATACCCGAAACAGCGGCTTCCGTACATATCCACCAGCTCCGCAAAGCAGTCTGCATCTCCTTCCCGGCAGCCGGTCAGTATCCGTTCCAACTCGTCGTGCGTAGACATAGGTCAACATTTTCAACAGTAAAGACGCACCTCGTGCCCTATTTATTGCAGAAAACGGAGATGCCTCTGCGCTTCGGTAACCTCTTTGATTGCCGGTGCTTATACAAAGAAGGTGGTAAATTCCTCAACATGCGCCGCCTCTTTTTAGCCGCTGAGCACAGGCTGTCTGCATGGGCCATGCATTTAGACAAGGCCGTACGCAACAGCGACACGGATGACTCGACCCTCCAGCATCCTTAGAATACGCCCTCATCGTCTTCTTCGTCGTCCAGCTTCCACTTCTCGGACTCATCAATATCCTCAATCTCCCGTTGCATATACTTGAATATCTTGTCCTGAAGCGGTGCCAGTTTGCCGTACCATCCCAGCATGCTCTGATAGCTCGCAACCAGCATGTCGAGGCGGATAAGCTGCCATTTGGCGATGCACTCGGCCTCCTTGATATTCGTGAACGGATCGCACTTGAAGACCCTCTTGCCCTCCGGACCCATTTCGCAGAATTCGCAGTCGCTGCACTGAATCATAGTCGCACCATTGTTGAAATGCCAAAAAAGACAGAGAAAACGCTTGCCGTTAGACGGTTTCTTCCGTAAAGTTGCATCATACCACAGCTTGCGACTAACGCAAACTGTTTCCGGTTGAACAAAATATACAGTATCGGAGAGCTAAATGGCCAAGCCGAGACGCAGACGTAAGGTGGGCAGCAAGAGAAGGCGTGCCCGCTGGAAGATCCGTCACAAAATCAGCTGATCGTAGTTGCGTTTCGGAGACGCCGGAGCAGGTCTGTATGTAGGGTCTGCGCCGCGCGAGAACGCAATTCGTTAAATGAAGCATTTCGACGTCACGTTTGAGCCTGACGGCCGGCAGGTACGTATTCATTCCGGTGCCACGCTGCTTGAAGCGTGCGGACAGGCACAGATCATCCTCAATACGGCATGCGGCGGTCGCGGTACATGCGGAAAATGCATGGTTCGGCTTCTGCCGGAGAGACAGCAGGTTCTCGCTTGTCAGTATCGTGTCATGTCCGATCTGCACGTCGAAGTTCCGGCCGAATCGCGCTTCTTCGAGCACAGAATATTGACCGAGGGCAGCGATGCACCGTGCGTGGCAGAACCGACGCTCGCCTTGAAATACCCCGATGATCGGCGGAGAAGCGGTCTTTATGGCGTTGCAGTAGACATCGGCACCACGACGGTTGTTGTTCGTCTCGTGGATCTGGTCACCGGGCGCTCGCTTGCCGTCAACGCCACTGTAAATCCGCAAACGCGATTTGGTGATGACGTGATAAGCCGCATCACGTACGGTCAAACACAGGCGGGCCTGAGGGAACTGCGAGAGAGCGTCATTGCCTGCATAAATGATCTGATCGCCAAATGTGCGGTAGAGGCGGGGATCAATCCTGCGGATATCATGGAATTATGCGCGGTTGCCAATACCACGATGAATCACATTCTCCTGGGGTTGCCTGTCGAACAATTGGGTCGGGCGCCGTACGCTGCACATAGCGTGGAGGCATTCGATGTGTCTGCCGGGCAGATGGGTCTGAGCGTTAATCCACAGGCAAATCTCCGTACCATCGAGAATATCGCCGGCTTCGTGGGCAGTGATACAGTGGCCGTTGCCTTGGCAACGGACGTTGCCTCTGCTCGCGAAATGACGCTTATCGTCGACATTGGCACCAATGGCGAGGTTGTGCTTGGTACGCAGGAGAAGTTGCTGGCAGCCAGTTGCGCCGCAGGACCCGCTCTCGAGGGTGCGAGAATCGCATGTGGCGGCCGGGCGGCAACCGGCGCAATCGAGGCAGTCGTCATCAGCGAAGACGATGTTGCAGTGGATGTAATCGGAGGAACCATGCCGCAATCCATTTGTGGCAGCGGGTTGATCGACGCGGTCGCCGTGTTGCTGGACCTGGGCATAATAGACAATACGGGCCGCTTTGTCGACTCGGAAGTCCTGAACTCCGTACCTCCCGCAATCGCAGAACGCATCTGCGAGAAAGACGGCGGTCCGGCTTTCATTTTAGCCAGGGCCGACGGACAACACGTCCGAGACGTTTTCTTGACGCAGCGGGACATCCGCGAGGTTCAGTTGGCAAAAGGGGCGATTCGGGCAGGTATCAAACTGCTCCAGAACCGCCTTGATCTGGGCGATTCCGACATTGAAAAGGTCCTCCTGGCCGGTGCTTTTGGCAACTACATCCGCCGCCGCAGCGCCTTGCGAATCGGGCTGTTACCCAACGTGCCGCCGGAAAGGATTCACTTCGTAGGCAATGCCGCGGGCGTCGGCGCACATATGGCGCTGATCAGTACCGAGGCACGCGAACAATGCGGCCGCATCGCCCGCCGGATAGAGTATGTGGAAATCGCGCACGATCCTGATTTTCAGATGGCCTTTGCCGAGGCTATGCTGTTCTGATTCCCCGGTCTGGCGGCACCATTGTGGATGCTCGGAACGACAACGCGACGATCTTGTTCCTTGAATTTCGGGCCGCTTTTTGTTACTCTTAGACAACGCTTTTTTCCAGAACAGAGCCGCATTGCGACCGTATAGGGTCCAATTGAAAGGAGCAAGGATATGTCTGAGCAGGTGAACCGACGCAGATTCATGAAGAATTCAGTGTTGGGTGCCGCCGGTGCCGCTGTTGGTTTGAGCAGTTTCGAGGAAAAGCACCTTCTCGCAGCGATGTCTGAAAAGCAACCCAGGGCACCAAAAAACACCGCTGGCGGCAACATGCAGTACGGCAGGATCGGCGATCTTAAGATCAGCCGGCTGTTCTGCGGCGGGAATCTCATCGGTGGCTGGGCGCACAGCAGAGACCTGATGTACGTTTCCTCGCTCGTCAAGCAATACCACACCGATGAGAAGATCTTCGACACCTTCGAGTTGGCCGAAGAAATGGGCATCAACACGGTCCTCACAAACCCTGTCTCAGACAAGGTCATCAATAAGTACTGGCGTGAACGAGGCGGTGAGATACAGTGGATCTCCGATTGTGCATCGGGCAGCCTCAAAGAGGGGATCAAGCGTTCGGTCGATGGCGGCGCGCACGCCGTGTACGTGCAGGGCGGAATAGCCGACAAAGCGGTCCAGAAGGGCCGGACGGATACGCTCGGCGAAGCCCTCGATTATATCAAGGAACTCGGCGTCCCCGGCGGACTCGGAGCCCACGAGCTGGAGACCGTAAAGGCATGCGTCAAAGCCGGATTCAAGCCCGACTTCTGGGTCAAGACGCTGCATCCCGACAACTACTGGTCAGCCACCCCCCGGGAGAATCGCAAGCCGTTTGATGTTACCGGCCCGCGCAGCAAGGACCACGACGAATATCATGACAACATGTATTGTCGTAATCCACAGGAGACCATCGACTACATGGAGAAACTTGAAGAGCCCTGGATTGCATTCAAGACCCTTGCCGCCGGTGCAATTCATCCGCGGCAGGGATTCAAATTTGCTTTCGAAGGCGGCGCTGACTTTATCTGTGTCGGCATGTTTGATTTTCAGGTCACGGAGAATGCCATGATCGCTCGCAGCGCCCTGTCGGGCAAGCTCAAGAGATCACGTCCCTGGTGCGCATAATGTTAATCTGTCTATGAGGATCAGTCTATGTCCAGGAACCTTAACCGCAGGGACTTCGTAAAGAAATCCGTCCTTACATCTACCGGTATCGCGGCAGCTTTGAGTTTCGAGGAGAAAGCCCTACTGGCTCGGGCCGGCGAAAAGACGGCGAAAAACGTATCGGGCAAAGGCTTGGCACGGGGCAAGCTCAAAGGTCTGGACATCAGCAGGATCATCTGCGGCGGGAATCTCATCAGTGGATTCGCCCACAGTCGGGATTTGATCTATGTTTCCGGCCTGCTCAAACAGTACTTCACAGACGAGAAGATCTTTGAAACCCTCGAACGGTGCGAGGAGAACGGCGTCAATACCGCCATTCTCCGCTGCGACGGCAAGACCATTGATATACTGGACCGCTACTGGAACGAGCGTGGCGGAAAGATCCAGTGGATCGCCCAGACATATATCAAAGAAGATGACGTCACAAGCAACATTCAGCGGGCCATCGATGGTGGGGCGGTCGCAGCCTATACCCACGGCGGCATCGGCGACAGGATGGTCAAAAACGGTCGCGTCGATGTCATCGGCAAAGCCGTGGACTTCATTAAGACAAACGGCCTGCCGGCTGGAGTGGCCGGACATGCCATTCAAGTGCCGATGGCATGCGAAGAAGCCGGAATCGACAACGACTTCTATATGAAGACCTTCCATCGTGATGACTACTGGTCCGCCACACCGAAGGAGCACCGCGAACCCTGGGCCGTTGAAGGTGCCAAACAGCAGGGTCACAATCAGCATCACGACAATATTTGGGTCCACGATCCGGAGCAGACCGCCGAATTCATGAAGACTGTGGACAAGCCCTGGATTGCCTACAAGACACTCGCGGCCGGCGCCATCCATCCTCGCGATGGCTTCAAGTACTGCTTTGAGAAGGGCGCCGACTTCCTGTGCGTCGGAATGTTCGATTTTCAGATTGTTGAGGACGCCATGATTGCGAAGAACGTCCTGTCGGGCAAACTGGATCGCCAACGCGCCTGGATGGCGTAACCCGTCAAATCGCGCATTAGGAGGAAATACACCCGTGGCCAGTCGCATGAATCGCCGTACATTTCTCAACAAATCGCTGTTGACCTCCGCAGCGGTTACCTCCGTAATGAGTCTGGAAGAACAGGCGCTGCTGGCGCAAGCGAATCGCCCGACTGAACCGCCTGCGATGTCCGTCAATGGTCTGCCTGCGGGTAAGATTGGAAATCTCACTATCAGCCGTATCATCTGCGGCGGCAATCTGATTGGTGGCTACGCACACAGCCGTGACCTGATCTATGTCTCTTCACTTCTCAAGCAGTACTTCACCGACGAGAAGATCATGGATACGCTGGAGATTTGCGAAGAAAACGGTATCAACACAATTGTCGCCGGTAGTGGTTCCGGCTCGATTCTCAGGAAATATCGACGGGAGCGTGGCGGCCGGATGCAGTGGCTGCTCCAGGCGGTTCCACAGGACGATGATCTGCAAACCGACGTACGAAAGGGACTCGATCTTGGGGCTGCAGGCGTTCTCCTCATCGGAAACGTCGGAGATAAGTGGTCGCGCAGCGGTCAGATGGATCTGATCGCTGAATTCGTTGATTTCGTCAAGGGGCAGGGCGTCATTGCGGGTGTGGCCGGCCACAATCTGGGTACGCCTGTCGAGTGCGAAAAGGCCGGCATAGATGTCGACTTCTACATGAAGACGCATCACAGTACCGACTACTGGTCGACACGTAAACCCGAACAGACCAAAGACGTTATCGACAACTACTCCGTGGACAATTACTGGGACAAGCATCCACAGGAAACCGCGGCTTTCATGCAGGAGGTCACAAAGCCCTGGATTGCGTACAAAGTTCTCGCTGCCGGTGCAATCCATCCTCGCGATGGATTCAAATTCGCCTTTGAAAACGGTGCGGATTTCTTGTGCGTGGGAATGTTTGATTTCCAGGTCGTGGAGGATGCCCTGATCGCTCGTAACACCCTCAAAGGCAAGCTCAATCGCAGCCGGCCCTGGATGGCTTGATCAACCGGGCGATTCAGTTCGGCCGATGAAGTTGGCCGCTGTTGGAACGTTGTTGATTCAGTAATCCAGCCGCTGGGAGGAACACGTATTGCCATCGCCGGTCTCAGCAAGCTTGTTTCCATGCGGGATACCGCTTCGAAGCAGATCTCTCGTCTTGTCATTTCTTGCCTGTCTGCTGCTTGTCGGCGGTTGCCGCACGATCGGGCGTCCGCCTGCAGCGACCAGTCCCGACCTGCCTCGCCAGTGGGTTTCGTATCTCGCCTCCGATGATATGCAGGGACGAGCAAATGGCAGTGACCAGATGAAAGAATCAGCCTCATGGATCGCATCGCAATTCAGGCGGTTCGGCTTGAGGCCGGTTCCCGGTCCTGCTGACTACTTCCAAAAATACGATTTCACACACAGAGACGGCCGAACCATCTCTGAGCGAAACGTCATCGGATATATGGAAGGCCGCGACCCTGAACGCAAAGACGAATACATCCTCATATCAGCGCATTTTGATCATGTCGGTGTCCGAAAGCCCATAGAAGGTGACGCTATCTACAACGGCGCCGATGACGACGCTTCGGGAGTAGCTGCCATGATCGGCATTGCCCGGAACCTGCATGAGATGCAGGCAGCGCCGTCGCGATCGATCCTCTTCATTGCTTTTAGCGCCGAAGAATTGGGACATAAAGGATCGCGTCACTACCGCGACCACCCGCTCCTGCCTCTGGATCGAATGTACGTCAACATCAACCTTGAGATGGTGGGGCAATGCAGCAAACTGGGGAACCGGACATATTACATCACAGGCCCGAGTCGTTCGAATCTGGATGAGTATCTCGTGCAGTACAATACATCGAAGCCCTGGCGACTGGACGCCTCCGCACAATATGCGGAGAAATTGTTCCTCCGCGCGGATAACGCATCATTTGCTGTGATGACCAAGCGGGACGGTATCACCTATGGCGTGCCCGCACATACCTTCTCATTCTACGACGGAGAAAAGCACCTTCACAGACCGCACGACGAACCGGCAATTCTCGATTACGACAACCTTGCCTCGTTTATCGATTACATGACTGGTCTGGTCCTGCACCTGGCGGACTTGGAGGACGACATTGTCTGGACCGATGAGAACTACCGGCACATTACCCAAAGACCGGCCGAACTTGCTGCGCCGTGAGGCGACCACACTAACGTACTGCTGGTGATTCCCGCCACATCAACCGCTTGCATTCTGCATCGGACCTGCTATTCTCTCACAAAACCGTGTTCAGGGAGACTAATCATGCAGGAACAAATCAATGGCCGAGTTCTTGAACTAATCGAAGGCGACATAACAGAAATGGCAACCGACGCCATTGTCAATGCAGCCAATGCTCAGCTTATTCTTGGCGGGGGCGTTGCAGGGGCGATACGTAAGAAGGGCGGCCCGGAAATTGAAAAGCAATGCGCTCGCACCGGAGGCACCCACGTAGGTGGGGCCGTTATAACTACCGGCGGCAATCTCAAAGCCCGCCATGTGATCCACGCCGTCGGCCCCAGAATAGGCGAAGGTGACGAAGATCAGAAACTGCAAAACGCCACACTCAATTCCCTCAAGGTGGCCGAGGAGGAGGGATTGCAGAGTATCGCCTTTCCGGCAATAAGCACGGGCATCTTCGGCTTCCCGATACAGCGGTGCGCCGACATCATGCTCAAGACCGCAATTGAGTATCTCCGTGGCGAGACGGGATTGCGCCGTGTTGTCTTCTGTCTGTTCAGCCATTCTGACTACCGCGTATTTGCCGAGCACCTGCAAAAGGAAACGGGAGAATGAAGGCGATACTGCTCAATCGCCATGCAACGATAGAAGAGCATCCGCTTGAGATATGCGATATTCCTCGTCCAAACCCCTGTGAAGACGAAATGCTGATTCGTATCTCGGCCTGTGGATTATGCCACACGGATCTCGACGAAATAGAAGGGCGTCTGGAACCGGCAATGATGCCGGTCGTGCCGGGCCATCAGGTCGTAGGCAGGGTCGAACAGCCTGCGACTGCTGCGCCGAGGTTCCAGGCAGGGGATCGAGTCGGTGTAACATGGTTGTACAGCAGTTGCGGAACCTGCGAATTCTGCACGAGCGGTCGCGAAAATCTCTGCTCGGCCGCCAAATGGACGGGTAAGGACGCCAACGGAGGATACGCCGAATATATGGTGGTCCCCGAGCATTTCGCTCATCCGTTGCCCTCCGGGCTCTCCGACGTTCAAATTGCACCGTTGCTCTGCGCAGGCGTTATCGGATACCGAACGGTCCATCTGGCAAATATCGAGAACGGTCAGAAAATCGGGCTGTTCGGGTTTGGCGCCTCGGCTCACATCGTTATTCAGGTCGTACGCCATCTGTATCCCGACAGTTCCGTCTTCGTATTCACCCGCAGCCGAAGCCACCAGAATCTGGCTCTCGACCTTGGTGCCGAATGGGCGGGTTCGCCAAATCAGACTCCTCCTGCCCGGATCCATAGAGCGATGGACTTCACACCTGTGGGCCAGACCGTACCCGTCGCGCTGAGCGTTCTGGAAAAAGGGGGGCGCCTGGTCATAAATGCCATCCGCAAGATCACATCGATCCCGGAATTCGATTACGCCGAGCGTCTCTGGGGCGAGCGGGAGATCAAGAGTGTTGCTAACGTGACGCGGGCCGATGCCGAGCAGTTCCTGCCCCTGGCCGCCCGCATTCCCATTCGGCCGACGGTCGAGACTTTCGCGTTCCAAGTTGTCAATGACGCCTTGATGAAGTTGAAGCATTCACAGGTATGCGGGGCGGCCGTGCTGTGTGTCGATTGAATTGCCGAGAAACGGCCCATGAGCCCGGAAAAGTAAGCCTTCCACATCATTATTGTTCGCTTGACGGCCGGGTTCCGCGGTATAAAATACGAGTTCATTGCAGTAGCATCGCGATAGGGCCGATATAAACTGATACGGATGGCAATACGTATCGAAATAACTTGATCTGTGTGGGAAAGGAGACCGGAGATGCGTTCGAGCCAAAAACTGTTGGGTTTGCTTATTATGGTTGCCTGTTCGGTGTGCTTGGTTGGCTGTGGGGCCTATAAGGGCAATCCAGATGATATTATGGCCTTTACCAAGCCCTACCAGACAAACGTGACGACCGATAATTATGTCATTCAGCCGCCGGATGAGATCGAGATTCATTGCAGCAAGGTCCCGGAGATTCATCTCCAGACCCAGCGTGTTCGACCGGACGGCAAGATCAGCTATGAAGGCCTCGGTGAAATCGAAGTGGCCGGAAAGACCGTTGGCGAGGTAACGGACATACTGGAACGAAAAGTTGCCGAGCTCTACAAACTGGCCAGCGACAATCCGATTGATGTGCGAGTCACCAATCCGCAGAGCAGCGTCTATTACGTCCTCGGTCAGGTTTCGCGACCGGGACCGAAGGTATATACCGGGCGCGACACGGTCCTCTCTGCTCTGGCGGATGCGACGCCGAATCCTATCGCATGGGAAGAACGTGTGGTGGTAGTGCGCCCGTCGGAAAAGCCCGGCGTTGAGCCGAGACTGTTCAATATCAACTACTTTCACATGGTCGAGCGGGGCGACACCACAAAGAACGTGTTGCTGCATGAAGGCGACGTCGTATATGTTCCGCCGACTATTCTTGGTTCGTTGGGTATGGTCCTGGAGGAATTCCTCGGGCCGATCGGCAGAGCATTGTCGGCGGCATGGACCTGGCAGAGAGTCGAAGGCGGTGGGGGACGGTACTGAGTATCAGCCGATGGCCCCCAATGTAGTGGGCGTCTGCCGGCAGGATGTGTATGAGTTGAGAGTGGTATAATGTCTGAAGGCCGGTTTGGAAAACGCCTGCACCTTGCCAGTACGCTCTGGTTTGCGCTGTGTGTCGCCACGGTTCTGGTCATAGGACTGCGCCAGGCGGGTGTTCGCTGGTGGGTCCTCTTTTCCCTGTCCGGCTACGGCCTCGTGGTTCTGCTTCTGCTCATAACGCTCTACCTCTTTGCGATCTTCCGAGGCATTAGCAGCAGTCAGACCGTACAGGTGGAACATCCGCTGACATGTACCAGTTACTATGCCTATTTCTATAATGTGGCGCCTTTCTTGGGTGGTATAGCGGGTCTGCTCGGCACAATCGGATTGGCGTCGAGCCCTATTCAATTCGTAACCGATATTGCCCTCGGCACCCTGGGCACAACATTCCTGGCCTGGGTGGTGATTGATCCCGTGGTCGGAGTGCTTGAGACAGTATTGTCGCCCGAAGGACGCCGACACCGCGCCCGGCGAATCGCTCAGGCACAGGCCGAGGCGAGGTACAAGCAGCAGGCTCGAGAGCGTCTCATGGCGGAGATCCTTGCCCAGGAGCAGGAAGATATTCAGCGGTGGCGAAACCGGTTCTGCGATGAAGCGGATCGACTGGCGGAACTTCTGGTCTCCCAGCGAATCGATCCCCGCTGCGCCGAAAAGGAGGCCTTGGAGATCGGCGTTGCTGCCTGGCGCGAGGGCGGACTGCCGTGCATGCAGTTTCTTCGCGAAATGGCGATGGAGATAGCCCAAAGCCGTAGCGGGCGCCAGGAAGAAATCTGCGACTTCATATCCTTTTGGTGGGATGGTGTGGGCACGTGGCAAAAGCCGGCAGTGGAGGAATTTGCCACTGCATGAGCGTTTGCTGCCGCTGTTCTGGCTTACCCATCCTCCACAACATCGGTGTCTCAAAGCAGCAGAGATGTCCGCCACGGTCAGTCCTGCAGTTCCATGATGCACGGCTGCCATCTGCGACGCACCCGCTGTCTAACCGCTCAAACGTGAAATGCCCTGGGCGGACTGTCTGGGGATTCACTCGGGTTTCTGCGAAGATCTCGCCGGTACACCGGATATTTCACGTACAGCGAGTGTAGCTGCATGATATAATGCAGAGGTTCTGTACTGAAACAGGTGTGAACCTCACGGTGATTCGGAGTGCCGAACATGAAACTGGAATACCTGTGTGCATTCATGATAGTTATGTTGTGCTCCGCATTGTGTGCCGCCCAATCCGCCAATGTTCCGCAGATCGGATACCTCTATCCTGCAGGCGGCCGATGTGGCACGACCATCCAAATTGTAGCGGGAGGGCAATATCTCAATGGCGCAGACAAAGTGTATGTTTCAGGCGAAGGGGTCCGGGCCCGCGTAGTCAAGTACATCCGGCCCTTTAGAAATCTGCAGAAGGAACAGCGCCAATTCCTGCAGAAACGCCTCAGAGACCTGCGCAACGAGCGACTCACTCGATCCTCCTCTGCGAACGCCGACAGTCCGACGCAGGGAATACGGCCTCGAAGGCAGACGGCCAGCCGGACACCGTCGAGGTCGGAAAAGCAGGAAGACGTCTCGCCGACGGTGAAATTGCCGGAGCATCCGCTGCTGTTGGACCTCGAGAAAAAGAGTCTCAGGGAACTGGCTCACGTTGCGAATATGCTCTTTTTTCCGAGAATGAAGCTCCAGATGAACCGGCAACTGGCCGAGACGGTGCTGATCGAAGTGACCATTGCCCCCGAGGCGGAGCCGGGCAGTCGCGAACTCCGCATTGCCACGAGGTTGGGTCTGACGAGTCCGGTTGTCTTCGACGTAGCGTCATTTCCCGAAGTGCGGGAATGTGAGCCAAATAACCGCCAGGCATATCCTGCCCTGTCCAACCTTCCGAAAGGCGCGACAGTCCCGAAGGACAAGCCTCTCGATGTGCCGGTCGTCTGCAACGGCCAGATCATGCCGGGGGACATCGACCGTTTCCGCTTTCGCGCCGAAAAAGGGCAGAAACTCGTCATCGAGACCCGCGCCAGAGGGTTGATTCCGTATCTTGCGGACGCGGTGCCCGGCTGGTTTCAGGCGGTAGTGGCCCTCTACGATGATACCGGCAACGAAGTAGCGTTTGCGGATGATTATCGCTTCGAGCCGGACCCCGTCATGTTCTATGACATTCCGAAAGACGGCGAGTACGAATTGGAAATTCGCGATTCCATTTACCGCGGTCGGGAGGACTTCGTCTATAGAGTCGTAATCAGCGAGCGACCATTCATTACGCGCATGTTTCCTCTCGGTGGAGTCGAGGGGGAGCGGTGCGACGTGTCGGTCGCGGGCTGGAATCTCTCCGAGACAAGTCTGTCTCTCGATACTCGAGCCGGCGGCCAGAGAAGTCGTGAGATCAGATACAGCCGGGGTGGGACCGTCTCGAACAGCGTGCCGTACGCCGTCGGTGTCATGCCCGAAATCAGCGAGTCGGAGAATAACGACACAATCGAACGAGCCGCCAAAGTGAACCTGCCGACGGTCATCAACGGTCGTATCGAGAAGGCCGGCGATGTGGATGTATTTGGTTTCTCGGGCAAAGCGCGGGATACCGTCGTGCTCGAGATTGATGCTCGCCGTCTGCATTCGCCGCTTGACGCACTTGTGCGCTTGACCGATGCGTTCGGCACGGTCATTGCGTGGAACGATGACTGGGTATTGAAGGACGAGCAACACTTGCATAAGGATGTTGCCGGCCTGTTGACGCATCACGCGGATCCCTATCTCTCTGTTGTGCTTCCTCGCGATGGCATCTATTTCGCACACGTACTTGATACCCGCGGTCATGGTGGTCCGGCACATGCCTACCGGTTGAGAATCAGCGAACCAATGCCGGACTTCGCCCTGCGTGTGACGCCTTCAAGTATTAGTCTGCGGGCCGGCAGCATTGTGCCGATTGAAGTCCATGCACTTCGAAAAGACGGTTACGAAGGTCCGATTGAAGTGGCCGTCAAAGATCCGGTTTTGGGCTTCTCAATCAGTGGTGCGACCATCCCACCCGGCAGCAATCGCCTTCGCATGACGTTAACCGCTCCTGCCAGGGCGCCGGATGGTCCTGTTGCCCTGGAACTGGAAGGTCGTGCCGAGGTTCACGGCCGAACGATCGTACGTCCGGTGGTTCCCGCTGAAGACAAGATGCAGGCCTTTCTCTATCGGCATCTCGTCCCGAGTCGAGAACTCTTTGTGGAAGTCCAGAAGTCGAAGTGGCGTGTGCCCGCTATAGAACTGGCCGGACGTACTCCTGTTCGCATAGTCGCGGGACAGACCGCTCTGGTCCGAATCAAGACCGGGCGAGCCAACACCCTCAGAGAACTGCAACTCGAACTGCAGAATCCGCCCGCTGGCGTGAGCCTGCACGACGTTGCACTGATCCCCGGCGGCCTGGCCTTTCGCCTGAGCGCCGAGCGGGACGCGGTCCAAGGCAACTTCGGCGACAACCTCATAGTTGAAGCCTACAGGGAATTCACGCCCAAAGCTCAGCCAGGCAAACCGCCGCCGCCGAAACGGCGATCGTCGATGGGGGTCCTGCCCGCAATTCCGGTCGAAGTGGTCATGCAATGAAGTGCGATATACTGCTGACTCACGCAAACAAACCTGCGGTATCGTGCCACGCGATAGAAAGACCCCAAAACGCCCGAACCCTCTCGCAAATCGGGGCGACAGGACTTGAACCTGCGACCTCTTGACCCCCAGTCAAGCGCGCTAGCCAAACTGCGCCACGCCCCGAAACCGACGTATTCTATGACAAACAGACGGTCGCGACAAATTCTTTTTGCCTCGATTCCAGGGTATTCAGCGACAAATTGACCTCCACTCTGGATTTTTTTTATCAGGACTATTGACAAAGTTAGGTGGCCCTAACTAATATGGAGGGGATGAAGAAATCAAAGACTATGGATCTGAGTGCATCGCTCGAGGATTACCTTGAGGCCATATTCAATATCGGCCGGGGTTGTGAAGACGTGCACAGTAAGGAGATCGCTGAAATGCTCGGCGTGGCAAAATCTTCAGTGACCGGTGCGCTTCGTATGTTGAAGAAGAAGGAGCTCGTTCACTATAAGCCCTACGGGTGTGTGACCCTGACAGACGCTGGCAGAAGCGTGGCCGCTGAGATCGTACATAAACACAATATCCTCAGCGCTTTCTTTATCGATGTTCTTGGCGTCGATGAAAGCACTGCTCAGCGGGCGGCGTGCCGTGCTGAACACGCGCTGGGAACGGAAATCATCGAGAGGTTGCTGTGCTTTATCGAGTTTGTAACGAAAACCGCAAATGAGGGCCAGGGTGTCGTTGAGCGCTTCGAAGACTTCCGCCGGGATCGAACGCCGACGATATGAGTGTTCCTGATGCTGGTGCCGGCAAGGCTGCATTCGTACAGAGGAATGAATCGCATATGGTAAACGAGCATGAAATACCGCTTTCGTCGATTGAGGCCGGCCGAAAGGTCAGACTCGTCCGAGTGGATGCGGGCCAGGGATTGAGGGCCCGTCTTGCCGCTATGGGACTCATTCCTAATGTCGAATTTTCGGTCCTGCGCAATGCGCATCCCGGGCCATTCATGATCAACGTCAAAGGCTCGAGAGTGATGCTCGGAAGGGGCATGGCGCACAAAATCATGGTCGTATGAGAATTCTGTGCGTTTTTCCTGTCAAATGCGAGAGTGTACTGACGTATGAGCAAGAAGATAACGGTCGCACTGGCCGGCAATCCCAACAGTGGAAAGACAACCGTTTTCAACATGCTGACTGGTGCGCGCCAACATGTCGGCAATTACCCCGGCGTGACGGTGGAGAAGAAGGAGGGCGCCTGCAGCTACAGGGACGGCGATATCACACTGGTCGACCTGCCGGGGACGTATAGCCTCAGTGCGTACTCCGTCGAGGAACTGGTGGCGCGCAACTTTATCATTGAGGACTCGCCTGAGGTTGTCGTGGACGTTGTGGATGCGTCGAATATCGAGCGCAATCTGTATCTGGCAACGCAGCTTATCGAGATGGGCGTTCCCCTGGTGCTCGCTTTCAACATGAGCGATATTGCCAAACAGAAGGGCCTGACTTTCGACATCGATCAACTCTCCACGCTGCTGGGTGCGCCGATCGTTCCGATGGTTGCAAGCAGGAAGGAGGGCAGGACCGAACTGCTCGATGCGGTTCTGGAAACGGCCGGCAGGGGGGCACCGCGCCGAGAACATTCCATTCGTTACGGCAGGGAAATTGAGGATGAGCTGAACCACATAGAGGCCTTGCTGAAGACTGAAGAGACCTCGCTCTCGCAGAAGTATGGCTCCCGATGGTTGGCCCTCAAACTCCTGGAGGGCGATGCAGACATTAAGGCCAAGGTCAATTCCCAGAGTGTTCTCGATGCTGTAGCTCGCAGCACAGAGCACCTGCGAACGATATTTAAGGACGAACCCGAAATTGTCATTGCGGATCGGCGATACGGCTTTATTTCAGGTGCGTGCCAGGAGACCATTGTCAGTACGGTGGAACTGCGCCACAGTCTCAGCGATGCGATAGATGCGGTCGTGACGAATCGCGTGCTTGGCCTGCCTATATTCCTCGGCCTCATGTACGTCGTCTTCTTCCTGACATTCAAGGTCGGCCACTATCCGATGATCGGTCTCGAATGGTTGTTCGCCGGACTTGCCGACGTCGTCGCCGGCTTATGGCCGGCCGGCAGCGAAAGTGCCGTACGCTCGCTGTTAGTCGATGGTGTGATAGGCGGTGTCGGGGGAGTACTTGTGTTCCTGCCGAATATTCTGCTCCTGTTTCTCGCGATTGCAGTCCTGGAGGATTCGGGATACATGGCTCGGGCCGCGTTTGTAATGGACCGAACCATGCATCGTATCGGCTTGCACGGCAAGAGCTTCATCCCCATGCTCATCGGCTTTGGCTGCTCGGTACCGGCTATCATGGCCACTCGTATACTGGAAAACAGACGTAGTCGGTTCACAACCATCATGGTCATACCGTTGATGAGCTGCGGGGCCCGATTCACGATCTACATGTTGATCATCCCTGCCTTCTTCGCTGAAAGCTGGCGGGGGCCCATGCTGTGGCTGATCTATCTGATTGGAATTGTTCTGGCTATAGTGTGCGTCAAGCTGTTGCGCTTGACCGTGTTCCAGGGCGAGACAACTCCGTTCGTCATGGAACTGCCGCCCTACAGAGTGCCCACGTTCAAGTCGATTGCAATCCATATGTGGCAGCGCGGCTGGATGTATCTGCGCAAGGCGGGCACGATCATTCTGCTCATTTCGGTGATCCTGTGGTTCGCGATGAACTATCCAAAGCCGCCGGCCGCAGAACAGGAAGGGCTCTCCGCGGATGCCGCTCAGCAGGCCCAACTCGAGTATTCCGTAATCGGACGCCTCGGCCGCACTATCGAACCGGTCATCAGGCCGCTCGGCTTCGACTGGAAAATCGGAACCGCCTTGATCGGTGCGACCGCAGCCAAGGAAGTATTCGTGGCGCAGCTCGGTGTTGTATACGCCGTTGGCGACGCGGAAGCCGACCCGATGACGCTGCGCGAAAAGCTCCGTCGGAACTACAGCCGTTTGACCGCGTTCTGTATCCTCCTGTTCTGTCTGATTGCAACGCCCTGTGTGGCCACGGTGGCGATGACCCGGCAGGAAACGGGGTCGTGGAAGTGGGCGGCCTTCCAATTCGCGGGACTGACGGTGCTGGCGTATATAGTTACTTTGCTTGTCTATCAGATCGGAGGTTTGACTGTTGCGTTGCTTTAACATCAATCATTATTCGTGTTGTCGGAACCCGATCGTGATTCTGTACTCGACATTGCCTTGGATTACTCGGTTGGGGGCGTCACGAATGCCGATAGGCGGTTGCGCAGAATCTGTGGCAGACTATCGCACAGGTGGCGTTTTGAATGCGCAGAGCCTAAGCAGCCTATTGGAATTTTTTTGAACGAGAAGTTAGGACCGCCTAACTTTATCCTGCGAGTGGATGAACGCCCTTTGCTATTCACCTTCGCTGAATAGTAACGGGCGGAGCAAAGCAGCGTGAAACTAAGTCGCGGACTGTCACGGAGAATGTACGCGCAGATTATTGACCTACTACGATCGGGAGTATGTTTATGCAAGGTCTAAAAGGAAGTATGAGGATTTCATTTGTCGTTGTGTCGGTGTATATATGCGCTGGCGAGGCTGAGGCCGGTTCCGGTGGTCTGAACCCCGACGTAAGCCAGGGGAGCCCTGGAATAGGCAATGTATTGCAGGAAAAGGGCATAGAGTACAATGCAGGCATTACGAATCTCTACCAGAAGGATGTTCACGAGGATGCACGCTCCGGGCAAGGTCGATATACCGGGAGTTATGATATCGAATTGAGTGCTGACTTGGCGGAGCTTCTCGGCCTCCGTGATGCAGGACTTTATGTACATGGAGAAGGAAGTTGGCCTCGGGAAGATCTTGATGCGGCCTCGATCGAGAGTCTGTTTGGTGTCAATGGAGATGCGGGTGGCAGGCGTACGCTGGACATTACGGAGTTCTGGTATGAGCAGTCGCTTAGTAATGACAGCCTCTTTCTCCGCGTGGGTAAGCTTGATATCACAGGTGGTTTTCAGTGTCATGGTTGGCAATTCTCTTTTGACGGCAGCAAATATGCCAATGATGAGACCATGCAGTTCATTAACGGTGCCCTGGTCAACAACCCGACAATTCCGTTTCCTGATAATGGTCTTGGTGCGATTGTCCACTGGCATGCTGCGAAACGCTGGTATATGTCGATTGGTGTTGTGGATGCGATGGCAGACGCCAGAGAGACCGGTTTTAGAAGCGCATTCCACGGACCGGATCATTTCTTCTATATCTTTGAAACAGGCGTCGAAAGCCAATTGCCATCTTCAAAGGGACCGATGCATGGCGCTTATCGCATCGGGGTGTGGAACGACCCACGGCCGAAGGCGCATTCTGATTCGAGCGATGAGTACAGAGATGACGTGGGTTTCTACGTCAATTTCGACCAGATGTTGACCCGGGAAGATGCGGATGATGATTCGCAGGGGCTGGGGCTGTTCGGCAGATACGGCTACGCACCCGGGAGAACGAACGACATTACAGACTTCTGGAGTGTGGGCCTGCAGTACAGGGGCTTGATAGAGGGCCGGGATAACGATGTACTCGGTTTAGGTTTCGGGCAGGGCTTTCTCAGCGACGGGGCGTCTGCGACGTACAGTGCCGACTACGAAAGTGCTGCGGAAATCTATTACAATATAGCGGTCAACGAACGGATTCACATTAGTCCAGGCATTCAATACGTAACTCACCCGGGAGGCTCCGACCGAATGAACGACGTGGCCGTATTTGGCATTCGCCTCCAGATGAGTTTCTAACTCTCGGCGACGAACTGTTCAGTACCCGGGCTTCGTCCCGCCGTGCGCTGTCGGATTCGAGCTGTAACTGCCGCTGCCGCGAGGATGCATCCCAGCAGCAGGGCGACCGGTGGACCAACGGAGAAATCCTGGAAGTAGTAGGAAAAGACCAGCCCCCCCGCGGATGCCAGTACGCAGACGACAACGGCGATCACCATTCGCACCAGCGAGTTCGTTGCGAAGATCGCCGACGTCGTCGCGGGTATAATCAAGAAGGAGAACACGACAACCACCCCTGCGATTCGAACCGCCACGGTAATTGCAATGCCGACCAGCGCATAGAACAAAAAGTCCCACAGAGCCACGTGCATACCCCTCTCGACGGCGTCCTCGTAGTTCTCGGAGACGCGCAAAAGTGGTTTTCTTATCAGAAAAAGGCACACGCTAACCGGCAAAAACACGACCGAGCACACCGCAAGGTCCGTCCAGGTGACCCAGAGCAGATTGCCCGCCAGTATCTCCTGAACGTGCGCGTGGCCCGGAGCAAGACCTATGAGAAAGAGGGCCCCCGCTGCGGCGATGGCGTACGATATGCCGATGACCGCTTCGACTGAGATTTCTCTTATGCGTGTGCGAACGAGGGAGTAGAAGAGAGAGACCAGCAGCACAACGGCCAGTGAGCACAAGTAGGACAGTAGCGTATTCTCTTCGGCATGAAACGCCTCATGCGCTATCAAGGATCCAACCGCAGCCATCTGAGCAATCGCTATGTCAATGAAGATCACCTCTCTCTTAAGAACGTGCATCCCCAGGTAAGCGAGCACCGAACCGATAATGATACACGCGAGAAAAGCCAGACCGACGATTTGAATAAGACTCGCCATGCTTATCGCCTCTCTTTCATTTGCCGGGCCGAACTCGGCCGTAGAAACCGTATTGCAATTGCAAACAAAAACGCCGCTCCAAGCGACAGAACAAGCGTCGGTCCGTACGGGAAACCCCAGTGGTACGAAACGCCCAGTCCTGTCACACATGCGATGAAACCAACCGTCCATCCGAGCAGCACGGCCGGACCCCACCTCTTCGTAAAGAGGGCGGCTATAGCGGCCGGGATCATGAGAAAAGCATAGGCCAGCAGCACGCCGGCGATCGGTACGATCAGGACCGTTATGATGCCCTGTGTCGTAAAGAACAGAAAGTCCCAGAGCACTTCGCGATCGACCTCTTCCGGTCGCTCCGCAAGGGTGATGAATCTGTGTCTAAGCAGATAATGGAAGAGGATAAGCAGGCCGTATACGCCTGCGGTTACAGCTACAAGGGGCCACTGCACCCAGAGCATGTAACCTGAGAGCGTCACTTCAACAAGGGCCTGGCCGCCGGGAAGTTTGTCGGTCAGGATCAGACAACTGACCAGCGCCATCGCGTACAGGATGCCGATAACGGCCTCTCGCGGTATGGCCTTGTTGCGAGGATTGATGACCGCCAGAAGAAAGGAGCCGATCAGAACCGCCCCAAAAGCGAAGAAGTACGAACCGCCCGACGCATATGCAACGCCCACTGCTACGCCGACAAGCGCGCCGAGCGCCGCCAGTTGGTCCAGAACCAGGTCCGAGAAGATGAGCGTTCGTCGGATGATGTGCAGGCCGATATACGTGTGCAACAGCAGCACGACGGCTATTAGTATGATTTGCAGTATGAACAGTTGTACCGCTTCGGACATGGTATTCTCCTGTTCGGCGCAGGCCCCATGCGTCCCGCTCTACTCTATCAGGCCCTTTTCACGCGCTGCCGTCGTCAGTTCGTTCACCCAGAAATCCATCAGCTTGAAATAGTCGTCCGTGCCGGGAGCGCCGCCGACGAACAGAGGCGAGACCACCGCTTCGGCGTCCGTCCTGGCGGCTACCGTTTGCACCTTTTGCTGGTCGAAGTAATTCGCCGCCAGGATCAGTTTGATCCCTCTTTCCTTCATCATCGTAATCAGTTGCGCCACGTGTTTGGGCGAAGGCGGTATGCCTGGTTTGCTCTCGATCGTGGCTGCTTCCTGTAAACCATACAGGTCTATGAAGTAGCTCCAGTTCTTGTGATATACCACGATAGGCTCGCCGCGCAGCGGCAGCATCTTCTTCATCCAGCCGCCAAGCCTGTCCATCAGCGGCTTTCCTCCGAGTTTGTTTTCTTCGAGAAAGTCCATGAGCTTGTGCTGTTCCGCGAGCCTGCACAGCGTCTCGCCGCCGAGGAGCTTGACCAGCTCCGCTCCGAACAAATGCTCGTCCAGTTTGCCCTGGAGCTTCTCAAGGTTTGCCTCGTAGATATCCCGGCCGGCCGGATCGTTCTTGATCAGCCCGGTTGCAATGTTTCTGGCGGCATGTCTGACCTTGATTGGGCTGCATACGATGTGCGGATTGCCGTATACGTGAACGTCTCCCTCCGCTTGCGATACAACTTCAGGTTTCTCGAGCAGTTGCATGCCGTGCGCGACTGCCACATATCCGATCTCGCCGCTTCGAATTCGTTTGTTCCCGGATTTGTTGACCACCGTCGGCAGCCACATCTCAAGATCGAGTCCGGTTGCGATGAGCATGTCCGCCCGCATCACCATATGAACGAACGATGGCTTGGGTCTGATATGGTGCGGATCCTGAATCGGGTGAACGATGGACTCAACCTCCACGCGTTCGCCGGCAAGCGCTTTGGTTAGTACCGCGTAGTCAGGAAGCGTCGTAACGACACGCAACGGTTTGCCCATGCTGCCACTGGCCGACGGTCCCACACGCAGGCGTGTTCTTTCACGTCGGCCGCCTGCCGCATCAACGCACAGCAGCGATAAACAGACGACGGTAAAACAGACTATCACGCGTTGAATCTTGGTATACATAGTACGATCTCCGTTCAATCAGTAGCGTTCGTGTTTATGCGGACCGGCGGCAAAGTTGGCCTGGAACCAGAGCACATGCTCCGGTTTTTCCATCCCCTTGCCCCATGCATAGTCGTATTCCCAACGGAACTTGACAAATTCGCTCTGCCACCACGTCAGATAAGGACAAACTTGCCAGCGTTCCGGGCTTTTCGACGTATATGCGAAAGGATTCAGCGGAGCCCCGGTGACGTTTGCGTAGCTTTTGCTGTCCGGCCGGAAGTAATCGCCCCGGATTCCGACCGTTGTGCTGCGGGATGTCTTGGTTTGTACGTAGCTGTACGCGCCCCAGGCATCGACGCCGTCCCGCCCCGAATCGTCCGGGGCGAGAATATCGCGGTTCAGCAAGAACACTTCGCTGCGCCATTCAACACCCTTGTACAGGGCCTCGTCCACAGGTTCCCAGAGATACGACATGTCCGCGCCGAAGACCTGCGTGCCGAGCGTGTCATGGACGTTCGTCAGGCTTCCCCCCCGCATGACAGACCACTGATCGTTCCAGCCGAACAGGCCGCTGAGACCGAATTCCAGGTACGTATCCCGCGATAGGTCTCGGAAATTCTTGTAGTGAAAGAGCAAGACGGGATTGCCCAGTTCGTCACCGCCGAACAGATGCTCGTTGTCTGTGTTCGTAACCTGAAATACAAGCCCCTGGTAGGCATCACCCCATTTGGGCAAAGTCCATTCAAGAGATGCCCCCGTCTGTGACAGCCCCTCATCCCCCAGTATTCTGCGCAGCGCCAGCGGATACTGAACCTGATCGAGCGCGTCCTCGTGCCAGCGGTTCACTATGCCGAATTGCTGCCGGAACTTGCCGAGGTCGAGATTGGCATTCTCCATGACAGAGAAACGTGTGAAGTATGCTTCCTCGACGTCAATCTCGGAATCGTGAATGTGTGTGGTTGCTTTGAGCCGGGAGAACGGATCGAGATAGGACTGGAAGTTCAGCTCCAAACCGCGAATCTCCGCATCTGTTCGTTTTCTCGTCTCGTCCTGATGTCTGTACTGTGCTACGAAGTCACCCGAAACGCTGATTTCCGGATTGAGTTTCTGCAGGCTCAAATCGCCCGACTTGAACACGGTCTCTTCGGGCTCGGTTTCAGGCTCCTCCTTTTCTCCCGCCAGATTCTCAGCGAGGGCCCGTAATGCTGCGGCCTCGTCCTCTTCAGCAGGCGGTTCTTTCACTGTGTCTTTGGAATCGCGGAGTTCCTGAATCTCATTCTTGAGTGCGTCGATCTCCGCTTCGTGCGTCTTCTGCATCTCAAGCATCTGCTTCTTGAGATCGAGCACGAGATTCTTCAGTTCCGTCAGGTCGTTGCCGTCTGCCTCATCTGCGGTGGCGAGAGGACAGGCGGCAAATGCGACCAGTATGACAAGGGTGTGGATTGCTGCTTTGCTGTTCACGTTCGTACCTCCGGATCTTGTCTGTATATGCGTGCCGTTGGCGAGCAACGGTATGACGCGCGTTGAGCGCCTGTCGCATTTGGCTTTGGATCAGAGACGCGGGCGTGGCCCGCCTGGGGAGTCCGACAGGGGCGCGACTATGACAGGTCGAAGGTGGGAGGAGCGCGAAGTGATACCGAGCAGAGCCATTCGGTGCACACGACGTACGTCGCTCGAACCGCAGATGTCATCGACACGAATTGCTCAGTACAAAGCAGGGGGGCCGGTGCGACCTGGTTCGAATGCGATACGGCCGAGAAGGAACACGCCGGGCATGGAGCGGCACTATAAACAACGCCGGCATCGGTCTGACCGTGTGCGACCAACGAGGGTTCGGTGTGGAACAGGTCCACCCCACAGGCCGCAAAAGCGTACAGAGCGAGTATCGCCAGAGCGGCGAGTTCGCGATGACTGTTTTGACTGCTCCGTGAGTACGCCATATCAAAACCGAATCAGAAGGTGCTTCATGCAACGTGTCGCAGCATTCTATGAGGGCCCGACTGCTGTGTCAATCGCAATCTCCTGTGCGACGTAAACAACTTAGGGAGAATCGAGGCTCAGGTACTCTGCAAATTTCGCCAGGTCGTCCAGATCAACGTCCCCGTCGGGTTCGAAATCCGCGCCCAGGCATGGATGCAGACCCGCGCAATCGCTGCTGAGCCAGAGACTTGCGAACACCGCCAGATCGAGCCTGTCGATTTGCTGATCGCCGTTCAAATCCCCCGGCGTCGAAACCGGCACCGTCTCTCGTATCCAGTCCACATATGAACTTATACGCACCGCGTCAAAATAGTCGGGTTTGGGATCGAAAGGACTTTCCCGGTCGCGGAACCACGACTCCTGCAGGTTGTTCCTGCGGTTCACGGGCCTTCCGTAGCTGGTGTGCCCCTGAACAGAACGCGATATGCCCGCCAGCTTCCACTGACCGTTCTCCTTAATGAACCAGCCGCCCCCGGAATCCCGCCCGGTAGGTATGCACTCGAATTCGGTCGCCCTGTACGAATCCGGCCCGTCGAAAAGCGCCACAAGAACGTCGGAATTCAGCCCCTTGTGACTGGAACTGTCACGCACCGCCTCGATACGGTTCGTGCCCGCCCGAAACGCCATGCTGGGCCGTCGCTCCCACCGGTATCCATAGACTCTGTTCTGCGCCACCAGCAGTCGTTCCCGCCCGACGCCGTAGCCTGCTATCACGGCCTCTTCGAACAGCTCGGACCTGCCCGTGTATAACTCCGCAACCGTTCTGAAATTAGCCCCCCGCAGCCTTGCGATTCGCAAATCGGCCGTCTTGTGGTCCCAGATATCCGTGACGTAGTACGTGACGGGACCAACCTGGACCGGCGTTTCTTTCTTGCCCCGCTGGTGCCGTGTCGCGATGACGCAGTCGGGAGAAATCACGACGCACGAACCCGTACGCCCCCACGAGCCGATGACCTGCTCATGGGGTCTGTCATTCCATTGTGCAAGATCGGGGTCTTTGTCCGGGTGCAGGATCAATGCTTCTGTCGTCCTGCTCGAAGCCGTCAAAAGACAGCACATTACCCAGACGATGGCCCGAATTTTATTGTCGCTGCTCTTCATACACATCTGCTCAACTGCCCTTTACCGGCTACGATGACGCGCCTTTCAACCTCCGATTATAACAGAACCGGCGGCCTGATCGAAACACGATGCACGGCCGAGCCAATTCGTGTTGGCAGGCGCAGCCGTAAGCCGGGCGTCATTGTCTCAGCCATCTGACGAATTCGGCGAGACCTGTGTCTATGTCGGTTCTCGGATGGTAACCCAGTTCACGTTCGGCCCGCGAGACATCCGCAAATGTGCGCTCGACGTCCCCCGGCTGTGCAGACATATACTCCCGTTGGGCTGTCGTGCCCAGCGCCCGCTCGATTCGCGAGACGAGATCGTTGACTGAAATCGGCTGCGATTCGCCGAGATTGTATGTATGGAAGTCCTCACAATGCTTGATCGCCGCGACGACTCCGTCAATGATATCGTCAATGTAGGTGAAGTCCCGCATCTTTGTGCCGTCGCCGTATATCGGAATGGGACGGCCCGATTCGATCAGCTTCGCGAATTTGTGAATCGCCAGATCCGGTCGCTGCCGCGGCCCGTACACCGTGAAAAAGCGAAGACACGTCATCGGCATGTCGTACAGGGCGTGATACGTATGGCAGATCAGTTCGCATGCCTTTTTGGTTGCCGCATAGGGGGATATCGGGAAATCCACGTTATCATCTTCCGAGAATGGCACTTTCTCGTTGTTTCCGTATACGCTTGAACTCGAAGCGAAGATGAACTTCGCAACCTCCGCCTTGCGCGCCGCTTCGAGCATGACAAGCGTGCCGTTGACGTTCACGTCCGAGTACAACAGAGGCTCGTCGATGGATGGGCGAACGCCGGCCATGGCGGCCAAATGTACGATCGCATCAGTATCCCTGGCAACCGCAGCATGCATCGCCTCTGCATCGCGTATGTCCGCCTCAACCAAACGGAAACTCTCATGCGCCATGCATTCGCAGACATTGGCGCGCTTGACCTGCGGATCGTAGAAGTCGTTGAAATTGTCCACTCCGACGACATCCCACCCATCTTCCAGCAGACGCTCGCACAGATGCGAACCTATGAAGCCGGCCGCGCCGGTAACTACTGCTCTCATGTAAACTCCCCTGATGCGACTCTGCATTCGCGCCTGCCGGCGACAGATACAGATATGTTAACCGGTGCCTCCCGACACCCTGAACGAACTGCGTCGCTGGCGACCATCGCCGCAGCATAAACCGCCGGACCCCTCAGTCCGGAAACTCCAGCAGATCAACGTCTATCTCCACACTTGCGGCCTGGCCCAGCATGTCAACCTGGAGGACCAGACGCGTGGCGTTCTTTGCCTCGATGACGATTCCCTCAAGCCCCATCAACGGTCCTGCGATGACGCGACACTTCTTCCCGACCTTCACGTAATTGTCGGGCGTCAAAGGCGCACCCGCGCGCAGGGCCTTTTCGATTTGGGACAATTCCTCGACCAGCAGTTCCTGATCCACCACCTCGATGAGATTCGACACGCGATTGGTCTGCAGTAGTTTGATCCGCTGGTCCTCGTTGCCGCAGAAGAATAAATAGCCGCTGAACAATGGAAGCAACGAGCGGATCGTTCGCCGGCTGCTCTTGCGCGCCTTCCACGTCATCGGCAGGAAGTAATGCACGTCGCGCGTAATCAGATCATGGGCCAGCGCCTTCTCATTTCTGCTCTTGGTATGCGCCACCCACCAGGTGCCGTCGAAGGTGGTTACAGAGGCCTCATGCGGCCACGTAATAGGCGGGTTTTCACTTGCTTTAAGCAACGTCCTTCCCCCAGTGGATTCAAGCGTCGCAAAACCTCGTCTGGCAACGGTCAATTCGATTCATAAAAACGGGCAATTTGTTCCGCGACATACGCTATTTGCTCTTCAGTCAGTTCCGGAAAGATGGGCAGCGATAAGACCTTCTTACACAGGCTTTCGGCGACAGGCATATCCCCGGCCGTATACCCCAGATCGCTGAAACAGTCCTGGAGGTGCAATGGCTTGGGATAGAAGACCGCGCAGCCGACTCCGTTGTCCTGAAGAAACGCCTGAAGCTCGTCGCGTCGCGGGACCTCAAGCGTATACTGATGATACACGCTTACGTTCTCGTCTTCAATCTGCGGCACCATTACCGGTGTGTCCGCCAGCAACTTGTCGTATTGAGCTGCGATCTCTCTGCGCCTGGCGTTCCAGGCATCTATGTATTTGAGCTTGACGTTCAACACCGCCGCCTGGATCGCGTCGAGGCGGAAATTGCCGCCGACCATTTTGTAGAAGTATCGAGGCGATTGCCCGTGGTCGCGCAGCACCTTCAGCTTCGATCCAAGTTCCTCGTCTCTCGTTACCACAAGTCCCCCGTCACCGTATGCGCTGAGATTCTTCGTCGGATAGAAGGAAAAGCAGCCGAGGTCGCCGACACTGCCGGCGATTCTGTCGCCCTGACGTGCGCCGATAGCCTGGGCGCAGTCCTCGATCACGCGAAGATCGTGTGCCTTGGCTGTCTCCATGATCGGCTTCATATGTGCCATCTGTCCGAACAGATGGACCGGCAGAATCGCTTTCGTGCGGTTCGTTATTGCCGCTTCAATGCCCGCCGGATTGATGTTAAAGCTCTTCTCCTCCACATCCACAAAAACCGGCCTGCCGCCGCGCCGCGTAATCGACCCGGCCGTTGCGAAGAAGGTGAACGGCGTCGTGATAATCTCATCGCCCGGTTGAATGTCGATGGCCATCAAACTTATCAGCAGAGCATCCGTGCCGCTGGAAACACCGACGGCGCTGGGCGCCCCGCAGTAGGCTGCTATCTGCTGCTCAAACTTCTCAACCGCCGGACCCAGCGCAAAATGCTGGCTTTCACACACCTCCGCAATCGCGGCCAGAACCTCATCCTTGATTGTCTTATACTGTGCTTTGAGATCGAGCAGGGGTACTTTCATGTAAACCTCGTTCCTTCTCAGGCCTTTACGATTCTGCGTCTGCCCTTGCGGACCGTCGCCGTTGCGTTGCGTGTGTCAATCACAAGATTCGCATGGGCGACCAGCCAGTCGTAATCGTATTCGCTGTGATCGGTAGAAACGACAACGACATCATAGCCCGCCACCATCTTGGCCGTGAGTTTCTTGCTGGTCATCTTCAAGTCGTGTTGCCGCTGACGATGAGTCTTCGGGATGTACGGATCGTTGTAATCCACCTTCGCTCCCTTTTCGCCAAGCAGTTCGATCAATTCAATGGACGGCGATTCGCGTACGTCGTCGATATCTTTCTTATAAGCGAGACCGAGAACAAGAATCTTTGATCCTTTCAGGCTCTTTTGTTGGTCGTTGAGAGCTTCCATGATCCTGCTCACAACGTACCGCGGCATATTCGTGTTGATCTCGCCAGCCAACTCAATGAACCGCGTGGGCATGCCGTACTGCCTCGCTTTCCAGGTAAGGTAGAACGGGTCGATAGGAATACAATGCCCTCCAAGCCCCGGCCCCGGATAGAATGCATTGAAACCGAACGGCTTGGTGCTGGCCGCCTTGATGACCTCCCAGACGTCGATATCCATGCGATCGAACACCATCTTCAGTTCGTTTACCATCGCGATATTGACGCACCGATACACGTTCTCCAGAATCTTGGCCGCCTCGGCCGCCTCCAGGCTCGAAACCGGCACCGTCTGAACGATGGCCTTGTCGTAGAGCGAACAGGCAATATCGCGACAAGCCCTGGTAAGACCGCCTACGACCTTCGGAATGGTCTTCGTCGTGAAGTTCTTGTTGCCGGGGTCTTCGCGCTCGGGCGAATACGCCAGATGGAAATCGCGACCCGCCTTCAGCCCCGATTGCTCCAGAATGGGTTTCATCAATTCAGCAGTGGTCCCGGGATATGTCGTGCTCTCGAGTACCACCAACTGGCCCTTCTGCAGGTATTTGGCGATAGTCTCAGTGCTCTTGATGACGTATTGCATGTCCGGTTCACGATTCTCCGTTAACGGCGTAGGCACGCAGACGAGAACCGCATCAACCGACTTGAGCCCCGCCATGCGCGAGCTTGCTTTGAAGCACCCATTGGCGACAATGGCCTTTACCTCGCTGTGCGGCACGTGCTTGATGATACTCCGACCGGAGTTCAGCACCTTCACCTTCTTCTCGTCGACGTCGAACCCGAGAACCCTGAGTCCTGCTGACGCAAATTCACGCGCCAGCGGCAGCCCGACATATCCGAGTCCGAGCACTCCGACTTTCACCTTGTCCTGATCCAGCAAGCTGCTCCAGTCTTTCATATTCCTGCCTGCCAATGCAAATCGCCCATCTTTGTCCGTTCTGTCGCCGTCGCATGTGTAATTGCGTGTGTCCATGCCGTCGCCATATCGCAGCATGCGAACACCCGCACCAAAGCAGGTAGTGTAGATGCGCTCTGCGGCAATGTCAAAGCAAATGGGTGAATTTCCGATCAAATGAAGGGCCGCGGGCAGATCGCTCGACGCAAAAATATCGCTTGACGTTCACGTTGCACCCGCTACTATATCCTGCGAGGATGTTGTATGGGACCCGGCAGTGCATGGCACATGGAATCAGGGACAGGCATTGAAAGCTCAGGATAAATTTGGAGTTCTGTTTACTTGTATCGGCAGACGGGTCTCGCTGTTGGAGAGTTTCCGTAGTGCGGCCAAGAAACTCGGTCTCGGTGTGGTTTTCATCGGTGCCGACACCACGGAATTGAGCCCCGCCTGGCAGTTGTGTGATGAAAAGAAGATAGTCCAACGCGTAACGCACAAGGATTATGTTTCTCAATTGCTTGCGATCGTTCGCACTCACCGCGTCAGGCTTCTCGTTCCTACCGTTGATCTGGACCTTCGTTTGTTGGCCCGGAACAAAGACAAGTTCACGCGCCTCGGCTGTGAAATCCTCGTTTCAAGTCCCGAGATAATAGACATATGTCAGGACAAGAGAAAAACCTGCCGATTTCTGAGCCGCCGCGGTTTCGACACTCCTGTTACAATAAGCGTCGCCACGGCCCTGAAGAAGCCGAAGATGCAATGGCCCTGTTTTGTCAAACCATGGGATGGATACGCCAGTCGGGGCAATGCGGTTGTCCGAACGAGGAGGGAGCTCTTGTTTTACAGCAAGCGTGTACCCAATCCGATCTGTCAGGAGTTCGTCGAGGGAACCGAGTATACGTGCGATGCGTATGTGGATTTCTCACTGGATGTGCGCACCGTGGTGCCTAGAAAACGCATCGAAGTCCGTGCGGGCGAGGTAAGCAAGGGAAAGATCGTCAAGGATGAGCGTATTATGAGCCAGGCGGCCGATGTCGTTCGCGCACTGGGCGCCGGGCCGGGTGTAATCACGCTCCAACTGTTCGTTACCACCGAAGGCAGCATCAAATTCATCGAGATCAATCCGCGATTCGGCGGGGGGGTGCCGCTGTCGATTAAGGCCGGAGCCGACTTCCCCATGTGGATTCTTCAGGAACTCACCGGCAAAACGCCGAACTGCAGATTCGACGGTTTTGAAGACGGCCTGGTTATGCTGCGCTACGACGGCGAAGTCTGGTGCCGTGCCTGAGCAAAGCATCGTCTGTCTCTCTTCTGCGGTGCCGGCCGAGCCTTCCGCGATACTCAAAAGCGCCGCTCTCCATCTTTCCTGGCGACACAGAACAGATTGCTCGACTCGAACCGGCGCGCGTCCATCTCGGACAAGCGCGACAACCCTCGATAGAGACTCTCGACCGGCCGAACGGCGTACATCGTATTGTGTATGATTCTGGCGAAGAAGCCCGTGCCGTCGAATGAAACGACTTCGAAGCCCGCGTTCGAAAGCAATTCTCCCAGTCCTCCCCGGCTGAAATGTTCATGCCAGCGCTTCTCGGCTGAGACATCACCGATCAATCCATTGGGGTTGGAAAGATACCGCGCTTCATACGCCTCCCGTGAGTGCTTGCGACAATAGTACCAACCGTGCAGTCGCGGAAAACGGAACTTCAAATTGCCCATATCGAGAAAAGAGAACAGGTGTTTGCCGGGAACCGTCACAATCAGCGTCCCATTGGCTCGGAGCACTCGCCGAATCTCCGCCAAAACAGCATTCTGTTCGCTGATGTGCTCGAGTACATCCAGCATCGTAATGCAGGAAAAGGTCTCGTTCGCAAAAGGCAGTTCCTCCGCGATACGCATCGTCACAAACTCGATCTCACCATATAGCCGGCGGCCTCGTTCGACGGCCTCCTCGTAAACGTCGATGCCGACAAGGCGCTCGATTTGCTTGCCTCGCAGACTTGCCAGAAACCGTCCGTCGTGGCATCCGAAATCCAGGCATGCCTGCATCCCGGGTCGAACGTGCTCCCATGCGAAGCCCCATCGCGTGTATCCGTGTGGATTGTCGGGGCTGATCGAGAGGCGCATCAGGAATCTCCCAACGCAAAGGGCACGACTCTGTACAGCACGCCCGCCTGTTCGAATGCATAATCGTCGAGGATGAATGCTGGACAGTAGCCGGGCAGGGGGGATACAACGTACACCAACCCCGCCGAAATGGCTTCAATCAATCCCTTTTTTGAATAGTCATCGACCCCACTCGTATTGCCGATACCGGAAAAGACAGCCACATCCGGCCGAATATGTTGGACCTCCTGCACGTACAACAAAGGCGGAGACGTCGTGGTATCCGCGAGAATGATGGCGTTGGGCACAGTTCTTTCAAGAGCCTCTGTTGCGAAGCGTTCCGCACCGTCGTATCCGG
Organism: uncultured Pirellulales bacterium; assembly: GCA_964526785.1. Lineage (GTDB taxonomy): Bacteria > Planctomycetota > Phycisphaerae > Sedimentisphaerales > Anaerobacaceae > CAZGMJ01. Next base: position 134,878 of record CAZGMJ010000005.1, read on the forward strand.
CCCTCCAGGGACGCAGAAAATACACATAGTCATCCCGATACGGCACTTTTCTCCCTCGCGTGCTGATCTCCATGCGCTCGGCGATGCCCGGTGCCGCGACGTAAACGGGAATTGTCAGAAAGCAGCAGGCCAGAACCAGGCCGCCTGCCCACCTTCGCCCCCGGCTTTGAAAGAGTCGGTGCGCCCCGCCGGCTATGAAAACGGACACCATGCAGTAGAACGGGATGAAAAACGCGTAGCGGTCCACAATCGTGTACCGAAAAGCGAAGACGAGAAAGCCGGCCGCCAACAACCACAGTACGAATGCGAACCAGCGTCTGGGAGCTGCCTGCCCGACGTATACCAGCCCAACGAAGAACAGCAGAATATTCGGCGTCGGAAAATTCAGACCGAACCACATGATGTTCTCTTTGACGATCTGCGTCGATATGGATGTGTTGAGCACGTCTTCTCTCCAGGCTTCGCCGAAGGCCGCCGAGGCAATGGTAGCCTGCAGACTGTGCGTTTCGAGCAGATGCCGGACGAACAGAAACAGAAACGGTGCCGCCCCGACCGCCCAGATAAAGACCATGACCGCTACATGCTTGATACGGATCTCTCGTCGCCGGAGCAAAACGCCCGTGATAATCGCATAGCACGCAAACCCGAATACACCTAACATGTGATTTGCGATGGATAAACCGCTGATGAAAGCCAGCATGGTCAGGAACTTGACGTCCGAACTGCGTGCGTACAAAAGCAACGCAAGCAATTCCAGAAACAGCAGGGCTGCTGTCAGGTTGTACGTTTCGGGGATCGTTGCATGTCGCCAGAATGTGTGGGACAGAGCCAGCGACAACGCCCCGACCAGGGCCGCAAATCCGCTTCTCAACCACAACAGAAGCAGCAGAAACAGGTTTGCCACCGCAAAAGCGCTGAGCAGGGCCGTAACAACGTTGACCCGGTATGCCGGATCGCCGAGCGGAACGTGCCGTGCTGCAATGGCGATGCAGTAGTACAGGGGATGGGACAGCGCCAGACCCAGCCGTCCCTCAATATCGTTGTGAAGTACGCGGTACTGGATGACCCCGCTGTCCTGCCAGACCACGCCCGATGCGCATGTGGAAACGTACAGGATGGCCGCCCCGGCCAACACAGCGATATACGCCCGTTTCCAACGAATCCTCTCTGTCGTGATGGCAACACCTTTGGTCAATGGCGTACTCACAAGCTGCCCGTTCGCCCTTCGTCCAATCCGGCAATTCAGATCGTGATAATCAAATACTCGCTTTCCGTCTCGAAAGTCAAAGCACCCTCGTAAGCGGCGGGCATGAGCACCGTTTCACCCGCTTCCAATGGTGTGATACGATCGCGGCTGTCCTCCGCTGTCGCACGGCCGGAGACCATCATCAGGACCTTTGGCGAACCTGCCGCCAGCAAACGCTCACAGCGCGCCGCCTGGTGCCCTTTGTCGATCTTGAAATACGGACATTCCACGAGTCGGCCCACAGTTGTTACAGACAGCCCATCGGGTGGCGCGTCGAAGTGGATGCTTTCGAGTGCTTCTTCAATATGGAGCTGCCGTCCCTGGCCCGATGCATCTACACGGTTCCAGTCGAACACGCGATATGTCGTATCCGACGGCGTCTGAACCTCCGCAATCAACAACCCGCCTCCGATGCTGTGGGGTGTGCCGGCAGGCAGAAAATGGCACTCGCCTTCGGCAACAGGCACTCTAACGAGCAATTCCGCCACCGAACCGTTGCGTATCCCCTCAGCAAACGCCTGTCGGGTTGTTCCCGGCTGAAGGCCCTTGTAGATGACGGCTCCGGGTTCAGCCTCGATGATGTACCAGCACTCGGTCTTCGGTTCGCCTTGGCCCATTCGCTCGCAAGCGGCCGGATCGGGATGCACCTGTACACTGAGCACGTCCTGGGCATCGAGTATCTTGACCAGAAGCGGAAATGCCCCGCTGAAATTCGCGTCCCCCATGATAGCTTCCGGAAACTCCGAAATCGCCTCGCCCAGCGTTCTGCCGGCCAGTGCGCCGTTGGCGATCACCGACTTGTCATCAGGCAAATCAGCAATCTCCCAGCTCTCTCCGATATGCTTGTGCGGCGGAATATCCTTGCCGAATTTCTCGCGCAATTGCTGACCGCCCCAGATGCGCTCCTTATAGATCGGCTCGAATTTTAATGGATAGGGGTCCATGGCGAGAATTCTAATATATGCCTGCGAGCGTGTCTACAAGACGGCGTCAAACGCCTCGATGCTGGTTGGGAGCGTTGATCGAGCCCGCTGCTCAAAGAAACTCCACTATGCCCGACGCAATCGCACCGGCCAGACGACTCTGGTAGGCGCTGCTGCGCAATAGGGCCGCTTCCTGGCGATTGGACAAGTAACCCAGTTCAATCAGCACCGCGGGCCCGCGCGTATTCACCAGTACCCGATAGTCCGCCCGGCGGATGCTGCGTCCGTTCTGAGCCACCCTCCCCATCGACTTGGTGATCGCCTTGGCCGCCTTCTGTGAAGACCACGATGCCGACCGTGCGACATACAGCGTGAAACCTTGTGCCGACGAATTGGCCGCCGAATCCGCGTGAATACTGACGAACAGATTCGCCCTGCACCGGTTCGCAACATTGGCTCTCTCTTCAAGCTCGATGAACCGGTCGTCGTCGCGCGTCATCACAACCTTGATGCCTTTACGGCGCAGAATCTCCGCTACCTTGTGCGCAACGCGGAGGTTCACTGTCTTCTCGTGGTAGCCCAGGCAACTGGGCGCCCCGGGATCCTTGCCCCCATGCCCGGCGTCCAGTACCACGCATTTCCCCGGCGAACTCGGCGGCTTATAGGTGTAGCCGCTCTTCAGAGCCGGCCGAATAACCCGTGCCAGCGTCTTTTGCACGTATACGCCGTCGCCTCGCTGCTCGACCTGTCCGGTCTTGCCCACAGACCGTGTATTGACGTAGACACCCCCGCCTTCGCACGTGAAGATCATTACGGTATTGCCGGAATTACCCAATGTTACGTGCGTACTGGCCGTATCTGTGACTCGCAGTCCGAGGCTCCTCGCAAACGGATAGATACCTATGAATCCGCCGCCCGAGGCCAGGGGATCATCGTTCGGCCCGACCATCGGCTCCTCACAACCCGCCGCAAGCAAGAGCAGGACTGCCGATAATGTTGCAATTCTCAACGCAAAACTCATCACAAGGACTTATCGGTAATATTCGGACCCTTCATCAGAATTCTCAAAGCGAACATCTGAGTATTGCGGATGTTTTTGTTTATACCGTTCTATTCGAGCATGTCAAGCCAGTGCTGGGCCAGAATCGCTAGATCGCCCGAATCCACGTGGCCGCTGCGATTGACATCTGCACGCTCGTAATAGTCATTTCTACGGCTGGCATTATCGGATAACCAATATCGCGACAATTCTGCCAAATCATAGTAATCAACAAAACCATCTATGACCAGATCGCCGGGCAGCGGGCTGTTGTTGAACACGATCGTAAAAGGCTCTGAAACCTCGTATGAATGCCCGTCATCGAGTGCATCATATAGGCGGTAGGTAATCCATTGCAGGCTCTCTCCGTCCTGCGCCTGGTACGAAAAGTGCATGTGCGAGTCACCTCGTAGATGGTGGATTTCGCTGTGATTGAACCACTGACCGACGGCGTCAATCGTAAATTGAGGATACTCTTTGTGAACCGCTCGCAGACTGTCCGAAATCGCGATGCATTCGACCAGTATCCTGTAATCCGTGTCCGGAATCCCGGCGAGAGCCCGATTGGGATCGTACGTGTAGTTCGCTTGTGGATTGTCAGCTTGAAACGCGTCGAATCCGGGTTCACCTATCCGATACCGATATTGCGAGAAGATGCTCTCCCGCAAGGGATAGTACCACTGCTCGTATTCTGTGGACCCGGTATGGCGATACTTCTGTTTGCAGCTTACAAACAGCTTATCGTCGTCCTCATTGCCTGCTATTCCGTCTGCATTGCATCCGATAATAAAGTGATCCAGAGGGCACTCGCCAAATGCACGTGTGATTTGAAAGAGCATCACCGTAAGCCAACATATCAACATTACGATCGTTCTCATAGTCTTCACCTTCTTCCTCAAGCATCTTGACATTCTCACCTGGCAGTTATTTGCCCCGACCATCCGGAGCCATTATTCAGGAGGCCACTTCGGTGCGGATTCCGGGAACCAATAGCACGCATCCGGCCACGAGTATGTCTGCTCAAACTCGAGGTTCTCGACATGTCCGTCCGGGAATAGGTAGTTCGAAGTGCCTCTATGTCGGTCCCACGCAACAAACTGCCTGGCATACTCCGTCGCACCCTCCCATGACTCTGGATGGATGTGGTCGGCAAGCAAGAAGCTCTCCGTATTTGGCGCTTCGCTTATCCAGATGCACTGCCCCGGCCGGTGGATCTGATTGACGTTGTTATATCGGTTCGTGTGGTATCCGTAGCGAAAATGGACAGGATCAAGCAGCGCATTGACGCAGAAACTGGAATACCGTTTGTCTTTCTGTTCGCTCAATGGCCTGCTCCAATCGACGAAATTCTTGGCTTTGTCAGCCGGACATTGCAGTAATAGGCTTTCCTTCGTGTACTGTGCGAGAATGCGCAGCCAGTGGCCGTTTGGATCGCTGATGCGGCAAGAACTGGGCGGCAAGCGGTACTCCCAGTCCGGCAGATACGCCTGTAGAGCGATGCCCATCTGCCGCATATTGCTCAGGCATGCAATCTTCTTTGCCTGCTGACGCGCAAGATTGAGCGAAGGCAGCAGGATAGCCATCAAAACCGCGATAACCGCGATAACAACCAGAAGCTCGATTAGAGTAAAACCCACAACATGTGAAGGTGAGCGACGCAAGGGGGGACACGCTGCCCCCCATGCATCATGCTGTTTGCTATCTCTCAGGCGTCTGTCAATATCCATAAGACTGCCTCCGACGGAGGATTCCCCCGTCATGTCAATGGCTATGGTCGTGATCGTGCTCCTCTTGAGATCCGCTGTGAAGGCCCGAATTAGCCCAATGGCTTGCCATGATTGCCATATCTGCAAAGTCCACGACGCAGTCGCCATTCAAATCCCCATGCACCGGCGAGCATACTCTTCTGGCGAAGCGTATGGTCCAGTCGGTGGATCGTTCATAAACGCCGCCCGAATCGTGTGCCGAAACTACGACCGACACTTCTTCGTCACTTTCGTCGAGCCAGAAGTAGAACCCCATGTGGGCATGGATGCCCCAGGCGCCCTTGTCCTCCAGCCAGTGTTTCTCAAGGGAATAGGTGTCCCCGTTGCTTTGCAGCACGGGCGTATCGTCCGGCAGAAGCCCGAAGCAGTCGTTGGCGTCCAGATTGCTGCTGACACGCTCTCGCTTCAGGTATATATCCCATGCCGGAACGGTGCTAGCATCGGTGCTCTCCAGATTCCACGCACCCTGTGGGCCGTGCGCCGAGTGCCAACCATCGAGGTGAAACATTCCGGACGGATCCTCATAGCCTCCTGTCTTGCTGTACATGAAACTGCATGTGAAGAGCTCTTTGTTCGGATCGCCTGGCTTTGTTACGGGTTGGCCGCCCTCCAGGACAGGTGCCAAAAGTAGGAAAGGCCCGCCGTTCGTCTGGGTCCAGTCAGGCCAGCCAGGCGTCGCGCTCGGATGAACCGACGGCAGCGCAAAGAACCATAGTTTGTTGTCATCGGTCGGATCGGTATCTATTGAGTCTGATCCCGGATTATTCCAGTCCGCAGGCCTCCAGGTCGGATTCCTTCCTATGTGTGTATGAGCCACCGGACAATCGGCTTGTGATATCCCGACAAGTGCCGACAGAATAAGAAGCAGAGATACAGCAGAACTACTTATGCGTAAGGGTTCATAGTACATATTCCATTACCTCCATCCCAAATTAACATGTGACATTCAATTCGATCTTTTTTGCATTGGTGCTTGTTGAGCCTGTTATTCTCCCACATGAACAAGTTGCATCTGGAAGGGCTTTTATAGCCTGTTCTTACAAGGCACCAACAGCAGAAGAAGGTCTAAACTCACACTTCCAGACCAGTGATCGTATGTGCTTCGTACAGCAAGCCTTAAGCAGATTGTCGATCAACTGGTGCGATGGAAAGGGGGAGGACGTATGCGGAATGTACCCGACACAGCAGGGAGTGGAACTGTGCTTTCAATCGAACAACTCATATATTCGACCGCTTGATCTACTTGGAAATCCGCAGCTATCTGAAATGTGAATTTCTGCGGTCCCAAAAGCAGATGCTTGCATATCGAGCAATCGTGCGAATCGTGCGACTCGGGATGATCGAGACTGTGCAGGTGCAGATCGAGCAGCAGGCCCGTACTCATAGAGACAAAGACCAGTCCGGTCAAGTACAATACAAACCTTTGCGTAATTTCGATGGCTCTAATGCGACCGGTCGTTGCGATTTTGTTCTGTGTTTTCACATACATCGCGGGCAGAGTCCTTCCAGCCGGACCTGCTGACGGTGTATAATAAAACCCTCAGGCAGGCTTTTCACCATCGGTATGCAAGCCTTTGTCAAACAATACGTACACCCGCATTCCGTACACGTGAAATGCGGATGGCATTGATTCGCGGTGCACCTGTCGGCCAACTCGAAATGCCAGGCCCTCTTGCGCAGATAGGCTCTGTGGACGAGCCCCGATTTCCGAAGGGCGTGCAGCGTCCTGTATATGGTTGTCCTATTCAGCCGCAATCCGGACAATCGTTCGGCAATGTCGTCCTGTGCCAGCGGCGCGTTTGCCCGCAACAGCAGCCCCAGAATGGCGATACGCCCCTGCGTACACGACAGCCCCGCTCCGCGCAACATCTCTATACACCGTGTTTCGTTACTGGATTTCATGGTCTCAGTGATGGCCGCAACACCCGCTTAGCTCCGATTGCTCGGCGTCGGACAGAAAAAGGGATGGAAAAACGATATCGCTTATGCAACAGGGCAGCCAGACGGCAATGAACAGAACTACAAAAGCCCCTCCCAGCAGCAGCGGAGTCAGCGTAGCCTGCGTATTCATCAACATGTGAAACGAGGACGCCCACGTGCTCACAAGCACGTGCCCCAGGTGCGAGAACCGCGTATGAGGCAGCACGAATGCCAGCAGAATCCCCAGAAATGCCGCCGGATTGACTATATACCAATCCTCGATAAACCCCAGATGAATGTGCGGCCCCGTATGTTCGCTGTCATCGTGTCCCGCTGTCTCCTGCGCCTCGCCATGCGCGTGCCCCGCATCGTGGTCTGCTTCGGCGTGATTATGATCCGCGACCCCCGCCGATGTGTCGTGCTCGTGCTCGGCATGGCTGTGGTCTGTGCCATTCGTCTCGTGCGCATGATCTTCACCATGACCGTGGCTGTGTACGGGCACCGCTACTCCAAGAAGCGTCTCGCCGAAGAAAGGCAGCACACAGTCGCTCAGCGTCGCAACACCGATAGCCCCGAAATAGCCGATAACAATAATGCTCGCCATTTGTCGCGTCCCGCGCCGGGCCTTGAACAACGACGCGGTAGCCAATGCCGAGAGTGCCACATGCGCCGGATGGAATACCTGAAACAGCCGATGCGCTGTCTCGTGCCCGGTGTTGCGAAAAGCCAGCATCAGTGCTATACCCGTCAGCGCACCGAACGCTGTAAATGGGGCGTGCGCCCGAAGCTCCCGAAAGACCGACAAGACTCTGCCTTGCATGTCTGTCTCCTGATCTACAACAACACGAAGAATGTCGAACCGAATCCCAGTATAAGCCACCCCATATAGAAGTGCAACTCAGTTGCAAAAAAAATTACGAAAGAAAAGTGATGCCGCTACATGATCCGGTCCGGGGCCGCAACCAGCCTGGAGCTTTCTCTGCATCGTCTCTCCTGGAAGCCGGGGCAGAGCATTTGTGGATTTCCGCCTGCATCAGGGCGAAAATTATGGCCCCAACACATCAAGACGTGGTAATCCGCCGCTCGTAATTGTACGATAAGCGATGAGGGTGGTGTGAACACGGCAGCAGAGCAGTCTTCGTTATCCGCAGGGGCACCAAAGATGTTAGCAACGCTGGGGCAGCGAACCATAGAGGATGTCAGTAACGTTGGCCAGTTCGGCCGCTTCATGTGGCAGTCCGCCGGCGCGTGCATTCGCAGCCTCATCGTGGGCCGAGCATACCCCCTGATCTGGACGCAGATGCACATTATCGGCGTTCGCAGTGTTCCGGTAATCATGATAACCGGTGCGTTCGTCGGTATGACGCTTGCCGTCCAGGCATATGATCAGCTTGCCGGCATGGGCCTGGAAGAGCACCTCGGTGTTCTCATCAACATCTCCATTGTCAAAGAACTCGGCCCGGTACTGGCCGCGGTCATGCTGGCCGGCCGTGTCGGAGGGGCGCTGACCGCTGAACTCGGCACGATGAATGTCACCGAGCAGATCGATGCCATTCGTAGCATGGGTACCGATCCGGTTCGCTATCTGGTCGCGCCGCGTGTGCTGGCATGTTTGCTGCTGACACCCATTCTGATTATTTATGCGGACCTTATGGGTATATTGGGCGGCTTCTTCGTTGGAGTGCTGCAATTCGGCATCAATGGCTGGGCGTACTGGAGCTTCAGCGCTTCCGGCGTAGAACTCTGGGACGTCGCTGTCGGTGTCATCAAAGGAGTGTTCTTCGGCGCCGCTATCGCGACTATCAGTTGCTACAAGGGTTTTACGTGCCGCGAAGGCGCGCACGGCGTCGGCCAGGCCTGCACCGAGGCCTTCGTGGCCAGTTTCATCTCAATCCTGGCCCTCGATTTTGCGCTGGCCGTCATCTTCAAGTCGATCTATAACACCTTCTGGCCCTATAAAAGCCTTGTCGGATGAGCCGCCGGTCAGAGAACATGAGCTGTGAACCAAAAGTGGAAAACACCACAAACGAAAACCAGGTCGCTCAGACACAGCAAGACGCCGTCGTCGAGAATGCCTCGGACGCCGCCACAGTGCCCGTCATATCGACGCGGAATCTCGTCAAGACGTTCGGCTCTTATGGCGTTCTCAAGGGCGTCTCGCTCGGAATTGAAAAGGGCAGGACGACCGTCGTTATCGGCCCGAGCGGCTGCGGCAAGACCGTACTCATCAAACACCTCATCGGATTGCTGCGTCCCACCTCGGGCGAGGTATACTTCAAAGACCGGCGGATCGACGAACTGCCCGAACTGGAATTGAACGGTATTCGCCGGCACTATGGCTTTCTTTTCCAGGGCGGCGCGCTCTTCGACAGCCTCAGCGTTTTTGAGAATATCATCTTTCCCATTCGCCAGCAGGGAAGAATCAGCAACTGGGACGAACTGGAAGACCTCGTCAAGGCCAAGCTCGCAATGGTAGGCCTCGACGGATTCCAGAACTACTATCCCGCGAACCTGTCCGGCGGTCAGCGAAAGCGCGTCGCACTGGCCCGCGCCATCGTGCTCAACCCCGAGGTCCTCCTCTACGACGAACCGACAACCGGCCTCGATCCCATCCGCTCGGACGTGATCAACGAACTCGTCCTCAAACTCCAGCGCGAACTCGGCGTTACCACAATCGTCGTCACCCACGACATGAAGAGCGCCTACAAGATCGCCGACCGGATCGTGATGCTCCACGAGGGTCGCCTTATCGCCGATGGCGACGCCGATTACATCCGGAATCACCCGCACCCCATCGTCCAGCAGTTTATCAACGGACAGGTCAGCGAAGAAGATCTCGCCGTACTGAGAATGAGCGGAACCATCGCCGCCCAGAGCCAGTTCATGCCCCGCGACTTCGAGCAGTAATCAGACTGATTGACAACGTTTGTCGCACTTGCCAAACCGGCGGGCCTCCTTAATCGAAGTCTGTCTGTTCTGAATCGGGGCCCATCCTGACTGCATGATTTCTCCGGTCGGATCGAAGTGTGTCGGGCCGGCTCCTGTGGCCGGACCCTCCGCTCCGATTCCTGCATCTACTGGCCGTTGTTCGAGGTCGATCGTGCGCAAGTGGATGATCTCATCACATCAGGACGCTGGCCGACGGACAGAAACTTGCGGAATACGGCTCAACGGCGCCGACATGGGAATTGCCCGAACAGACAATCGCTTGCATGTATCGCTTGCCGATTTCGAAATCGACGGCGGATGTGATTGCGAGCTGAATGAACTCGAATTCGTAATGAAGAGCACCACCTCGGACATCGGCGACTAGGGGCGTCTCGCTTGCGATTCGTCGGTCGTCTGCATGTCCGCTCCACGCGCCATTCTGCTGGGCAGACTTGGGGTCGGTCTGGCCGGCCGGCTGCGCAGACGTAGAAGACTGTGGACATCGCATCTTCGAACAGTTCTCCACCGGACTGCGGACTTGGCTCACAGCCATCCTAGTCATACCTCCCATGGTTCATAAATGTCGAGCGCAAGTCCTCCACGTATCCTCACAGAGTTGAAGTATGAAAAGACCGGCAGAGACGCCCGGCATCTGACCACGCCCTGTACGAATTGGATTCTCCAGGTCCGACGCGAGTACACAAAGAGGCTTCGCTGCAATACAGCGTCGTGGAGTACGTGAGGACCGGGTGCGCTGGCGTCATAAGCTTGTGGCCCGGCAATTGGGCGGCAGTATGCCGCACGCGCCGATGCGATACTGCGATCGCTTTGCTCCGTGTATGCGATGGGGGCGAAATAGAATTCTTGTCTTCCATACGACGTCGGTTTAAGGATTAAGCTTGGTTAAATGAGGGGTTTTACCTATATCGCTGCTATCCTGGCTGCGGTCTAATTGCATCGATTTACAGACCGTGCACGTTGCCGTTCCGCGCAGCCCGTATCCCGGAGGGTGGTAAACGAGAACGGCGGCCATCGGCCTGAAGAGATCACCCGTACGGACCCGGTATGAAAGCAGAAGAAACAAGGCCGAAAGGGACGCGACCGTGAAGCGGATATTGAAGAATTCGGAAGAGACAACCCTAGGGGAGGTGCAAGCATGAATGTTATGGCACATCGCTGCAGAGGACCTTGACGGCCGGTCTGCCACAAGCACATGGCCGATGCGCTTGCGCGCCTCGGCTGACACACCATTCGATTTGGCAACCCTTTCGAAAGGGAAATGGACATGAAAAAAAGCAAGACGTTATGGATGGCGGGACTGCTCGCAGTGTTACTGGCAGGGACGCAGACCGCCTTAGCGATTCCCACGATCGAGGTGGAATGCGTTGGCGTCACTGAACCTGATCTATGGGGCCGGATGTACGATCAATGGCAAATCACATACGTGGATGGCGATGGATCGGTCTGGTGGAGGATCACCAGTGCTCAGGGGATGGCTGGCGACCCCGTCGTGCCGAGCAATGATGATGAACCCGGGTCTGCTTGGGTAGCAACCGGTTTCGTGACGCCGGGATCGCCCGATGTCGTAGATGTGCTCAGCCACCTCGATCCCGATCCGCCTTTTGTGGACGGATACGATGATGGCTGGGACGCTGCTACGAGACAGATTTGCGTTGAGTACAGCAACAGCTTAGGCGGGCCTTGGTCGGGACCCATCTGCGAGACCTTTGTTTGCAACGGTGCGCAAATCCCCGCTCCCGGTGCGATTCTGCTGGGCAGTCTCGGCGTTGGTCTTGTCGGCTGGTTGCGCAGACGCAAATCGCTGTAAGCCAGAATCTCGAAGAATGCCTCAGAAAAAGGGCCGTACGTGTTGACTGTGCGGCCCGTTTCATGCGCCCGACAGCGGCCGAGCCGTCGGCAGCCTCATTCTTATTTCGATTTGCCCTGATCCGCGACAGCCTGGGCAGCTTTGGCTATCGCCTCGGCGTCACCCAGATAGAAATGCTTGACGGGCTTGAGGTCGTCATCGAATTCGTAAACCAGAGGCACGCCCGTTGGGATGTTCAGATGCGGTATCTCCTCGTCGCTGATGTCGTCTACGTACTTGACCAGCGCCCGCAGGCTGTTGCCGTGCGCACAGATAAGCACCCGCTTGCCCGCCTTGACCTCGGGCACGATTGACTCATGCCAGTACGGCAGGAAACGCTCGACAGTGTCCTTGAGACACTCGCTCAGCGGCAGCTCCTTCTCCGACAGCCCCCTGTACTTCTCTTCCTTCCCGGGATACCGCGGATCGTCCTTCTCCAGTGCCGGCGGCGGAACATCGTAGCTGCGCCGCCAGACGTGAACCTGCTCGTCGCCGAATTTCTCGGCCATCTCCGCTTTGTTCAGCCCCTGCAGCCCCCCGTAATGCCGTTCGTTAAGCCGCCACGAGTTGATAATCGGCAGCCACATCAGATCCATTTCATCCAGCGCGATCCACAGCGTCCGCACCGCCCGCTTGAGAACGGATGTAAACGCCAGATCGAACGAATATCCCTCCTTCCGCAGCGTTTGTCCCGCCTCGTGCGCTTCGGCTAACCCTTTCTCGCTGAGATCGACGTCCGTCCATCCCGTGAAACGGTTCTCCTTGTTCCAGACGCTCTCGCCGTGTCTAAGCAGTACCACCGTTGCCATTCTTTGCCGTCTCCGTTTCTGCCTTCGCCCGCAAAAGCTTTACGCCGTATTGCGAGTTGGCGCCGACCGCCTTGATGAACCGTTGACGCACCCGCTTCTCCGTCTCCGCCACTTCGCTCTTGGTCCCTTTCTTGAGCGAAATCTGCCCGCCGGCAATCGATTCATGTCCGCCCCCCGTACCAACCCTCGACACCACTTTCTTCATGACTCCTTCTGCGCTGTTTTCAGTCTGCGATGTTCGCGCCGAAAGCAGCATCTGGCCGTCGAATACTGCATAACACAGCGCCCAGTTCGTCGTGTCGTCCCGCAGCAGCAAATCGGCCACCTCGCCCACCATATCCGGAATGGTCACCTCGCCCAGCGACGTGATAACGCAGTTGTCGTACACTCTCGCATTTTGCAGCCCCTCGGCCAGGTATCGATAGTAGTCCCGCTGGACCCGTCCTCGCTGTATCTCGCTCAGCATCTTCTTGTTCGCCAGCGGATACAGTTGGCCGATCGCCTCGGTGTCCGCACGCTTGGCCTCCTTGCCCAGATCCTGCGTGTCGGAGCGGATCCCGTAGAGCAGGGCGGTCGCCAGCGGAGCATCGGGCGTGATGCCCGCCTCCGTAAGATACTCGAACAAGATCGTCGATGTCGCACCGTACTGCTTGCGGATATCCATCAGCGGAGCTTTCCGCGTCTTCTTGTGCAGCGGATGATGATCGATCACAATGTCCGGCACGCAATCTTCGGGAAACGAGTTATTCCCCGCCTCAGGCTGTGTATCGACAATCGCCGTGCAGTCGAATTTCCCAAAGTCGATCTCGTCGCACGATCGCAGATTGAGGTTCAGATATCGCACCAGCGCCCGGTTTTCCGCCCGGCCTACCGCTCCGCCGTGAGCGATCGAACATTGGACGCTGGATACGCTGTTTACCAGTTTCCGCAGCGCAACCGCCGCGGCTATCGCATCCGGATCGGGATGGTCCTGCATGACGATTACCATACTCGTCTTGTCTGCGAGCAGTTCCTCTATCCGCGTGATTCTGTCTTTTGTCTTCTCGTGTGGCTTCATATTCCACCATTTGGCAACTTCTCAAACCGCATACCCTACAGCCTGTTCGCACTTTCTGCAAGCAGGATATGGTTGAGTCCGACTGAGGATTATGCTGCATTTCACCTGCGGGCGAACCGGTTCCTTTCTTGACGTCCGCCCCCGCCCCCTGTACCATGCAAAGCGTGAACGGAACGTAAATACTGTCTTCAGCGGAAAGGAATCGTAATATGTGCAGTGCAGCAAACAGCGAATGTTGTGGAACCGACAAACTGTGTGCCCTTACCTGCTGTCCGTGCAATCTCGATCTGGAGAAGATCACGCCGCTCGTCAACGCGCCGAAGTTTATCTGCAAGTCGTGCGGCCGCGTCGCAAATGACGAAAAGAACCTCTGCCAGCCGGTGCCCTTGAGTTGATGATGCACTGCCGGCATCCGACGTGCCGCTACTCGGCGGCCGTCATGGCTTTAGCCATAAGGATGCCGGACTCGTCGGACATCGAATTGTAGTAGGATACGAAGCGGTCGGTCTCCGCGGCCGGTTGCTGCTTGAGATTCTGTGCCCAGCGAAAGGCAATCGGCTGGTACCACAACTCGGCCTCAACCACCAACGGTCCTTGAGCCGGCCCGACGGACACCAGATAGTGAACGGTGTCCCTCTCATCCGTGAAATCCTCATCGGCCGATGCAGCTCCGCGGACCGCGATATCGCTATGCGCAGTCGCCTTGTCGAAACCTCTCGGCAGGATCCGGTTGTCCTTGATGAACCGCACCGCAGACAGAAGACCCGTCGTAACCTCCTCCTTTGAGTCCGCCATGATCGCCTCGTATATCTGCACCTGTTCGGGCTTGCTTATCTCTGCATAGTGAGGCTCGAACCGCGTTTGATCCCGATCGTTGTCATTGCCGACGATTGAGCCGTCCGACCGCAGCGCGCCCGATTCGAAGACGATTTGTCCCTCCCTGTCCTTCACAGTCAGATGTATCCACGCCCGTCTCGACGGATACGCCGTAGGCAGCTTGTGGCCTGTCAGGTTTACAACGCGCACGTCTGCCTGCAACTGCTCGCCCCTGCGTTCGACTTCCGCAATCTCGATCTTGGCCGAACTGCCCGTCAGGTTGTCTCGAGTTTGCTCCGCCGCCCGCTCCAGTTGCTCCGGACGCGCCGTAACCCCCAACTCCTGTCGATAGCGGTCGAGAATCGCAGGCATGAAGAAGTTTCCGCCCCGAAACACATGCCGCGAAAACGCCTCGCGGGACTGCCCGAGCACCGAGCTGATCTGCATCGGATGTGTCAGTTGCGGCATGTGGCACGACTGGCAATGCCGCTTGTCGGCGTACGCGCTGTGCTTCCATTCCAGATAAGGCACCTGCTCGGGCAACTCACCGATCACCTCTCCGTCCGGCCCGAGTGCGTGGGTATATAGAGTATGGCATGATGCGCAAAGATCCGAGCCCTGCACATGCTTGCTTTGCGCCGGCACCACCTGTGCCGACGAACGCATCACCCGCGTCCGCCCGGTGTCCACCTCGTATGGACCGAAAACGGATCGCTCCCCCAGGGGCTTCTCAGTATCCACAACGAAGCCCGCCGTGAAGCTCTCTTTCGTGCCGAGCCCTTCTTCCTGAATCTGGTGGCACATGGTGCAAGACACGCCCTCGGCCGCAAAAGCGTCCGCTCCCGCGGCATTCGGCGCGACCGGCAAATGTCCAAACACCTGCCCTTTGCGCCCGCTGACCTTGGCGGCATACCGCGTCATCGGCATATGACACGCCGCACACTCATGTTCGATGGCTGCCGCAGCCGCCGGGTGATCGAGCATCTCACGACGCACCGCCGCCTGCCAGTACGGATCCTTCGAGGAGTGGGCCATCATCGAAGACTGCCAGTTGGCGCCGATCGAGACGTCCTGCCCCGATGCCGTAATAAGCCCGTTGTGGCAGGCGATGCACCGGTTCGAGGCCACAAACAACTCCGTTACAGGCTTCGGTGCTCCGGCTTGCTGCCTGCCGGATCCTCCAGCAAATGAGGATATTATGAACAATAGGGCAAAGCTCTTAACGGCCATTCGCTACCATCCTTCGAAAAATCCACCATCAAACCAGTCCCACAACAGATATACCATGTACTCCGTTTCACGAAGGTCTCTGTTGTTCAGAGGTATCTTGGCGCCGAAACAAAGACGGACATGCTGGCGCCGGTTCAGCGCGACCTGCAATTGTGGAATCGCGTCCCAGTCGGTGTCTGTCCCCGAGACCAGTTCCTTCGACCCGATCAGTTCGACCATCGGAGACCATGCTTGCCCGTACACGCCGGTACTGATGGTCCGCCCGAACGCGCCCCGCCAGAATACTGTCTCATTTGCATGCTTGCCGTTGGACGGCAGTTCGAAGCCCGCCTGGCATTGGAAGAAATAGTCGGCCGGGAGTATCTGTCCATAAGCCAGATAAGGCTCGAAAATCGTTGTTCCCGATCCGAGCCCGTCGTCCTTGTCGCCGGTGTTGAAAAACACTTCGCCCCCCAGCGACACAATCGAGCCGCTCTCGTAGCTGTGCAGCATCACGCGCTTGAAACCCACTCCGACATCCTCGATCGCGCCCCGCCAGTCCGTGTCCGTTCCGCCCGAGGCCGGCTGTTCCGCCCAGCCGAACGGAAAGATCAGCTCGAACTGATTTCGCTCGCCGATGCGCTTCTCATAAATAAGTTCATTCGTTACCTTGCCCAGTCCCTCGCTCTCGAAAGTTGATGAGAAAACGACTTCATCCTCCGGATAGGCTTTCGTTGTCTTCAGCGGGCGAGGCAGATTCAGTTCGCCCCGCGGCCAGTCCTTGTTCGTGCAGAAAGTGCGGATGTGGTTCAGAGTCTTCTGTATCTGCTCGTCCGTCAATGCATCCCCGAATGCAGGCATAATCTCCGAAAAGCCCCGCGCCGGCCCGCCCTCGGCTGTTACGTAATACCAGTCTCCGTCCGCTTCGCGCGGAGCAAACTCGCAGTCGCTGAAATCGGGCAGGGGGGTGTCGAAGCCGACAACGTGGGCCGGTGCCCCTCTCCCGTCCGATCCATGGCACGCCGCACACGCATTCTCGTAAAGCGCTCGGCCTGTCTCAGGCAGATCGCCGCCCACTTGCCCGCTGGCAAAGGTACCGGCGAAAATGACCAGCCATGTAGCGATAAGAAGTGGGAGCAACGGAGGACATCGTCTTTGATCTGTCGGTGCATCTGTCATTGACGTTTATCTCCAATGGTGCATCTGTTTACGATGATCCGCATGCGACCATCGCATGGAGTGTAACGGCCCGTGCGGCCTGTGTCCAGAATAAACTCACTCGCTCTTACTTCGCCTGCTTGAACACCCGTACGTAGTCAACATAGTATTTCTGTGGGAAAATCGAGTCATCGATACCTTTCTGGCCGCCCCACGAACCGCCGATAGCTGCGTTCAGAATAAGGTAGTGGGGCTTGTCGAAAGGCCAGACCGCGTTGCCTTTCCCTTCATTCTCGAAAGTGAAATACTTCTGGTCATCGACAAAGAAGTCGATGTGATCGGTGTGCCATTCAATGGCATAAACGTGGTAATCCCTCCAGGGCTTCTCGATCTTGATCTTCGCCCCTTTGTTCGTGCCCTTGACGTGGTTGTACGCCTCGGTGTGCACGTTGGCGTGAATCCTCTCGGGATCGAAGCCGACGTTCTCCATAATGTCGATCTCGCCGCACGCAGGCCACCTCCGATGTTCGGGATTGTTGCCGAGCATCCATATCGCAGGCCACATGCCTCTGCCTGTCGGCAGTTTGGCTCGCACTTCGATGCGACCGTACAGCCATTCCGCCTTGCCCCGCGTCTTGATACTGGCCGACGTGTACTGGCCGTCCCTGTACTGTTCCTTGCGCGCCTCGATAATCAGCTTCCCATCCTCAACCCGGCAGTTTTCCTTCCGGGCCTTCGTGTAATACTGCTTTTCGCGATTGCGAATGAAGCCCTCTTCATACCCCCACTTGTTTGGATCGGGCAGCCCCTCCCTGTCGAATTCCTCGTGCCACACCAGTTTCCAGCCGTCTTTCTCAATATCCTTCGTACTGCTTCCTGCCGCGGACGCCGCCGCTGCAATTGTCGCGATAAGAAGTGTCGCAAGTACTCCAGTCCTCATTGTCTTCTCCTTAGAGCGGATAATCCGGTATGTCAAATTGCGCTGCCCGGCGTGTGGTGGCGACAGAGTGCCGGTTTATGACAGTAACCATCTGCCCATTCGCTACCACAAACGCTCTGACTGTGGCCATACGTTCAAGTCGGTTGAGGTCAATTACAGACCAAAGAGTAGGTAGAAGAACTGTCAAGCATATATCTGCTGGGCACAAGCACGCGAGGTCTGCGTTCTCAGCCCAAATAGACCGTTTCGTCATTTCTCCATGCCACAGAAGGCACTGAGAGCCGTCTGGCCAGCAGCATTCATCTATTTCGAGTACAGAATCACTGAAGGTATCTTTCAATCTGCGCCGTTAGTTCGAAATCCTCTACCCTTTCGGCAAACCATCTGAGATCAGGTAGAGACTCTAAAGGCATCTTGGCAATATCACTGTTTTGTATGCTCTCTCGAAGAGTGTTCATTAGGCGATCCTCCATGAACGAGCGATCAGTGCTACTTAGGCGGAGTATCATTAACACTGGCCAAATTGCCGCCCGGTTAAGTTCCATTATCTCCATTAAGCGTTCGGAATGCATTCGTTTGGGATCCATGAACCGATCAAAGAATTCCGGGCCGTAACGCTCGCGCCAACGCTCTCCACCAAACTGCTGCATAAGTCGTACCCACTCGACTGCAAGCTCCGGGCGGCTTTCCACCATCTCCATTAAGCGTCTGGGATGCATGAGTCGATCAAAGAACTCCGGGCCGTAACGCTCGCGCCAACGCTCTCCACCAAACTGCTGCATAAGTCGTACCCACTCGACTGCAAGCTCCGGGCGTCTTTCCATCATCTCCATCAAGTGTTCGGGATGCATGCGTTTGGGATGTATGAATCGATCAAAGAATTCCGGGCCGTAACGCTCGCGCCAACGCTCTCCGCCAAGCTGTTGCATAAGTCGTATCCACTTGACTGCAAGCTCCGGGCGTCTTTCCATCATCTCCATCAAGCGTTCGGGATGGATGCGTTTGAGATGCATGAATCGATCAAAGAATTCCGGGCCGTAACGCTCGCGCCAACGCGCTCCGCCAAGCTGCCGCATAAGTAGTATCCACTCGACTGCAAGCTTCGGGCGTCTTTCCATCATCTCCATTAAGCGTTCGGGATGCATGCGTTTGGGATGCATGAATCGATCAAAGAATTTCGGGCCGTAACGCTCGCGCCAACGCGCTCCGCCAAGCTGCTGCATAAGTAGTATCCACTCGACTGCAACCTCCGGGCGGTTTTCCATCATGTCCATTAAGTATTCGGGATGCATGCGTTTGGGATGCATGAATCGATCAAAGAATTTCGGGCCGTAACGCTCCTGCCACAATCTTCCCCAAGACTCCCTGAGCAAGCGAAGTACTTGCAGACCATAGCTTCCTGCGCCCCGATCAGATTCACGAATTGGATCGGAATGCACAAGTCTGTCAAACAACTCCTCCTCAGACCTCCATGAGAGGCACCTTCGGCGTAGTGCTACAGCCAGCAGATCGAAAAATGCGACGACTAGATCAAACGATTGCTGCCCATCGTTAACATACTCTAGGCCCTCCATAAACAGTGCATCAAGTTCATCCGTTGGCCCGTATTCTGTAGCAAGGAGTCGCCGTAGTCGCCGCACTAAGAAATCGAAAGACAGGTCAATGCCGCTCGCATCCAAACGCTCCTTGAGTTTGCCAGGTTGCAGCCATTGTTTCTTGTCAGAATCTTCGGAATGGAGCCCGGCAAGGCCGACAGTTGTATCATCCGCCAAGACCGCCGCAACATTTATCACAGTGCTCAAGTTGCCACTGGCAGACTTGGCCCGAAATTCGTCAATGGCCATGACCAGAATCTCATCGCCATCGCGCTTTGTAGATAGTATCGTGCAAAGGCCGGACAGATTTTCAATCCTAAACCATGATCGCCATATTTGGGTGAGCTTATCCCAGGGGCGTGGGCTGCGTCCCTCTTCTTGAGTAGCCCTCTGCTCTTCGACTCTCACCTCCTGCAGATCTCCTTCCATGTCTCCGTCGTTGGAATAGTCTGTTTCAGAAAAAACGAACTTTGAATCGGCTAAGATCGTGCGAAGGATTACAAGATTCAAAGTATAAGTTGCAATGAGGCCGAGCAATGGCATGTCCAAATACTGGGCGGCCTGCTCACTTCGCATTATCTCCGGAAAGACTCTTGAATCCAAAACCATTCTTATTTGGCTTCTAATGATCTCATCAAGATGTTCCAGAAATGTTTTGCGGCTTAGCCCCTTTTTCGAAAAGAGATTACCGGCCCACTCACGGATCATCTCGGGAATCTCTGGCCTTGAATAAAGCGGTGCATACATAAGGCATGAAAACCATTCTTTGGACAAGGCTTCGGCTTTTTCTATGTTCGCTTTGTACCTTGTGTATGTGTTTGCATTTTCCTTATCGTGTATGAGCATCTCAACTTCTTCGAAGGCAGATTGCAGGATGAAATATGCCGTAAGAAATTCTCCAAAAGTGTTGTGGAGGAATTCAAAAGTAAAATCCCCTGGGGCATTGTCCTCCTTGTTCCGATCGCCTCCGGACTTCGCCTTGTGTATGAAGAAGAATCCCCCAAAAAATCCCTCCACATCTGTTAGTTCATGGCCTGCTGTATTGTCTTTTTTGCGCTCGATCTCAAAGAACCTGAAATCACGAACTAGATCGTTCGAGTGGATGTAAAGCGTTCGTCGATTGTACATTCCAATAGCCGCGGCCCCAAGGCGTTTCATCTCCTTATCAATCTCTTCTTCCATCTTCTGTTTCTGGTCTTTCTTCGGAAGCCTCTCCAAGTTCTTTACATATCGACGCCGCTCGCGCCACACGAAACGGCGCAGAAGACTGTCGTAAAGCACCGTTCTATCCAATTGTTTGTGTTTGCGAAGGCTATTTTCCTCGGCATCATATAGCGCCAACATCAAGAGAAGCAAAGGCTGTTGGGCAAGTTCAAGGATCTTGTCCCTTTTGCCATTGCCTTGCTCTTCTGGGAGCTTAAAAGGTTCGACCTTAGATGATTGGAAGTAATCAGCATTGGCTTTGTTCCAGACTGATATCCAAGTATTCCGCTGTTCTTCATTGAATTCCAGCAATCGAATTACTGTTGCCCCATCGGGTACCGTGGCCTTGTCAATCAAAGCGACCCGACTTGTCACGATTACTCTAACAGGCCGTCCCTGTACCTTTTCGCTCTCCTGAAATGTCTGAACTTTCTGAAGATAATCCGCAAAGACCTTACCACTAGCCTGGAGCAGTTCATCATAACCATCAAGGATTATCAAGAGTGGGCGCTCAGTAAATTGCCGGCTGAAACCTGCCCATGATTCAATAGACTCGTTTGTATCGTTCTTGATCTGATCCGTAATTAGGCTCTCAATTCGAGACTCAGGATTCTCAACGTCGCGCAATGGGACGCGAATGGGAGTGTAAGCTTCGGATGTCAATCTTGCGCAAAGGACTTTCGTAAGGAGCGATTTGCCGCTCCCGGGATGTCCAAGAATCAACAAAGGAGCTTCGATACTATATGGTGAACTTAAATACCTTAAGAGAAAAGCTGCCAGATCATCATTTGAGTCAAGACCGTCCCATGTTTCCTCCTTTTCGAGATGGATGTCTTTGGATGTGTGCCGCAGCACCCGGTAGGATTGAGGAACGAAGGCGTCTGATATCTTCGGAAAGGAGAGGCCGATTCTGTCCTCCTCAGGGATCTCTTTCTCGTCTATTATGGGCTTTCGGATTATATCTGCGTAATGGCGATTTAGGCCGTCCACAATGTTGTTCGCACTTATTTGCTGGAATTGGTCGGGGATTGCAGCTGCCGTCTTCTGAAGTTGACGGAGCCCTACGTCAATCTTCTTCTTCGCAGTCCCTAACAGAAGATTATACTGCTTAAGATAATCAGTCATTGCTTTGTGATCTGTGATCTGGGACCAGATGCGGAAATCCACGTATTCCTTTGACAACGCAAAGTATTGCGATTCAAAGCACTCCAAAGCTAGCTGAGGAAGATCAGCAGCTTCTTCCTTGAATTTGTTCACCATTTGCGCATCTCTTATCTCCCAGAGAACCAACTTGTCTAAGAACTCAAGGAATCCCTTGGCCATGCTCTCATAGAGTTGCCCAAGTTGTTCCGTCTGCTCGTGCGGGGATACTGGATGCGGAAAAGGCAACGGCTCCTCTCCCACTCCGTCCAATTCATCGCCCGTTTCCTGAGTCTGCGTGCTAAGACTCTTCCCTGCGCTCTTCGCAAGTTGCTCCCTGTCCTCTCCCTGCAAGTCAAGGGATTTCCTGAGGTCAGTTGGCAGAAGCTTATCGAGTGCTTCAAAGAAAGCTGTGTAGCAGATGAGGCCATGTGCTACACGCATTCGTTTTATTCTGGCGAGATAATCTGTCTCCTTCTTGCCGGTCACCTTTTCAAGAAGCCATTTGCCCGATTTGACCAGTTGGCTCTTGGCGCCAAGAAGCTTCAAGGCAGGCAAAGCTTTGGGACCTAAGATCAATGGGGAGCATACGATGGCAAGGCCAAGAAAGTGGTCGGCGGCTTTTAGCAGTTCCTGATCGTCCTTCATGTCTTCCTTAAGGAAAGCACAGACTTCCTTGAATGTAATGTCTTTGAGCATTTGTACCTCTCCATTGTCTTAACTCAATCCAGGCTCTTTCTCCAAAAACGGGCCTTCCCGTTTAACGCCATAATTTGCACTCCTGCACGCCATACAAATAATACCAAGATCCAAGCCGCAATTTCAAGGTGTCGTGTCACCAAAATGGCCGATACGCTCCCCAGAAAGGCTCTCAAACACACTAAGTCGCCGAAAATCCAGCCCCAGAGCGTCCTTGCGTGCTTCACCCACTGGGTTCTCCCGTAAAGAATGGCTGAAAATGGCTTGAGTGGTCTCCATAAGCTCCATACTATCAAAACACCCTCGATTTGTTACCCACTAATTGGGAAATCCGGGTAATATATTGCCAAAGTACGTCAAACCTGCTGCTATTGTACCGCGCGGCCCTCGTTATGAAAGTCCCTTCTGAACCCGCGACAGACGCAGTTGTCCACCGCGCTTCAAGCGACCGCCCCATTGACAACCGCCCGATGGATGAGCCGATCCTTGCAAATGCACCACTCTAGCCGATATCATGCTGTGAAATGCAGCATTGCCGGGCATCGGATAATCGCAATGCTCAACTGCAGTACGAGAACACTATTGCTGTGTAGGAGATCGAGTATGCTACGACGTTCCAGTCTGACACGAAGGAAGTTTCTCCAGCGAATTGCAGCGGGCGCCGTCGCCGCGCCATTCTTCGCCGCCGGCAGAGTCTTTGGCGCAAACAACCGCATCACGATGGGCTGTATCGGCATGGGTGGCCGCGGCCGGGGTGACATGAATGCCGCTCTGCGTTTCGGTGAGGTTCGCGTGCTGGCCGTGTGCGATGTGGTCGGCGACCACTGCCGCCAGGCCAAACAAATGGTGGACAGCCGCTACAACAACAATGATTGCCGGATGTATACCGACTTTCGCGACATAACCAGCCGTGATGATATAGACGCCGTTCTCATCGGCACCCCCGATCACTGGCACGCCATCATCGGTATCGAAGCGATGATGCACGGCAAGGATGTGTTCTGCGAAAAGCCCGAGACCCTTACCGTCCGCCAGGGCCGCGTCATGACGGATGTGGCTCGACGCTACGGCCGCGTCTTCTCCGGAGGCAGCCAGCGCGTCTGGGGTGACTACAACTGGTTCCACAAGATGGTCCAGGGCGGCGCAATTGGGGACGTCAAAGAGGCCTTCGTCAATGTTGGCGGTCCTTCCGGACCGTGCTATCTGCCCCCGGTGCCGACGCCCTCCGAGGTGGACTGGAACCTCTGGCTCGGCCCCGCGCCGTGGAGACCTTTCCATCCGACCCTCATCAAAGGGGGATTCCGCGCCTATCGGGACTATTCGGGCGGTGGTATGACCGACTGGGGCTGCCACACCTTCGGCGGAGCGCTCTTCGCACTCGGATTGCACAAGACCGGACCAAAACAGGTGATACCCCCGAATGGAAAGGACGTCGAACGCCTCACGTATGTCTTCGACAACGGCGTCCGCATCTATCATGGCGGGGGGTGGGGCAGCAAATTGTCCTTCACGGGCACCGAAGGCGAGATTCCCTTCCGCGATGACAACAAGAAACGTCCCCAAGCGCCGGACATCTATATTCCGAACTACAAGGGCCGTGGCGGCATCTTTGGCGACTTCGTGCATTGCGTCTACACACGGCAGCGACCGTTCCGCGACATCGAAATCGCCCACCGCACCGCCACGCACTGCCACATCGGCAATATCGCCTATTGGCTCAAACGCCCCCTCAAGTGGGACCCGCAGAAAGAGCGGTTCATCGGAGATGCCGAAGCCAATCGCTGGCTGGACCGTCCAATGCGCGAACCCTGGAGCCTCGGATAACGAAAGGAACGAATGATGAAGCAGTTCTTGACTATACTCCTGTGCATAACCTTGCTGATCGTCGGCCCTTCAGCGCTGGCTGCTGCGTCTGACGCCTTTGCCCAATTGGATCAGGACCTCAAGGCCGTCCGCGATTTTGAGTTTGGAAAGGACGGTAATCCGCTGGTCCGAATCGAGCAATTCGCAATCGAAACGATGACCGATCCTGACACGCGACGCGCCGTCGAAGACAGACTCCTCGATACGCTTAAAGTCACCACCACGCGCGCCGGCGGGATATTCATCTGTCGTCAGCTCAGAACGATGGGCACCGCCAGATCTGTGCCCCATCTTGAGCGTTTGCTGACGGACTCCGATCTCTCTCATATCGCCCGATATGCCCTGGGAAGTATGGAAATCCCCGAAGCCGCACAGGCCCTCCATCGCGCTTTGAAGAAGACTTCCGGAAAAGTCCAGGTCGGCATCATAAATACGCTCGCCGACATGCAGTACGAAAAGGCTTTGCCCGACCTTGAAACACTTCTCGAATCGAGCGATGCAGAGGTCGCAGCCGCGGCCGCCAGAGGACTCGGCTGTATCGCAGGATCCGATGCAGTGGCCGCTCTCAATGCCGCCCGTCCCGCTGCACCGAAAGAATTCGCTGCCCGGATTGATAACGCTCTGCTGATGTGCGCTGAGAGATTCGTTGCCGAAGGGGACACCGAGAAGGCTGCGGAGATATACCGACGCTTCTATGCTCCCTCGCAACCTCAGCATCTTCGGCTGGCCGGTCTGCGCGGTCTTGTAGCCGCCCGGCAGGAAAAGGCCGTGCCGCTGCTCGTGGATGTCATCAGGAACGATGCGCCCGTGATGCAGCGAAGTGCTGTCAACATGATGCGGCTGGTGGAGAATCCGGATGCGACCGCCGCCTTCGTCGATCTTCTGGCGTCGGCGTCGCCCGAAGCCCAGGTGCTCATTCTCGGTGCGCTGGCCGCACGTGGCGAGGAATCCGCGGTTGCCTCCGTTGCCAAAGCTGCCCGTAGCGAACATGAAGACGTCCGCATCGCCGCCCTCGAAGCATTGGGCACACTCGGTAGCGCCTCTTCCGTGCGCGTGCTTATCAATGCAGCCGCTCGGACACAGGGCAAGGAAAGGCAGGTCGCCCGCGCAAGCCTCGCAGCGCTCGACGCTCCGGGCGTGGATGCCGCGCTGATCGAATTACTGCGAGCCGAACAAAATGATATCCGTGCCGCCGCCGTCAGCGCCTTGGCCGACAGACAGACCTTCCGTGCCGTTCCCGCTCTCTTCACAATCGCCAAAAACGATGACGATGAATCCGTCCGTGCCGAAGCCATAAGCGCCCTCGGCGCCCTGGGCAACCAGCGAATGCTTCCTTCGTTGATCGAGCTTGCGGTCAATCCCAAAGACGCATCGGACCGAAAAGGAATCGAAGAAGCCATCACGGAAGTATTTCGGGGCATCGATCACCCTCAACACCAGGCCGACCCTGTACTCGCTGCCCTGCGCACCGTCGACAGCGATGCAAAGCCGACGCTCTTACGCCTGCTCGCTCGTCCGGCTACCCCGGCCGCCCTCGCCGCTGTTCGCCGCGAACTGGACTCCGCAGATCCGGACATCCGGGATGCCGCCGTCCGAACGCTCGCCCAGTGGCCGAACCCCGCCTCCGCCGACGACCTGCTCAGCATCGCTGCCGAAGCCTCCGGCCGAATCCACAAGGTCCTTGCACTTCGCGGCTATGTCCGTATGGCCGGACTCACCGACGATCCCGTAGCTATGTATGTTCGGGCCATGCAACTGGCCGAGCGCACCGAAGACAAGAAGCTCGTACTGTCAGGGCTGGGAACCGCGGACACCGCTGATGCCCTGAACCTGGTCGGACGTTTTCTCGATCAACCCGACTTGCAGGCCGAGGCCGCACTCGCCGCCGTAGAAATAGCCGACCGCCTCAGACAAACCGATGCGGCCCGTGCCAGGGCGGCGATGAAACGCGTCGTGGCCTCAGCGAAGGACCCGCGCATACGCCGGAAGGCTCAGGACATCATCAGCGAAATCGACCAGTACGAAGGCTACATCATGACCTGGCTCGTCTCTCCGCCGTACACCGAAAAGGGTAAAGACAGCCGCTCCGTGTTCAATACCGCCTTCGCCCCCGAGAAGGACCCGGCCGATGTCAAATGGCAGCCTCTCACCAAGGGCCTCGGCGCCTGGGACATCAATCTCGAAGGCATGTTCGGCGGCAAGAGCCACGTTGCGGTCTACGTGAAGACCTGCATCTGGTCGCCGAAAAAGCAAAAAGCCCGCCTTGAAATGGGCGCCGATGATGCGCTCAAGGCCTGGCTCGACGGCAAACTCGTCCACGCCGGCTACCAGACACGCGGCCTCAGTCCCCGTCAGGACGTCGCCGACGTGGAACTGGCCGAAGGATGGAACCCGCTGATGCTCAAGGTCGTTAATCACGAAGGAGGCTGGGCGTTCTGCTGCCGTATCCGTGATACCGACGGTAGCGCGCTGGAAGGACTCAAATTCGAGGCCAGATAGTCTCGACACTGCGCAACATCAGGCGGGTCCCCAGGTGCCAATGCGCCTGGAGGCTCGCCTGATGACTGTTCTTATCCACCCACCGGCCGCCCATGCCCAACTACCTGATCTTGTAACTGATCGACATCCCGTCGCCTTTTTCCATCGACGCTCGAATGATCACGGTATCGTAATCCGGGCTGTCGTGCATATAGTCGAGAAAATCCTCCATCGCCCGTTCGCTGCGAATGACGTTGTCGCCCACAATAACCGCCCCGGGCTTGAGCTTGTGCTCGATGAGCTTGAAATACTTGAAGTAGTCCCGCTTGACCGCATCGATGAAAACGAAATCAAACTGTCCGCCCAGCGTCGGCAGGGTCTTCAGCGCATCACCCTGGATGCACGTCACCACCTTCTCCAGCCCCATCTTCTCCAGATTCTCCCGCGTCTTGCGCACCATATCCTCGTTGATATCGAGCGTATACAAATGCCCCCCGGTCCGCTCGAAGGCAATGCCCATGTTAATCGCGCCGAAACCCGTCGCTGAGCCCACTTCGATCCCGCGCGTCGCCCCCGAACTCTCAATGAGAATACGCAGCATCATCGCATCCCCGGGCGTCGTATTGAGCGCTGTCCGTGGAAAGTTCTTGATGAACTCCTCGCGAAAGGCCCGGCTCGGCTTGTCATCTTCATCCGCATACGCCGCAAGCAGTCCCATACACGCTACCGCAATACAAATACCCGCCGTCACCACGCTCTTGCTTCTCATAATAGTCTCCAGTCTGTTGATATATGTTTCACACCAGTTCCCCGTCGCTCCGGACCATGCCATCAGTCCCTGCACTACGGCCGATCTCCATACGCCGGATTGACAGGACCGTCGCAGAAGATTATACCGCCTCTCCGCACCGCGCCAAGCGCATCCGGCCTCCGCGCCGCAGTATAAGCATCTTGCCCCAACCTCCGCCGCGGACTACCATATTGGTTGACGCACTATCGCTCGGGAATGCAACCGTTGTTCGAAACCTCCTTAAGGACCGTCGATATGAAGAATCAAAGTCCCTTGCTCGCGATTGCATTGCATATTGCTGTAGTTCCTTCAATCGTTGCCGCCGGTCTTGGCGCAGCGGCCGCGGAAAATCCGGAAGATCGCGCGCCGATGCCGCTTGAAGCTACGCTCAAGATCTATGCCGCTCGCAAGGCCCAAAACCCAATCTCGCCGCATATCACCGGTAAGTTCTGTGAACATCTCTTCTTTAACATCACCAATGGAATGGACGCACAAATCCTCAGGAATCCCACGCTGTGCGACTATCCGTTTCGTTCCGAACAGATGTCACCAAACGGCCTGGCCACGTTCATGCATGACCGCGACGAAATCGCCGGCCGCATACGCAACGGTGCCCCGCGATGGGGATGGCCCCGGTCCGAGATCGACAACCTTGTGAAACACCGACTCGAAGGCATGGCCCCGTGGTGGACGAAACTCGGTCCGGTCGATGCCAGTCCGGATACGGGCCCTTACGGACACCGGGCCCAGCGAATCGCCGCCGAATCGGCCGAAGCGGGCATTGCACAGTGGACGTGGCTGCCTCTGCATCGCGTCAGAGAATACGAATTCGCCGTCTGGTTGCGCTCTCCGGATCTAAACGCGGTCGAAATCCTCCTTTTCGAGCCGGATGGAAAACGGCCCTGCGCACGAGCCGTGATCGACACGGTCGATGGCCGATGGCGTCGCTTCACGGGCGGCCTGCGTGTCCCTCGCGACCTCCCGGCCGATAGAGCGTACAAGTTTGCCGTTCGCATGCTTGACCAAGGCCAGTTGATAATCGATCGCATTTCGCTTTGGCCGGCCGATCATATAAATCGAGCGGACCCCGACGTCGTCCGGTTGCTCAGGGATTCGAGCCTCTCCATCCTCAGATGGCCTGGTGGCAATTTTGTCAGCACATACCACTGGAAAGACGGCGTCGGCCCCATCGAGCAGCGCCCCACATTGCCGAACTATGCGTGGGGGCGGCAGGAAAACAATCTCTTTGGCACCGATGAGTTCATTGCGTTCTGCCGCGCCGTCGGCTGCGAACCCATGATCTGCATTAATGCCGGTTCCGGCACGCCCTCCGAGGCCGCTGACTGGATCGAATACTGTAACGGTTCCGTCGATACGCCAATGGGAGCGTTACGGGCCGCCAACGGCCGCCCCGCGCCGTACAACGTCCGTCGCTGGGAGATCGGAAACGAACTGTGGGGCCGCTGGCAATACCGCTGGACCACTCCCGCCGGCTACGTCGACCGCTATCGCCGCTTCTCCAGGGTCATGCTTGCCGCCGATCCGAACATCATCATCTATGCATGCGGCGCGCCCGTCATGTGGGGCCAAGAATGGAACCGCAGGCTCATAGCCGGGACCGCCGACTGCATGAGCCGGACGACCGATCATCCGCTCGTCGGTGGCAGTGTTCCCGCGGACACCGATCCCCTTGATGTCTATCGCGATTTCATGGCGGTCCCTCAGGTACTTGAAGACAAGTGGGCGAACCTGCAATTGCAGATGAGGGCCGCGGGCATAGAAAAACCTCGCCTCGCCGTCACTGAGTTGCAGATGTTTGCCCGGCTCGGAAAGCCGTCCAGGCCCGACGCAGCCGCCGCGCTTACGCACGCCAACCTCGTCAGTCCCGACACACAGGCTGAAGCGATGTACGATGTGCTCGTCTATCATGCCGCCGTTCGCTTGGCGCCTTTCGTCGAAATGGTTACGCACTCCGCGACCGTCAACCACGGTGGGGGCCTCCGAAAGTCGCGCGAACGTGTGTACGCCAATCCATGCTATTATGCCCGGACGATGTTCGCGCGGTTCGCTCACGCCGTTCCCCTGCAAATCGAAATAGACGCCCCGTACGAATACGCTCCCGCCGTTCTGCCGGACCTGCGTCGGGTGGCCGACACGCAGAAATACCCGGTGATCGACGCCTTGGCTGCAATCTCCTCCGCTGATCGTCTGTTGATTTCAGTCGTGCAAAGAGGAACCGGGGGCGATGTTCGCTTGCGGATCGACCTCGACGATTTTGACCCCGCCGACAAAGCAACAGTTCATACCCTCGTCGCGGATGTCCCATGGGCTGCCAATAGCCTCGATGCCCCGCGGACGATTGTGCCGGTGGCTACTACTGTGCGAATTACCGACGGCATGCTCCGGCTTGATTTGAAACCCTACAGTCTCACCTGCATTGAAGTACCCGGGGAATCATGAGACGGCAGGGCGGTGTTGTCGCTTGTTGTCTATGGCCAAAGACGTTCGTCGAGCCAATCGCCACACAGCACCGCGTAATCCGCGAAGTCCACCGCCTCGTCCCCGTTCAGGTCCGCCTGCAAATCGACATCCCCAAGCAGCCACTGGCGGGCCATCATCCGAAGATCTCGCATATCCACGACACAATCCGCGTTGAAATCCGCGTCCGACTTCGCAGTTTCCGGCAAACACCGGTAACCGTACAGTCGAATGTCATCGAAGATAACCAGCCCGCGCGCCCCGGGCTCTGGATCATCCTGCAAACCGAAACCAATCGTCACTGCATGAATATCGTTTCGATTCACATCCTCGAAATCGCGCAGCGCTATGTTCCATTCTCTCCACTCCGCAGACAATGCGACGTTTGGATCGGGATGCTCGACCTGCGACAAATTGCCCTCGCCGTCTTCCACGGCTATGTACAGCGGCGCAGGGGTATTGCTGACGACCCCTATATCTTCGCTGGCAAACGGCTCGCCCGAGATCGTTCCGGCGGTCGCAATCTCGGAGAATACCGCCCGTGCCTTGGCGTACCGTTGATGGCTTGTCAAAGCAAGGCCGATATACACATCCGCCTCCATCGGCACATCCGCGCTGCCCAATTGCGTCCATGTGTCCGGCACGCCATTCACGTCGTTCGCATGATATGCCGCCATACGCCCCGAGAACTCCCGCTCAAGGCTGAGCCAGTGAGGCCGCTGGCTGACCGACGGCAACTGCGTGTCGTTGATACTGGTCTGCCCGTCGCCGGGCCGATACTGAAACGCGATACCCTGATCTCCTGTCACTGCCAGCAAAGCGTGGGCCGAATTCGGATCGAGGCTCTCGCGGATCATCAGACCTGCCTTGGCCCATGGGTGTAATTCAGTATCGTCTGCAAGGTTCTCGATCGCGCTGATTCTCGCCGTAATAGCGCCCGCTCCCTTCAGAGCCTTCCACGCGAAATGGAACTCGTCGGCTTCGATCCCGTTCACCGCCCATATATCCGCCCCGGCCCCCGTCATCGTGTACGTCCCTTCGGGGCCCTCTGTCAGACTTCCGTCCGAACGTGGATATCCTCGGTGCCACACCGATAGCGATTGGAGCCTATGCTGCGACCAGTCCCGCTTGATGCCGCCGAGTGTCCTGGTGGCCGCGGAATGCCCCGATGCGTTGTCGTAGTAGAAGGGCATTGCCTGCTGCCCGCCATGAACGATCTCCGTCTCGACAAAGTTTTCGCCGCCGGCAAAATCAGGATTCGAATGTCCGATCAGAGCCCCGTTGCTCTCGCTGTTCCAGCCGTCCTTCCACGTCTCGAATACGCGGTAGCCCTCGTAATTGTTGTAGTCCTCCATCCCGTCGATAAGGAGGAAGTCCGCCGTGCTGAAATCCCACACATTTCCTTTCCAGACGCCGCCGTTATTCGGATCGACATCGTTTACTTCATCCACCCGCCAGTAGTACCTCGTATCCCACGCAAGGTTCTCCGTCTGCCACACCTCATTGCCCAGCGACGTGCTGCCTTTGTATTGAGCAGACTCCCGCGTTGCCTCAGCTACCGCCGTCGCATCGGTTCCCAGGTATATATCGTGCGAGATGGCTCGTTCACCGGCCGTCCAGGTCAATGCAACGCTTTGAAAGACGTTTGCCGAGCCGTTGCGGGGTCTGGGTGCGCCCGCCTTCACCGGTAGCGACAGCGCGCCCTGCGGGACAATCTGCTTGACGGTGGACGGACTCTCCCACCTCAACTGTGCCACCGAATGCCCGGCGTTTTCATAATACTCCATCAGCAGGCTGTGTGGCCCAGCCGCCAGATCGATGGAACCGCTCCGCTCGATAGCCGACTGATCGAACCAATGATCGATCAGAAGTTGGCCGTCGATCCACAGACGCACGCCGTCGTCTGTCATCGCGTAAAAGGTGTATGTCTCATCGAACGCTGCCTCAAGTTCAGCCGTCCAGCGAATCGAGTAGTTGTCGCTCCCGACGAGTGGATGTGCGGGCAGTTCCCCCCAGTCAAAATCAATTGTCTCGTCCACCCGGTTTGCCTGATGAATCTCGAAATCCTTCCCGCTGAAGTACTCGCCGCGCACCCCTCCACCCTCTCTCGCCGTCCTGAATGTCCATATATCACCCGTCAGCCTCTGCTGGCCGCTGACTTCATCCACCCGCCAGTAATACTGTTGCCCGTTCTCCAGACCCGGCGGTCGATAAGTGTTGTCTATGCTCAGTATCCCGTCATGGGCGTCGCGCACCTGCTCGTAGCTTTCCCCGAAAAAGACATAGTGTATCTCCGCATCCAGTCCCGGCATCCATTTCAGTTCCACATCAGGCTCAACAAACTTGTTCCCGTTGCTTGGATACGGCTGGTACGCGCTTTCCGGCCGGACCCGAAAATCCCACACATCTCCTTTCCACGGACTCCCGACATGAACGTCGTTTACTGCGTCTACCCGCCAGTAGTACGTTGTGCCGGCTTCAAGAGGCTCGGGACGCAGGAAGTTCACCATACCCACCAGAGCGTAATCGTCCGTCTGGTTCCCGAGATAGGTCTCCGCCTGCCCGGACACAACATCACCTCTGTTCGTCCCGAAATACAGGTCGTACGATTGAGCATGGTTACCCGCCTCCCAACTCAGCCAAACCCACCGTGAGTCGTTCAGGCTTCCCTCTCTCGGGATCGGATTGTAGGCTTCTGCTCGAAACGCAAGTGCGGCCGCATCGTCCGCGTTCAGCGCCCGTCGATACACCCGGAAGTCGTCAATATGCCCGTGGAATACCTGGGTGGGAGCAACATAGCCGTTGTTGCCGATATGCGCCCACTCATCGAACTCATCCAGCCCGGTGTACGGCCCTCGTGCACGCTCTGCGCCGTCGACGTAGACAACGTATTCTCCGCTGTCCCATGTCAGCGCCACGTGATACCAGCGCCCCGGAGCAAGCGTCGCCACGCCGGCTTCCACGGCGTGCTCATCCCCCAATCCGACGTCCAGATCTGTGTCGCCCCCATCCATGTAGAGTTGTATACGGTTGTTGTACGCAGGCAGTGTTGTGTGGCCGAAGATGTATCGTGTGTCGGGCGTCTGCGGATCGGGCTCCACACGTATCCAACAGGCAACGGTTCCCCGCAGAATCAGTATGTGACGGGTCGGTATCTCGACATATTCGAAATTCGCATCCCCGTCGAACCACAGCGAACCGCCTCGTACGCCCGTCTCCGGCGCCCACGATAGATTCGCCCCGTGCACAGTTGCATCATTCAGCCTGCCGCTCGCATCGTAGGCCGTCATGCCCTCAGATTCATCGAACTTCCAGTATCCCGACATCCCCTCATTGACCTCGCCGCAACACGAGGCAATGGGCCAGATCACGTAAACCAGAACAGCCGGCAAGAGCACGAACAGTCTGCCTGCGCTGATCCGTGCAAATGGCATCGCCCGAATTCCATGGACTGCAACCGAAGGCTTGACGCGCGCCGCGCAATCGTTGCGTTCTGATCGCGCCCCGTCGTCGGGTGCCTGCACTCTTCTGGTAAGTCGTCTCGCAGCCCTGTTTCGCATCTTCTATTGCATCGCAGCAAACTTGACTTGCTCAAATCGAGACATAGCCGTGGTACCGTTTTTCATCGAGCCCGTTTACAAAAAGACCCGTCCGGTGCGCACACCACTGCCTCTCGCCCGCTTCTCCCTTCACTTGATCAGACGCCGGCTCTTCTGGCCGGGTCCGAGTATGCTTACCTCGTAATTATACCAGATTCTACCGCTGAATCCCAGCAAATACTTGCTATTCGCCGGTCCGTGGCTGCATCACAGTGCAGCATTCCGCCCGTTTATTCATTCATACATGGACGCCGTAACCGATCGCTCCGCCTCCTTTCTCGCCCATGGGGCCGAATCGCTCGTTTCTGCGTCCGAATGTGCCTCCCCGAACTGCTCGCGCATACAGCCGTACTTCATGCTATAATCGGCGCCAACAATACAACCGTTGCGAAATGGTATCCGGATGAATGATGGACCTGCTGAAAGAATCACCCTGAGCCCGCGAATCAAGGAACTGTACCGGCAGATGCGCACATGCAGCCTCTGTCCTCGCCGCTGCGGTGTTGACCGAATCGCAGGGAAAAAAGGGGCCTGCCGCGTGACCGCCGAACTGCTCGTTAGTTCCATTGGCCCGCATTTTGGCGAAGAAAGCGTCCTCGTGGGCGACGGCGGTTCGGGCACGATATTCTTTGCCGGCTGCAATCTGGCGTGCGTCTTCTGCCAGAACTACGATATCAGCCACTACTCCCGCGGCGTACCTGTCGGTGTCGAACAACTGGCCCGTGAAATGCTCCGCCTCCAGGATATCGGCTGCGCGAACGTCAATCTCGTTACTCCGACGCACGTCATTGCGCCTGTTGCCGCCGCCATCGAAACGGCCCGTTCCAACGGCTTGCGCCTGCCCATAGTTTACAACTGCGGCGGCTACGAATCGGCCGAAATCCTCCGACTGCTCCACGGCCTGATCGATATCTACATGCCTGACATGAAATACGCCGATGCCCGGACCGCCGAACGCCTCTCGGGTGTGCCGAATTACCCCGAAATCTGCTTCGCCGCCGTTCGTGAAATGCACAGACAGGTTGGTGATCTCGCCATCCGCCGCGGAACGGCCGCCCGCGGCCTGCTCGTGCGTCATCTCGTCTTGCCGAATAACCTCGCCGGAAGCCGAACGATCTTCGAATTTCTCGCTCGCGAGATTTCACCCTCCACCGCCGTCAACATCATGGACCAATACCGCCCGTGTTTCAGGGCCTCGCAGTATCCGGGCCTCAATCGCCCGGTCCCGCGCGACCAGTACGCAGCCGTCTTGTCCTGCGCCCGGCAAAAAGGTCTGAGAATTATCGACTGATCCGTTCCGGACCGTCGCTTACGCCGCTTCCGCCTCTGGCTTCTGCTTGACATCCTGCTTGAACACCAGACAAAACGCACCCAGCAGAATGGCGGACATTACTGTGGCGATCATGAACACGGGGCCCCAATTCGTGACCTCGTCGGCTGTGTAATGAGCAAGCAGCCGGACGTTCACGAACGTGCCAAGCAGCATGCCCACGCCGAAGCAGATCAGCACAATCAATCCCTGGGCCTGTGCGCGAATTTCCGGCGGTGCCTTCTTGTCGACATACACCTGCCCGCCGACGAAGAAGAATCCGAAAATAATCCCGTGTACCAGAATCGCGACGTAATAGAGGGCGGTAACATCCCCCGCGAATCCACCCCATAGCGACACGTACCGCAACGCCAGGGCTCCCATCCCGATCGCCATCGTCCACTTCACTCCAAACCTTGCCAGCGCCAGCGGTACCAGTAACATAAGGAATATCTCTCCCAGTTGCCCGAAATTCATCGTCATCGTAACCAGTTTGAAACCTTCGCTCTTGAAGAATTCCGACCCAAGCGAAAAGTACAGCGTGAACGGAACCATCACTAGCAGCGAGACGAGAATGAAAAACGCAAAATTGAGATCCTTCAACAGGACCAGGGCCCGCAGCCCCAGTGCATCAACCACAGAAGCCTTCTTCCCCTTCGCCGGCGGCGGGGTGTTTGGCAGCGTTAAATTCAGCGCCGCCGCCACCAGCGCCGTAGCCGCACCGCAATACAACGGGATGTTCGTCCCATCGACCGTCGCCTCGAAAACATGCAGACCCGCTACTCCGAACAAACCGGCCGCTACCCAGCCGATAGAGCCGAATACGCGAATGCCGGGGAACTTTTCCGATGGCGCATGGGCCATGGCGATGGCGTTTGTCAGACTCCAGGTCGGCATGTAGCAGAACATCGCCAGAAGCAGGATAACGAACAGAGCCGCCGGGTCCTCCTGCCTCGCACCGACAAAGAACAGCACGGCACATGCAAAATTCAGCACCATCAGCACCTTCTCGCTGGCGAAGTGCCGGTCCGCGACCATACACAATACCGGCGCTACCAGGCACCCCAGCGGCATTACCGCCAGAATCCAGAACTTCCAGTTGGACCCGACCGCGGCATTGTCCAGATAAGCCGCCAGCGGTACCCACCACACCGCGAACATCATATACTGCAGGAACATCATAATGCTCAGACGGACTCTCACATTCAGCGGCATCTCAGGCGTGTCGTTCATAGACGTCCCCTCAGTCAAAAGTTGCGTTTCACCGTCGGCTCCATGCGCTGCTCACGTTCGCATGCTCCAACTGCTCGTAATCCACCAACAAAGGACGCCGCATACTACCACATCCGCATCCCCTCGGCCAACCATATTCTGCCGTCGTGTCCCGTCAGACTCCCCTGATGCTTCCATCCATAAGACAACGTGCACGCTCCGAAGCTCCGCCACCGCTGTACGCGACATCCGAAAACCGCAGAAACACCCGTAGCCAACCGCCGGACAACACCGTATAACAAAGAGCATAGCGCAGTCGCCTGTTGCCCGGACAAACGGCAAGCAGGCTGCACGACCCGAAAACGTCACGAAGGAGCCCCAATGTCGGGCATATACAGGTACGAACTGACCGTCCCCCGCGACGCCCTCGACGAAAACGGGCATGTCAACAACGTGCACTACCTCCGCTGGATGCAGGACGCCGCCGTCAGCCACTCCGACAGCCGCGGCTGCACCGAACAGACCACCGCCCTCGGCGCCGCCTGGGTCGTCCGTTCCCATCGCATCGAGTACTTCCGACCCGCCTTCGCCGGCGACCGCGTCGCAGTGCTCACCTGGGTCGCGAACTTCCGCAAAGTCCGTTCGCTCCGCAAATACAGAATCGTCCGCCTCAGCGACAACGCCATCCTCGCCGAAGGCGCCACCGACTGGGTCTTCATCGACACCGCCTCCTCCTCCCCGCGATCCATCCCCCGCGAAGTCTCCGCCGCCTTCGAACTCGTCGCCCCCGAAGACGAGCCATAAAACCCCTGTATTCTGCGCAAAAGACCGGTACAATAGCCCCGCAGATGCGCCCTGAAAACCGACAATCATGTTTCTCCCGGAGACCCAAATGAGACGCTTCGCAACCATGACAGCCCTCCTGTTGGCCCTCGCCGCACCTGCCCCGGCCGCACAAATCGACCAGGCCCCGCTCTGGACAAGCGGCCGCGACGGCTACCACACGTACCGTATCCCCGCACTCGCCGTCACCACCGAAGGCACGCTCCTCGCCTTCTGCGAAGGCCGAAAAAACAGCCGCTCCGACAGCGGCGACATCGATCTGCTCTGTAAACGCTCCACCGACGCCGGCGATTCCTGGAGTCCCCCGCAAATCATCTGGTCCGACGACGCCAACACCTGCGGCAATCCCTGCCCCGTCGTGGATCGCACCACCGGCGCCATCTGGCTGCTGATGACCTGGAACCTCGGCGAGGACCACGAACGCGAAATCATCGCCCGCACCAGCAGGGACACTCGCCGCGTCTACATCACCTCCTCCACCGACGACGGCCGCACCTGGGCCGCCCCGAAAGAAATCACCTCCGCCGTCAAAAAACAAAGCTGGACCTGGTACGCCACCGGCCCCGGAGCCGGCATCCAACTCGAAAGAGGCCCCCGCGCCGGCCGCCTCATCGTCCCCTGCGACCACATCGAGACCGACCCCAAACGCTACTACTCCCACGTCATCTACAGCGACGACCACGGCCGAACCTGGCAACTCGGCCAGAGCACCCCGCACCACAAAGTCAACGAATGCCAGGCCGTCGAACTCACCGACAACCGCCTCCTGCTCAACATGCGCAACTACGACCGCTCCAGGAAGAACCGCCAGATCGCCTGCAGCGACGACTATGGCCGAACCTGGCGCGGCCAGCAATTCGACAAAACCCTCATCGAACCCATCTGCCAGGCCTCGATCCGACGCTGCTCCTGGCCCGGCCCCGATACCAAAAACGTAATCTGTTTCTCCAACCCCGCCAGCACCACCGGCCGCGTCAACATGACCGTCCGCGCCAGCTTCGACGACGCAGCCACCTGGCCTGCAAAGAAGGTCCTCCACGCCGGCCCCAGCGCATATTCCGACCTCGCCGTCCTGCCCGACGGCGCCGTCGCCTGCCTCTACGAACGCGGCGACAACCATCCCTACGAAACCATAACCCTCGCCCGATTCCCGCTCGAACTACTCAGTAACCAATGATCGCTCGTATCATGGACAGTTGCGCATGTGCTGTGCCGCGAAAGGCAAGAGACTCGCTGGTGCCAATACCGGCGACGAGGTCCTGTTCATGATCGTCAGCGGAAAAACGCCTCCGCTCCGACCTTGTCACCCTGAGCGAAGCGCAGCCCCCCGTGTCATTCCGAGCACACCGCTCTTTGTCATCTCGACCGGAGTCTCGACATAAGTCGAGACGCAGCGGAGAGATATCCGCACCGATCAGGAAGCTACGCCCGCAAGTGCCACAACCCCTGTCATCCCGGCCCGCCGGGATGGCAATCTCACTACGCACGAATGCGAAAAATCCCTCCGCTCCGATCTTGTCACCCTGAGCGAAGCGCAACCCCCGTGTCATTCCGAGCGGAGCGGAGCGAAGTCGAGGAATCTGCCCGCGAACAAACTCCACTCCAGCAGCGCGGCCTCGCCACCGACAAGGCCCTGCCCTTCTGCATGCCGGACACTCGGCAGGTTTGGCTGGGCTATGCCTGAGTACCCGGATCACCCGCGAGGGGGAGGCCCCTACTCGCCAAGCCAAGGGGGGAGAATGACACAAAGATTCGTCTTCACGGTGGAAAAAGTCCCCGTTAGCAGAAAATGTTCATTGACAAGTCCGGCAGACATCGTGGACGATTTCTCTGATGGAGATGCCTCCATTGACCCGTGGCTAGTGGACCCATGGGGAGTCGGCCTCTTGAGATAGAAAGGTGGATTTTGTGACACAGCTATGTTCTAGGCGGCAAACGTTGGCCATTTTGTTTCTTCTGTGCTCCTTTTGTGGAGGGTGTCGAGATTCCGATTTCTCGACGGACCCACCTGCTGGGGAGACGATACGGGCGACCAATGTGATACGCCAGAAACTTGGTGTCCGAGAGATCAAGGACACATGGAGCTTCTATGGCAGACGTTCAGACGCAGAGGACTGGCTGCTTGAAGGAGCGAACGCGAAGCCAGCAAAACGAGTGCAATATGATAAGGAATACAAGAACATACTATGGGAGCAGGATTACTATTACAGTGGACGTATGATCCCCAGTATCGATGGCGAAGGCGGACCGACAGAGGAGATGCTAACGGTGACTTACAGCTACGCCTGCGAGCATTTCACTTTTGTTGCCAAGACTGACAATCCAGCAGTACAATCCCTGGAAGATCACATATGCTGGAATGTCCAGCCGAGTCTACCCAAGTGCGCGTGCCAGAAGAGCGGATTCAGGGCTCAGACAAACGAGGAAACACTGAAGGTGGTCGATAAGATACTTGAAATATGGGGTATCGATCGGTTGAAGTAAGAGGGCCACCGACATATCGCTCCACGACAATTTGCCTTATGCCCTGAGACAATCCATTGAGTTACTATTGGTGACTTTCTTGTCGCTCCTTAGGACAACTCCTCATGAGGAGGCTGATTCTTGGCCGTCGGATTGACTGAGGATATATCGGATCTGCAACATGAAGTTCAAACAAACAGATAGTGCTGCTCGTGCCATCCATTGTGTGCTTCTTATTCTGGCTTTAGCGGCGTGGGCAGCTACTGCCGGGGCCCAGTGCACAACTCCATGTGACTCCCCGGAATGCAGAGAATCTTTCCCACAGATATCATTCTCAAGTACCGTCTGCGACCTTGGGGAGATAGGGTCCGGCTCACGTCATACCTGTGAATTCAAATTCACCAATTCCGGATCAGGGCGCCTTGAAGTCACAAGCATGAAGAGCACATGTGGTTGTACAGTGCTGGATTTGCCCCCAGGAGAGTACGAGCCGAATGAATGTGGAACAATCAAGGCGACCTACACTGCTTCTCGAGCGGCGGGCACAGCCCGCAAGCACATATACGTTTCCTCCAATGACAAGACCAATCCCGTGATGAGAAGCAAGACCGTGGACGCAAAGGCAGGCCCCTTGCCCCGGCGTTGCCTGCATGTCGTTCATGCAAGGCGATCGAGAGAGAGGGCTGTCGCAGATGCCTGCATCGAGAATGGCCCGTCTCTCGGATCGCAAAAGGGCCGTCCGGCCCGCAACGCCATCCTATATATCCTGCCAATCATCCCGAAATCCTGTACCGGCGTCAAAGACGCCCCCCGGCGATGCGCACATGCCCCGGTGGTCGGTTGGCCAAACCCGTGATGCGCAGCAGCACAGCGGACGCAAAGGAAGCCCCCTTGCCCCGGCGTTGCCTGCATGTCG
>CAZGMJ010000006.1:0-50827 GCA_964526785.1 uncultured Pirellulales bacterium
GACGATGGGGACTGGTCGGATTTCAATAACTAAGGACCCTGTTTGCGTTCCCGAGCGGCTACACACCGCCGCCGCTCGGGAACTTTCTTATCTTCTCTTGATGAAGGTATTGCATTTGAATCGGCGGTGGCAACGATGTGCAAGGATTACGTCAAGTAGAGACAACCCGCAAATGCCCGTCAAACTGATGTACTAACGCCGAGACGAAGAGGCAACTCGTGGCAAAGGAAATGCAAATAAGCAAGGCCATCATCATTCCGGTGGCTTTTGCCCTTCTGGTGCTTGTAGTCACTGCTGTAACGTCCATCTGCATGCTCGAAGAGCATAAGATGCAGGTTAAGACGGGGACGCATATAGACGAAGTCCAGCGACTGTTTCAGATGGAAATAGACGAGGATGCGGCTCTGTTGCATGGGCTAATCGATTTGCTCGAACGCGATTCGGCGATTCAGGACAGATGGCTTTCACGGGATCGCGAGGCCCTGCTGAAGTACGTTCAGCCCATATACGAGAAGTTGCGACGAGATCATCGCGTGACCCATTTCTACTTTCACGATCTGGACAAGACATGTCGGCTGCGGGTGCACCATCCGGCACGACGCGGCGATACAATCAAGCGGATCACTCTGGCGGACGCTGTGCGGGAGGGCAAGCCGTCGCACGGTATCGAATTGGGTCCGCTGGGTACCTTTGCGCTGCGGGCGGTGCATCCTTGGATAGTGGACGGCGAACTGGTCGGCTATATCGAGCTTGGAGAGGAGATTTCGCATACGACCGTGGAAATCCAGTCAATCCTGGGCGTGGAAGCGGTGTTTCTGGTGGACAAATTGCATCTCGAACGGTCAGGCTGGGAAGCGGGGATGGAGATGCTAGGGCGTTCTGCGAACTGGGACCAATTCGAGGATGTGGCCGTCATCGATGCGACAACGGATCAGGTGCCTTCCGGTTTGGGCGAGCATCTGCGGACTGCTGAAGACGACGGGAGCGCGTATTTCGAGTTGGATTTTCGAGATCGGCAATACCGTTGTGGATTCAGTCCTTTGGTGGATGCGGCGGACAAGAAGCTGGGACGTATCCTGGTCATGGTGGATATTACGTCCGAACAGCACGCATTGCTGAGCCTGCTCGGCACGACGGTCGGGATCGGTCTGGTGGCCGGCGGCATCTTGTGCAGCTTCCTTTTACTATATGTGCGGAAGATCGAGAAGCGACTCGCCAACGCCTGTGAAGGCAAGGAACGCGAACTGCGGGAACGTGCCAAGGCCGAAAAGGCGGCCACACGGGAACGGGCGAAGTTGGCGGCCATGATTTCGGGAATGCAGGAAGGGGTGGTGTTTGCCGACAGGGAGGACAGGATCGTCGAGGTGAACCAGTTCTTCTGCGATTTCGTGGGGAAGGACCGGGGGGATATTCTGGGTAAGACGATAAGTGATCTGCATTCAGGGGACGTGAAGAAACGCCTCATGCAGCGGATCGAAGGTTTTCGCTCACATGCGAAGGCTGAGGCGTTTCATCTGCAGCGGCGAGTGGGCAAATCGGAGGTTATGCTTCGCATGCAGCCGGTCTATAATGACGGACGATACGACGGCGTGCTGCTCAACGTTATCGACGTTACCGATTTAGTGGAGGCACGGCGAGAAGCGGAGCATCTGAACGAATATCTTCAGGAGCAGACGGCTCTGGCGAACCATCTGGCGGCTCAGGCGGCGATGGCAAATGCGGCCAAGAGCGAGTTTCTCGCCAATATGAGCCATGAGATTCGAACGCCCATGAACGCCATCATCGGTTTCGGCGACATTCTCGCCGATGAAGAGCTTACTTCGGACCAGGCGGAAAACGTCGAGATCATCCGCGAATCCGGCAAGACGCTGCTTAATCTGATCAACGATATCCTCGATTTCTCGAAGATCGAGGCAGGCAAGCTCGATATCGACATGCAGGAGTGTTCTTTGGCCAAGACGCTGCACTGTATCGAGTC
The DNA here is from genome assembly GCA_964526785.1 of uncultured Pirellulales bacterium. Classification (GTDB taxonomy): domain Bacteria; phylum Planctomycetota; class Phycisphaerae; order Sedimentisphaerales; family Anaerobacaceae; genus CAZGMJ01. The sequence goes on from CAZGMJ010000006.1 coordinate 1,979, forward strand.
GATGATGATGCCCAAGGCAGAGAAGAAGGGTGTCGATTTCCGGGTCATAACAGCCGATAATCTGCCGACCTGCATACGCACCGACCAGACGCGGTTGAACCAGTGTCTGATCAATCTGGTGAACAACGCAATCAAGTTCACCGAGCAGGGACACGTGCACGTCAAGATGTCTCTGGAGGAGAAAGGCGGCACGCATTGCATCCGTTTTGACGTTGAGGACACAGGGGTAGGGATCCCGGCGGACAAACAGCGAGCGATATTCGAACCCTTTACGCAGGCCGATGGTACGACGACTCGCAAGTACGGCGGAACCGGTCTGGGGTTGGCCGTGACGCGGCAATTGGCGGAACTGCTGGGCGGGGAACTCAGCGTCGAAAGCGAGGAGGGCAAAGGGGCCGTTTTTTCGCTGGTGCTGCCGGTGGGTCTTGAGCTTCGCGAACAGCCGACCTTGGATCGAAACGGTGATACAGTGCGGCCTGCTGATTCGACGCCTCAGTTGGTCTTTTCGGGACGTGTTTTAGTGGCCGAGGATGTCAAGACCAATCAGATGCTGGTTCGTTCGCTGCTGGAAAGATGCGGGCTGGATGTGGTGATTGTATCGGACGGCAAACAAGCGGTTGAACAAGGGATAGCGGGGAAATTCGATCTGATCCTGATGGACATGCAGATGCCCGTGATGGATGGCTATGCTGCGACGAAGTTGCTGCGAAACCGTGGCGTTCAGATTCCTATCGTGGCTCTGACCGCCTGTGCGATGAAGGGCGATGAGCAGAAGTGTATCGAGGTTGGTTGTACGGATTATCTGAGCAAGCCAATCCAGCGGCTGCGGTTGATGGAGGTTCTGGGGCAGTATCTCATTGAGACCAGCGACAGCAACACGCCAGAAAGCGCACAAACGAGCCCGAACGCCTTTCGGCGTGTTGATGAGCGGAGTGAGGGAAATGAAGCGGGGATCATTGATTTTGCAGAATTGCTCAGACGTACCGATGACGACGAGAAACTCGCACGAGAGATTGTGAACGTTTTTGTCGCGGATAACAGCTCACGGCTCGAGCAACTACACGAGGCGATAAGAACGGGAAACATCGAGGAGGCGGGCCGATTGGCTCACGCGATCAAGGGTTCGGCGGCGACAGCGGCTGCACAGGGCGTCGCAGAGGCTGCGAAGATAATTGAAGCGGCGACGCAAGAAGGGCAGGCGGAGGATATGGAGTTATTGTTCGACAAGCTGCAAGCGCAGTTCGACGTGTTGAAGGATGCTGTAGGCTGTGCCGAAGGGCCGGCGATCGTTGGGTGAAATGCCGCAGCGAGCAGCGGAAACATTGCAGGAATGAAGGAGAAGATATGAAGTGCCTGATTGCTGAAGATGATTTTGCGGCCCGCAAACTCCTGCGGACGTACCTTTCGGATTATGGCCAATGCGATGTGGCGGTCAATGGAAAAGAAGCGGTCGAGGCGTTCCGCAACGCCTTCGAAGGGAGCGAACCTTACGATTTGGTCTGTCTGGACATTATGATGCCCTGCATGGACGGACACCAGGCGTTAACGGCCATCCGACACATCGAACGCGAGCGCGGGATCGGGGGTCGGGATGGAGTGAAGGTCATTATGACAACCGCACTGCATGACTCGAAGAACGTTATGGGCGCCTTTAGAGAAGGCTGCGAGGCGTACATCGTAAAACCGATCAAGAAGCAGGAGTTATTGGAAGAGATATATGAACTGGGACTGACGCCTTCGATTGCGAGTCAGGTACATTGCGATCGGTAGTGCGTGTCTGTCGTTTCCGATGAACTCACAGTTTCGGTCCGAGGAAGTCGTCGCTGTCCGTGGAGCGGCCTGAGCCAACCTGCTTTTCCCAGACCTGGCCGGAAATGCTGTCTACGACGTAGGCGTAGCCGTTTTCGGTCTCCATTTCGAACCGGCCGACGCGCAAAGCAGGGTGTGACGCCACGGCGCCCAGCGTCAGCAGGCAAATTCCCATGAGAATTGCACCGATGATGATGCTCTTGATGTCCAGATTAACCTTCATATCCTTTGCTCCTTTCTGAGTGTCCCAAAACCTCTCCCTCCGCAGAAAGAGGGCGATAGAATAGCTCTCTATGTGGTAAAGGCAGGGGGAACGGGAGAGGTAACGAAAGACTGCTGCTGATACCAGATCGGGAGGCTATTTATGGAGTTCCCGGCGGACCTCGTTGAGCAGATTAATTGCCTCGATAGGCGTGAGATGATCGATGTCGGTGGCGGCGAGCGTGTCGAGGACGGATTTGTGTTTCTGAACGAAGAGGCTGTCTTTGTCGGGCTCTGCAGTCTTGTGCCTGGCCAGGTGTTCGCCGGAAGCTTCTTTGGCAAAGGTGCTTTCGAGTTCGCGCAGAATTTCATTGGAACGTTCCAGGATCGGTTTGGGCAGGCCGGCGAGTTTGGCGACGTGGATGCCGTAGCTCTTGTCGGTACCGCCGGGCAGGATACGGTGGAGAAAGACGACCTCGTCCTGCCATTCGCGTACGGCGACGTTCAGATTGCGGATGTTGTCGAACAGTTCGGACAGTTCGGTCAATTCGTGGTAGTGCGTGGCAAAGAGCGTTCGGCACTTGACCTTGGTCGCCAAATGTTCGGTGATTGCCCATGCGAGGGACAGGCCGTCGTAGGTGCTGGTTCCGCGGCCGACCTCATCGAGAATGACGAGGGACCGATCGGTAGCGTTGTTGACGATATTGGCGGTCTCGGTCATTTCGACCATGAAGGTGGACTGGCCTCGAACCAGTTCGTCGGAGGCGCCGACACGGGTAAAAATGCGGTCTACCAGACCAATTCGGGCTTCTGCCGCGGGTATGAATGAGCCGGTTTGCGCCATGAGCGTGAGCAGAGCGACCTGACGGATATAGGTGCTTTTGCCGGACATGTTGGGGCCCGTGATGACGGCGATATCGGCATGTGGGTCTGCGAGTTCGACGTCATTGGGGACAAACCGGGGGCCGAGGGCTTCGGCCAATACGGGGTGTTTGCCATCTTTGATGGTCATTTGCCGCGACCTGGTGATGTGCGGGCGGATGTAATTGCGGCGTTTTGCCAGATATGCCAATGCGCCCAGACAATCGCACCGGGCGAGCGTTTCGGCCAGGGCCTGAAGACGGGCGATATACCTGGCGGCAGTGCAGCGCAACTGTTCGAAGAGTTCCAGTTCCAGGTCGATCGCCTTTTCTTCGGCACCGAGCACCTGGTTCTCGTAATCCTTGAGCGGCTCGGTGATGTAGCGTTCGGCGTTCTTGATCGTCTGTTTGCGGACATAGTCAGGGGGGACTTTTTCTGCGAATGCCCGGCCAACTTCGATGTAATAGCCGAATACCTTGTTGAAGCCGATTTTCAGATTGGCGATGCCGGTTCGTTTGGTCTGTTGCCGCTGGTATTCGGTGAGCCAGTTCTTGCCGTCCCTGGAGATCGAGCGGAGTTTGTCGAGTTTTTCGGAGAAGCCCGCGCGTATGACGCCGCCATCCCGCAGATGGGTGGGGCAGTCGGGTTGGATTGCGGATTCCAGGAGTTCCGCCAGTTCATCCATGCTGTCGCATTGCGCGGCTAGAGTTCGCAGTAATTGCGCGCGGCACTGTTCGAGGATTGCGCGCAGTTGTGGTATACGGCGCAAAGTGCCGGCCAGAGCGCGCAGGTCTCTCGGCGAGGCGCGGAAGGTGCTGATTCGAGCTGCGATGCGTTCAGTGTCGCAGATTTCGGCCAGCAGATTGCGAATATCATTAAGGAGCAAATCAGCAGTGCTTTGTTCTGCCACCGCGTCCTGGCGCTGCTCGATTTGCTCGATATTGCAGAGCGGCATGCAGAGCCAGTTGCGAAACATCCGGCCGCCCATTGCGGTGAGCGTTTGGTCGAGGCAGTGCAGCAGGGAGCCCTTGCGATCTTCCGTGCGTATCGTGCGCAGCACTTCGAGGCTTCGCAGGGAGGTCGGATCGATCTGGAGGTAGGTTCGGCGGTCCACCTTGCGGAGGCTCTGGATGTGGCCGAGGGCGGTCTTCTGTGTTTCATTCAGGTACTCGATAACGGCCCCGGCAGGCGGAATCATGGCATCGTCGGTCTCGGTGATGCCGAAGCCTTCGAGCGTGGCGGCGCCGAAGTGCTTGAGCAGACGCTGTCGGGCCTGGTATGCATCGAAGTACCAGGCGGGGCGTTCGGTGATGACGGCCGTGGTCATCTGCGATATGTTCTGTTTGAGCTTTCGGAACTCGGCCTCGAATAACTCGCCGCGCATGTCCGCGAGCAGACACTCCCGCGGACCGAGGCGGAGCAGTTCATCCAGCAGTCTGTCCTCGGGGATAGATTGAACGTAGAAATGGCCCGTCGAGATGTCCACCCAACTCATCGCCGCATGTTTCTTATTGCCCAGATTAATTGCGCAGAGGTAGTTGTCCTCTTTGGCTTCGAGGAGCATATCGTCAGTTAACGTGCCCGGCGTTACGATACGGACGACATCCCGCTTGACCACGCCTTTGGCTGTTTTGGGGTCTTCCACCTGCTCGCACACAGCCACGCGGTATCCGGCCAGGATCATCTTTTTGAGATAGCCGTCCACGGCATGGTAGGGGACCCCGGCCAGAGGGACGGGATTGTCACTGTCTTTGCTTCGGCTGGTGAGGGTCAAGCCGAGGACCTTGGCGCAGGTTTTCGCGTCTTCGTAGAACGTCTCGTAGAAGTCACCCATGCGAAAGAACAATATCGCATCGGGATGCTGCTTTTTGAAGCGATGAAATTGCTGCATCGCCGGTGTAAGTTTTCCCGTGGATTTCGCCATAGTCTGTGATTATACAGCGAGAGGTTCTTTTAACAACCGCTTGATGCATTCCGTGGCGTGCGTTTGCGCCGAGGTCTGAGCAATCCGGCTGATCAGATTGCTTTGTCGGTCGGTGAAGGCAACCGGTGCGTGGAGATCGAAGGCGGCGGTACGGGTGATTGCGAGGATGCGTTGTCGAAGGTTGTCGAGTCCTGTGCCTTGTTTGGCGCTGATATGCACGGGTGGCGCGAGGCTGGAGGGCAGGACAGCCTGGTCGAAAGCGGGTGGCAGGTCGGACTTGTTGAGGACCGTGAGTACGCGGCTTTTTTGCAACGCGGAGAGGACAGACTGGTTCAATTGCTCGGCGGAACGGCTGTTATCGAGGACAAACAGCACTACATCGGCGCGGTCAAGTATCTGGGTGCTGCCGGTCTGGGCCTCGTCGTCTATTGAGTTTCCGTCCTTCGCGATTAAGATCGCATCAAGGCCAGCAGTATCGATGAGGGTGGTATCCAGCGGGCCGATGCGATGTTGTGTCTCGATCCAGTCGCGGGTCGTTCCTTCGATATGGCTGACGATGGCCCGGTCACGGCCGGCCAAGACATTAAACAGGGTGCTCTTGCCGGTATTGGGTGGTCCGATCAGTGCGACGGTACATCCGTGAATGATGAGCTTTGCGATTTCGCTGCGCGCGAGGATTTCTGCTGCATCTGAACGGATGTCATCGACTTTGATTGTGCCGATTTGTTCGAGCCACCGGTTCGCGATTCCGGCCAGGCCGCTGTGCGGCTGGTTTGCGATCAGCTTTGTGCCTTCGAGCGTCCGAGCGTGCAGTTGGGCAATGCGCGCCTCGACAGCAATTGTGCTACAGGAGCGTTCCAACAGAGCCAATTGCGTGAGCAATTGCTCCGGCGTACAGAGAGCAGCGCCGTTTCTGCCGAGCAGTTGTGCGATGGCCTCGACGATCAGCGGATTGCCGTGGCAGTGGATGGCGAGGCTTTCAGTCGATTCGCAGCCGACGGTGACCTGGTCGATAACGCGATCATCGTCGACGATCGAACCGAGGGTAACGCGGCCGGGCTGCAGAGGGGCTGATTGTGCGGAAACGGGTCTAAAAGCGTCCTGCAGGATCGCTCGTGCTTCGGGCCCGACAATCTGGAGCGTAGCTATAGCGGCGCTGCCTTTGCCGGTTGTTACCGCAGCGTAGGTTGCCATGGTATCAGACCGCTTCGGCCTTTTCCTGGATGTGTCGTTTGTACGCCAGGACAATCCCGCGGACGACCAGGTGTGTGACATAGGTGTCGATGAACTGGCAATCGTCTTTGATAACGCCCGCCGCCGAACCGGTAATGACGGTCTGGGGCCATTTGCCGATTTCTTCGGCATAGCGGCGGATAATCTCTTCGAGGGCCCCGACGACCGAATAGTAGAGGCCGCAGTTGATAGCGTCGACTGTGTTCTTTCCGAATGGTGCGGCGGGTTTGGTTACTTCGATGTTCGGGAGCCTGGCCGTGTACTCTTTGAGGGCCTTGGCGCTGATCTCGAAGCCTGGAAGAATGACTCCGCCCTGAAACACGCCGTTTTCGTCGACTAAATCGATTGTTACCGCGGTTCCGAAATCAGCCACGACGACCGCGTCCTGCACCACCGCGTAGGCGGCCGCAGCGGCTATCACCCGGTCGGTTCCCACCTTCTCAGGTTCATCCACCCAACAGGTAATGGGAAGCGGTACGTCCTTGCCGAAGACCAGTATCTTTTCGTCGAGTTCGTCCTTGGCGATCCGGCGGACCATTTCGACCCAATCTGGCTGCACGCTGCTAGCGACAATCACTCCGTCGCGTCTGCCTTCCTTTGAGGTTTCGAGCACGGGTATCTGTTCCCATGCTTTGCGTATACACGCGGTCAGATCATCCTCTGAGACGCCCGCGATGGTGTCGATGAACTGCTCTTCGCCGTTGAGGAAGAGTCCGACGTCGATGTTGGTATTTCCGATGTCAATTGCAATGATATTCATAAGTGATTTTCTGGATTTGTGATTCGCATTTCAAATCGGGTGTGAAGAATACGCTTCTTGTAGCGGATTGTTCATTGATTGTCAATGGTCGATCAGGAAGATTCGGGGCCATTTGGGCCTCTTCGGGATTGTTGAATTTTCGCCCAGAGCAATTCTTTGAGTTCCTTGATTCTGCGCCCCGTTGCGGCTGAAATCGGATGCACCTCTGCGCCAAGCTTCTCCCGCAGAGCCTCTGTCGCCTTGCCGTCCGGATCCAGGTCGATCTTGTTTGCGACGATGATCTCGGGCTTTTCGGCCAGCACCTCGCTGTGCTTTGCCAGTTCTCTGCGAATGGCGTGGTAGTTCTCAATCGGATCGCTGCCGTCCATCGGCATGACGTCTATTACATGCAGAATGATGGTTGTCCTCTCGATGTGCCGCAGAAACTCGTGCCCCAGTCCCGCCCCGGTGTGGGCTCCTTCAATTAATCCGGGAATATCCGCCATTACGAATCGGCGAAAATCGCTCAATTCAACGATTCCCAGGACAGGTTCGAGCGTGGTGAAGGGGTAGTCCGCGATTTTCGGGCGGGCGGCGGAACAGCGGGAGACGAGGGTGCTCTTGCCTGCGTTCGGTAGTCCGACCAGACCAATGTCAGCGATGAGTTTCAGTTCGAGGCGCAGAGATCGCTGCTGGCCCGGCTTGCCCTGATCGGCCCGTCGGGGTGTCTGATTCGTTGATGTAGCGAAGGCTTTGTTCCCGCGGCCTCCTCTGCCGCCTACGCATACGCGAGCCTTCCTGCCCGCACGGTCGAGGTCGATCAGTAACAGGTCGAGGTCGATGTCATACACAAGCGTGCCGGGTGGAACGGGAATGACGAGGTCGTCTCCGTTCGCTCCGTGTTTGTTCGAGCCGGACCCGGGCCGGCCGTTACCTGCCCGCCAATGGTGTCTGCCGGCGAAGTCGAGCAGCGTGTCGACGCTTTCGACTGCCTCGAGATATACGTCGCCTCCGTCCCCTCCATCCCCCCCGTCCGGTCCGCCTTTGGGGATGAACCGTTCTCGCCGGAAGCTCACGCAGCCGTGGCCTCCGTCTCCCGCCTTAACATAGATTTCGGCCTGATCAATGAACACAGCAAAAGGCTTTCAATAATTGCATTAGGTTGTGACAGCGAATCAGTGATGATAATGCAAGCGCGGAGAAATTGCCATCATCAAGGGCGCATCGCGGTCTCAGGAGCGGCGATCTCCGGTAGTCATGGAACGCAGGAGACGTCCTGGGGATCGTAACATTCCAGCCAGTCTTTGGCCAGGTCGACGAAATCCGGCCAGGCTATCAAGGCATCGTGGCTGTCAGTATGCATTGTATCGACAGTCAGCCACTGATCTGCGAAGGCACGCAGATCGTGCACATCTATTCTGCAATCGGGTACGCCCAGCGGCCCGCCCATGTCTGTCGAACGGGTCAGGCCAGTTTCGAGCAATCGCGCGCAATCCCACGCTTCGGTGATGGAGATATCGTCCAGCCATACATCGGCGTTACTGCCCCCGAGACCCAAGTACAATACCACCTGCTCGTTGTCGGCAGCCGATTCGAACAGATACGTAAAGGTCTGGGCCTGCGGCGTGAGATCCTGTACGGCAGACCAGTATGCGGCGCCGTTGGCAGCACGCAGTGTCGTTCGCATCTGTCGAAAATCTTCGGCGCGGGCACGCAGGCAGATTCTATAAAGTACGCCCGCTTCGAGGGCAATATCCTGTTGTTTGACAAAGACGTCGTCGAAGTCAGATCCGCCGTGGCTAATCGCTATTTCGAGCACATTGGTTGTTGCCAATTGCGGATCGTCTACGATTGAAGCGGTTGAAAACGAGCGATTTGCATCTCGTTTGGTCCAGTGGTCGAGGGCGAAGTCGAAGTGCGGGTTACGGAGCTGATTCTGGACAGGTGCGTCGGGCACAAGCGCCCTGTGCAGGCGGCGCCATTTGCCGCTGTCGTCGTCGTATGCGCCGAAGCCTGCGCAAAACTCCCAATAGGACCAACTGAAGTCGCGTTGTTCCGCCTGGCGGGCACAGAATTGGGTCCAGAGCACGCGCGAATCCATGTCTGCCTTGGAATAGGCGCCGAACTCTCCCATAAACACCGGCCGGTCGTTGACTCGCGACCAGTTGGATACTTTGTCGAAGGCATCGGCAATGGCTTTGCGCTGCGATGCCGTACCGTCCCACGTAGTTCCGAGCCAACTGTCGCTGTTGCCTCCGACCCAACCGGCTCCCTGATGCGTGAAGTGGAACGGATCGTAATGGTGGAACGTGGCGATGATGTGTCGGTCGTCTGTGGGCAGCTTGAGTGATGAGACAAGCTTGGTCTTGCTATTCCATCCTGTTGCACCGACAATGATGTTGCGACTGGGGTTGGTAAGGCGAATTACATCGATAGCATCGGCCAGCAGGTTGTTCCAGATCGAGGCGTCAAGTGCGCCATGCGGTTCATTGAGCAGCTCGAAGATCAGTTCGTCGGGGTAGTCCTGGTAATGCTCCGCTATCTGGGCCCAGATGTCCAGAAAGCGTTGCTGATGGAACGCATCGGCCGTGTCAGTGAGTTCTTCGTAGTGGTGGAAGTCGATGATTGCAAGGAGGCCGCGGTTCAGGGCATTGTCCACCGCCCAGTTCACGCGGTCCATGAACTGCGGTTCGATCGTGTAGGGCGGTTCTTTCGAAGCGTGTGCGTTCCAGCGAATGGGTATGCGGACGCCTGTGAAACCGCCGTCCACTATGATCTGGAAATACTCTTCGCGGAGGGTTACTCCCCATTGCCCTTCGTATGGGGCTTCCAGGGCGTTGCCCAAGTTAATTGCCCTGCCGAGACGTGCGTTTATGTCCCATGCATCCGTTGCGCTTGCGAAGGTGGAAAGGCCAACCTCGCAACAAACAAACAGCGTAAGGAGTATGACGAATCTCCGGCGCATCACCCACTCTGCGAAACTGCGATGTTGCGGTGTGTCAGTCAGACGGGGCAGTTAGACGACATGGACCTTTCGACCATTGAACTGCACTTTCCCCGCGACCTTGGCAAACAGCGTGTAATCCCTGCCCATACCGACGTTGGCGCCGGGGAAGAATTTCGTGCCGCACTGGCGAATGATTATAGTGCCCGGCTGAGCGGTCTGACCACCGTAGAGTTTTACCCCTCTATATTGGGGATTGCTGTCTCTGCCGTTACGTGAAGAGCCTTGTCCCTTTTTGTGTGCCATCGCGTATTATCCCTGCTATTGGTCAAGCAAAAGTCCAAATACCCATAGAATCCTGTACTTTACACTGAAACGGCGCCAACGTCCAGAACTTTTTTCCGCCATCTGAGGCAAAAAAAGGGTTCAAGGTCTACCTTCGCCGCCGGTTAGTGGCCATATACGGCTTACAGTGCATCCAGAAGGGCTTTGCTATCGGAGGTAGGTACGATTCCGACTGTTTGCAACCGGATGATCCCCTCAGCATCGATCAAGAATGCTCCGGGCACGCCGGTGGTCGTGAACAGCCTTCCGACGCCGAAAGGTTCGGGTATTTCGCCTTCTTCGACGTAGACGTCGTAATTGATGTTCATTTGGCTGGCAAACTCGCTGACATTTTTAACCGTGTCGGTCGGTCGGCCGGGCGCGCTGCCCGCGACTGCTACGACAGCGGTGGTCCTGGGATTGATCTGGGTCTGCAACTCCTTCAAATCCGGTATTTCCGCCCGGCAAGGGGGGCACCATGTTGCCCAGAACACCAGCAGAACCTTCTTGCCTTTATATTCGCTGAATTGGTGGGTGGTTCCGTCCATGGCCTTCATCTTGAAATCAGGGGCCGGTTTGCCGTACCAGGCTTTGTTCACGGCACCCCACTGTCTTGCATTGGCGGCTATAGCATCGAGTTTCTCACGAGTCTCGGCCGGAGAGTTCCTTTTCTCCGTTACTGTCTGCTCGGCGGGACCGTCAGCTTCAGATATCTGTGTTTGTTGCGGTTCCGGGCTATTGGACGAGGGATTCTGGACAGGTGTATTCTGGGCGGGTTCTTCCTTGCACCCTGCGAACACGAGCATCAAGAGCGATGTAATCACAAATGTCAATACAGCAGGGGATTTCATTGTTTGTCGTAGACTGAGCAGCATCATATTTCTCCATTGAAGAACATTCCATTCATTACAGGATACACGCAGTATACACAGTAATCAAAGCGAAAGTTCATAAACACTTGAAAACCTATAGTCTTACTGGTAATTGGGCGGCTCTCAACTGTGCAGCATGGCTGAGTCGGTTGCCTAAACCGGATTCGCCCGGGAAATCGTGCGTGATTAGTCACAAGCGACGCCTATTGCTCCTCTTCTTTCAGGTATTTCGCCACGATTCGGGCGATAGAGTCCAATCCAAAACGCGCCGGGGCAATTTCTCCAGGTGGGACAAAGAGGACATCTGCTACCTCTTCGACGGGTGCGGCAGTCATTGTCTCGGCAGTCTGGCAGATATATGCGAGATCGAGCGTGTGATAGGTTACGTTCTTGTAGGGATAGATATTTGCGCTTGAGCAGAAATACTTCAGGGATCGCACTTGCAGGCCCAGTTCTTCCTGAATCTCTCGAATGAGGGCATGCTCGGCCGACTCGTCCGGATCGACGAATCCGCCCGGCAGGTCCCATGTCCCCCTTGCCGGTTCGCGATCTCGCACTGTAACGAGGAGTCGGCCCTTGTCATCCGTTATCAATCCCGCCACAGCGGCTGCGACGTTGTGGAAGTATTCAAATCCGCAGTCGAGGCAAAGCAACTGCTTGCGATTGGCCAATTTCAGTCGTTGCGAACCGCATTTGGTACAGTGGCGAAAGACTGAGCTGTTTGTGTTCATCCGACTACCTGTTCTCCAAGGAAGGCTGTATCATATTCATGCTTCAGGCATCATTGAACAGGCCGCGACCTGCTCATCAGCGTGCGCGAATCTCATCCGTTCAATGCTGTTCGATTAGTTGTTGTTTGTTCAACACCCGCTCGGCATCGAACAACGCAACGACATCCTTGGCAGCATTTCGTTTGGTCAGAAAGCCCGCCCAGCACATAAACCAAGTCCATTGAGGCTGTTGTGACAGAATCTCGGGTGTAGGCAATTGGCCGCACTCACCAAGGGCGACGGGTTTGCCCCGAGCGAGCGTCACGAGATCGTCGTGGTGGCTTTGCCTGTAGTCGTTGTGGTAGACGTCGGCGGCCAGAACATCGACGACGTCGTGGCCCGGGAAGAAGGCTTCGTAGGAGCCGGTGTCTTTTCGCGGGGCGTTGGCGTTCCAGACCCACAGCAGGTTATCGAGCCTGTGATGGTGCACGTATCGCTCATACATATGGCGCCAGATGGCCTGGAAGCCTCGCTTGCCTTCCCGGCCTCCCCACCAGAACCAGCGGCCGTTCATCTCGTGGTACGGTCGCCACAGCACGGGCACACCGGCATCGCGCAGTTGGGTCAAATACTGTGCGACGGCATCCAGCTGTGCGAGCCACTTCTGATGAATGGCGCTGCCTGGTGTGACCAGATCATTCCACTGCTCGTCGGTCAGATCGTTTTGCACGCTCTGCTTCCAGCCGTTGGGTTCGTTGTCGATTGGCCGTACGGCATGCCACATCAGCGTGATGATGAATCCCTGGCGGTGCTTCCTGACGGCCTCGTCAATAACGGCCTGGCGGTTATCTATGCCATCCTGGCCGGTTTCCGTGAAGCCAAAGTCCTGTCCCCAGACCGCCGGGTATTTGCCCGTTATGTCGCGTGCCTTTTCGGTGCAGCTGGAAATCGTGCCGGGGTAGTTATGCTGACCGGAGAGCGTATATGTGCCCCTGATTTCGTATAACCGCCGGAGCAAGCGGCGGGCGGGTCTTGATGCGTTCGGATTCACCGGTTCGTGTACACTGGCGGTCTGTTGGCTGTGCGTCCTGATGACCAGAAGCCAATCCTGCAGAATCGGGCCCGCCGGCACATGCCACTGACGGACGCCGGCAATCGTTTGAACGATAGGATGACGGTCGCCTGTCAGCGGGTCGAGATACTCGGCGACGTACTGGCGATCAGGTTCGAGATTGTTGACGGTGTACTTTCCGCCCCAGGGCATGACGCCATCAGGAAAGTAGATCAGGCGCAGTTCTCCTTCGATGCCCGCCGCGTACGGCTCAAAGGCGTCTTGTTCTGTTGCGTGCGGCTCGACCCATTCGGGATGTGGCTCGAATCGCCACCACTCGAACTGTTGCAGTATCCGGCGACCCAGCCCGACGTATTTCGAGCCAAGCCACTTATACGCCGTTTGCCAGGGCGTGTTGCCCCATGCATATCCACCCGGCGAATTGCCGAACGGCCGGTCTTTTGTGTTGACCTGCCATATGGCATCGGCGCCGTAGCAATGGCCGGCAGCTCCGCTGAGCATGTTGGCCCAAAACAGGATACGCTGGACTTTCGGGCCGCTGCCACCGCCGTGCATGCCTTCGAAGCAGACCTCGCCCTGCATCACGGGCCTTTCAGGGAACATGCGGCGGGCCTTGTTCAAGTGGGCCATGGCTGTCGGTATGGTGTCCCAACCTTTGTGCCCAGGCTGCACCATGATGATGTCCAGCGTTGACATATCGCTGATCGGGCGGAACCGACCGGATGCAGGGCCGGGATGGACAGTGAGAATTCGATTCCACGGATCGGTTTGCTCAATGTACTTTGCGATATCGGACCAGCCTTCGCGCTGCCGGTCGCGGAGGGTTTGGCGCTGCTGTTCGGGCGTGAGATACCACGTCAGCGTTGATTCGCCTGCGACGGTCCAGACGACGGGATAGGCACCATAACGGGCGATGATGTATCGCCAATACTCTTTCATGGTCTCGGCACCCATCCAGGGCAGATAGTAACCCCACGTTCCGAGAATATTCGGCATGAGTCCCCGGTCGATCAGATGTTCGAGACGCTGATCCACGAGGTCGAAATAGGCGGGATTGACGGATTCATATCCCCGTGTCATGGGATGTCCTGCTTCATTTGCACCGCGTTGATCGAAAGCGTAGATATCGCATGGAAAGCCGATCGCGAACTGAATCACGGAGAAGCCTTTCTCGCGACGATCTGAGGCGAGTGTCTTGAAGCCGTCGGGCCAGGACAGGCGCGTCGTCATTCCATGCCACCAGGAGTCCGCCAGCCAGAGAAAAGGGGTGCCGTCGAGGTGTTCGATGTATCGTCCGTTCGTGCTCGGTCTCAGTCCGCCGTGCGCATATAGGGGATTCGTGCCGTCATACTCGCTCACAACGATCTTACCTTGTTGGCGCAATCCGGTGTTCTCGCCGTCGCTGCACTCGGTTACGTAGTCAAAAGTGCCGGTCCGCGGAGAACTGAAGCGAATACGCCACTCGCTGCCACCCGCCCAGAAACCCGGTATTGTGCATTCCCGGCCCTCTGCGTCCGTAGCCTTCATGGAGAAATCCACGTCGCGAAAAGGGTTGCCATATTGCTTCGAAGATGCGAAGGAGATTTCGAGCACACGGTTGCGCTGTGTCTTGTGAACCGCCGTATGCGCCGGATCGACAAAAAGCATCAGTAATATGGTACAGAAAGCTCCAAGCGTCTTCATAACATCTCCAGTGCGTAGCGATTGGCCGTGCTGGGATTGACACGGCATTCATGATTGTCCGCATGGTACTGCTGCGGCCGGGCACTTTCAAGCAGTTGGTGCGACCAGGCTGTGGCGAGGTGAGACGGCGGAGGCGATATTGCTGTTTACTATCAGATGTCCGGCGCGTATTATTTTGGGAGAAGCCCCCGTGTCTTCGCCAGTTTTTTTTGCGGCATGCCAGGGCACCGGTGTAGTCCCGTTGGTATCGCCTCGTTGCACAGCCGCAAAGGTGATGGACCGGTTGACCGTTGGTCATAATGGATTGAACTGCCAATCATAGGAGTGCAAGAAATGAGTGAGAATCCGAGATATTTTCTTTCGCGAGAGTTTTTCGTTGTGGTTCTTTTCGTAATGATGCTGTTTGTTCCGGGGATATCAGCGGACGTTCGTCTGCCTGCTATTATTGGCGATGACATGGTGTTGCAACAGGGCAAGAGGGTTCCGATATGGGGCTGGGCCGAGCCGGGCGAGACGGTCACCGTCGGGGTCAGTTGGCACAGCATGAAGTGGGGTGTGACCGCAGGCGACGACGGCAAGTGGAAGTTCGATATGAAAGCCCCGGAAGTCGGCGGGCCGTATGAAATGACCTTCAGCGCGGGCAACACCGTCACGGTCAAGAACATACTCGTTGGCGAAGTGTGGGTCTGTTCAGGGCAGTCGAATATGCAGTGGCCGGTGCAGCGGTCGGCGGATGCGGAGCAGGAAATTGCGGCGGCGGATTATCCGAAGATACGACTGTTCTCGGTCACGCGCACCGTGGCGGATGAGCCGCAGGAAGATTGCGTGGCGAAGTGGACCTCGTGCAGCCCCCAGACGGTTCCGGAGTTCTCAGCGGTCGGTTACTTCTTCGGCAGGCGTCTGTACAAGGAGTTGGACGTGCCGATCGGCCTGATTCACACGAGTTGGGGAGGTACGCCCGCTGAAGCATGGACAAGCGCCGAGACGCTTGGCGAGCTCGATGACTACGAGGATATCATCGAGAGGATGACAGAGTACGAGCAGGACCCTGAGCCGTTCGACCGCGAATATGAAGAAAGGATGGCAGAGTGGCGTGCAGAGATTACTCTGGCGGGCGAGTCGGGCAAACGCTGTATCGAGGCGGATTTCAACGATTCGGGCTGGAACCAGATGTATGTACCAAAGCTCTGGGAGCAGGAAGGACTGGCTGATTTCGACGGCCTTGTGTGGCTGCGGAAGGAGGTGGAGGTGCCCGAGTCGTGGTTGGGCAAGGATCTGGTTCTGCAACTGGGGCCGATTGACGACATGGACACCACATGGTTTAACGGCACCAAAGTCGGCGCACATGAGCGAAGCGGCCAATACCAGGCAAATCGCAGGTACAGGGTGCCGGGTGATCTGGTGCAGGCGGGGCGTAACGTGATTGTGGTAAAAGTGATGGATACCGGCGGCGGAGGAGGTATTTACGGCAACCGCGACAAGCTGTGGCTCAAGCCCGCGATGTCGGATGATTCGATCGCGCTGGCCGGGCAATGGAAGTATAAGAAGGGGTTCGATCTGGCGTCCGTGCCGGCACAGCCCAAGGGACCACCCCGCATTGATAATCCGCGTGCTCCCACTTCGCTTTATAACGGCATGATTGCTCCGCTTTTGCCTTATGGTATCGCCGGCGCGATATGGTACCAAGGGGAGGCCAATGCGAATCGAGCGTATCAGTATCGCACACTGTTTCCGGCCATGATTAAGGACTGGCGCAAAAACTGGGGGCAGGGGACATTTCCATTCTTGTTCGTGCAGCTTGCCAATTTTATGGCGGTCAACAACGAACCGATGGAGAGCGCGTGGGCGGAACTCCGTGAGGCGCAACTTATGACTCTGAACCTGCCTGAGACGGGCATGGCGGTGATCATTGATATCGGCGAGGCGGATGATATTCACCCCAAGAACAAACAGGACGTTGGCAAACGTCTGGCACTTTGGGCTTTGGCCAAGACTTACGAGCAGGATATCGCGTATTCGGGTCCGCTTTATAGGTCCATGGTGGTCGAAGACGGCAAGGCGATTATTCACTTCGATCATGCTGGAGATGGCTTGGTCGCGAGAGGCGGCGAGCGCTTGAAGGGATTCAGCATTGCGGGGGAAGACCGCGAGTTCGTCTGGGCGGACGCGAAAATCGAGGGCGGGACCGTTGTTGTTCAATCCGACCAGGTGAACGAACCGGTCGCGGTCCGTTATGCGTGGGCGAATAATCCTGTGTGCAATCTCTATAACGAAGCCGGATTGCCCGCCTCGCCGTTTAGGACGGATGACTGGCCCGGCGCTACCATAGGCAACAGGTAGTGTATTCCGTGCAGGCGGAGTGTATGGTTGTTGGTTGCGGCTGACTGCCGGCAATACCGTGGCATTAATTCGATACGGTGCGGCACTGTCTCAAAAAAGTGACAAAGCCCTTTGACATGTCGTCCGCGACTGTTATACTCAGATCTTCCGGGTGGTTCGCACCCCCATACGCCGATTCTTGTGCGTGTGATATCTTCGGGCGGTTCACAAACGTTGATGGCTTGACGTATTCACAGTCAGGCCGAATGCTGCGTATATTGTGGGCATGATCGCTCAATAACCGCAAGGTCCTTGCCGGATCCATTCATTCGTCCACAATGCGGCAAGCCCAATAGTCCTGTGCGGGGTCCGGTTATTCGGATTTATCAGTGGATGGATTTGTGCCATGAAGCAGTCAGTTGGCTTTGTTGAGCCCAGCAATGACGGGAGCAAAAGATGAAACTTGCAGAGGTTGTACGAAAAGAATGTGTTGAGGTGGGGGCCCATTGCATCGGGAAGGAGGAGGCTTTGCAGCAAATAGCCCGGATCGCGGTGAGAAGCCCAATGCTTGATCTAGTCAGCCAGGAGGACGTCCTTGACGGACTCAAGCGGCGAGAAGAACTCGGTTCGACCGGATTTGGCGAAGGTATTGCAATTCCGCACTGTCGTCTTGAGGGTGTGTCCGACTTTGTGCTGGGCATCGTTACAATTCCGCAGGGCGTTGAATTCGATGCGATCGATGGGGAAAAAGTCAACATCATTATCTTTATCGTCGCACCGAAAATTGAATCAGAAAAACATGTCAAACTTCTCTCGGCAATTTCGCAGATCCTTCTGGCGCCCGGAACACGGAAGGAGATGCTGGCTCAAACAGACCGTGAAGGTCTTTATGAGAGTTTTCTGCGCCACACGGTCAGTAATATCAATGGCCGGGAGGACCAGAAGGATAAGAATCTTATCCAGGTCTTCATTCAGGATGAAGCGACTTTCAAAGATATCTTGCAGGTGCTGGCAGGTATCGAATCGAGTTCGGTAGTAGCCCTCGACGCTGAGAATGCGAGTGCTTATCTCGCCAAACTCCCTCTGTTTGCTGAATTCTGGACTGACGAGCCCGGTAAGTTCTGCCGAATTGTCGTGGCTGTTGTGGAGCAGGGGCTCGTCAATGAAACGATTCGGAGAATCGAGACCGTTACGGGCGATCTGAACCAGGCCGCCGGTGTGATGGCCATAGTCCAGCCTATATCATATGCGGCCGGTTCGCTTAATGCATAGTCGTCCAGGCATTCCCGTGGAAGTTCTTCAATGCTGAGTATTCTGTCATGGTACCTGATCTTTCGTTTCTTAAGCTATCTCTGCTGACGCTTGCGGGTTTGGCAACGCTGGCAGGCTTTTATTGCGGGTCTCTCGCTCGCCGTATTCATCTTCCGTCGCTGATCGGCTACATGGTCCTTGGCGTGATGATTGGTCCCTCGGTGTTCAACCTTTTCACCGAGGCATCTTTGCAGCCCCTGACGTTCATAACCGAGATATCACTTGGATTCGTGGCCTTCGGCATCGGTGCCGAATTGAGTATGGTTTCGCTCAAGCGACTCGGAGTCGGTATTGTGCTGATCATTCTGGCCGAGTCTTTCACGGCGTTTGGAGTCGTGCTGGGGGCCATATACCTGCTGACGAGGGATCTTCCGCTTGCTCTGGTGTTTGCCGCTGTAGCCCCGGCCAGTGCTCCGGCCGGGACAGTGGCGGTTATTCATGAGTACCGCGCAAAGGGAAATCTTACAAAAGCTCTCTATGCGGTTGTTGGTTTCGATGATGGCCTGGCTATCGTGATTTTTGGCTTTGCCGCTGCCCTGGCCAAGAACATTCTGGTTGGGGAGGTATCGGATACGAACGTCAGCGTGCTTTCTGCCATGTATCCGCCTGTCCGGGAGGTATTCCTGAGTCTGTTAGTGGGAACGCTCGCGGGTTTCATTTTCTGCCATCTGGTGCGGCGACTGAATAACTCTCGCGACATTCTGATCCTTGTGTTCGGCACAGTTCTGGTTGTTACAGGCCTGTCGGTGCGTTGGCATTTGTCATTGATTCTGACGAATATGGTGATCGGTTTCGTCCTGGTTAATACGCGGCGGGAAACGCTCGTGCATCACGTGGTTGCCCCTTTACACGAAATCATGCCGCTGTTGTTTATCCTCTTTTTCTGCCTTGCCGGTGCGCATTTGAATCTTGGCGCGCTGCCCAGTCTTGGCCTGATCGGATTAGTCTACATTCTGGCAAGATCGGCCGGTCTAATGAGCGGTGCGTACTGGGGCGGTTCACTGGGACGTGTTGAACCGAAGATCCGCAAGTACATCGGTATGGGGATTCTGTCGCAAGCGGGCGTGGCGATTGGGTTGTCGTTAATCGTCCGGCACGAATTCACTCAACTCAACGCTGAGTATGGTGTTCCGCATGCTCTGGAGATCGGCGGGAAGGTCCTTACGACCATTACGGCAACGTGCATCTTCTTTGAGATCATCGGGCCGATTCTGACGCGCATTGCGCTGCGTAAGGCAGGTGAGATAGGCCAGGCATAACAGGGAGGTTCGAAGTGGGATCGTGCAGGGAACTGCGCGCATCGCCGCCATCGATCTTATGGCATATAAGGTCTTGCAAATGCAGGCCTTATCGGTGCTTTCTTCGGGTGATATGGAGGGGCCGATAACCATGGCATGAACTGCTTTGCGACGCTGTCAATGCGGTAATTGCGCCAATTTGAGGTGGACAAGATCCCTGTTGTGGCCGATGCTAATAGAGAAGCGCGCAGCGTCTTGGAATGCGCGCAGAATGGGGATTACGTTGCATAGACGATCGATTTGGAATAATACGGCCTTGCGTTCAGAGGATTGCTGCATTATGCCTCAGTTCGTCGCGACTGGATCCGGAGCACATATGGGAAAAAACACGTTTGGTAAAGAGGGCCGACTCGTGAGCAACAGGCAATTCAAGCGGGTCCTGGCCCATCGCGTCAGTGCTCGTGATGGATTGCTGGCCGTGTATATGGCTCCGAATACAAGCGACGTTCCGCGGTTGGGCGTCTCGGTCGGCAAGTCCTGCGGTAATGCGGTGGCGCGTAACCGATTCAAGCGTTTGATACGGGAGGCGTTTCGTTTGAGCCGGCCTGAGATACCGGTTGCGTTCGATTACGTGGTGATGGTTTCGCCCCAGTGGGCACAGCGGTTGGACGGCCAGAAAGGCAAAGTGGCTTCGACGGCAATTGGTCTGGATTGCGTTCGCAGTTCCTTCGAATCTCTTGTTCGGACTGCGTACCGGAGAACGGGGCGGATATGATGGAGCCAATCATTATCGGGTTGTACATTGCTGCTGAATCAACTTTGATATGAAGGGGATTGAGGACTGTTGTGGCTGATCAGGAGAAACTGATGTCGATTGGTACCGCGGCGAAAGAGGCGGGTGTTTCGCGTCAATCTCTGCAGTACTACCTCATGATCGGCTTGCTCGAACCGACAGAAACGACGTCCGGCGGCAGACGCCTGTTTGACGCAGAAGCCGTGGAACGCATCAAGCTCATTAAACAACTCAACGAGACGGGCTATCCGCTGCGGGCGATACGCGAACTGTTTGTGGAAGGCCATACCGACTGGAAAGGAAAACGCAAGTGAGTGACTACGAATCCTCTCAGAGACGACGAAACGTCGTCGTGGGTTGCTTTGTCATCGTGGGTCTCGGAGCTCTGGTTTGGCTCATTTTCAAATTCGGAGACCTGCCAACGGTTGTGACGCAGGTCGGTTCGTTCGAAGTGTACGTGCAGTTTCCCACCGCTCCGGGCGTGCAGAGAGATACGCCCGTGCGTTTCTGCGGATACCAGATCGGTCGTGTTACGGGCGTGATGGCACCGGAACCCCGCACGGATCTGAACACGGGCAAGGAATACCACCAGACTGTTGCGGTTTTACACATCGATGATCAGTTCAGCAACATACCATGCAATTCCGAGGTCAAGCTGATGACGCGGGGACTCGGCAGCAGCTATATCGAGTTGAAGATTGATCCCGACAAATTACCCGCCCCACCTATGGATCCGAATGTGCCGGAAAGCTGCTTTTTGATGGATGGCATGTGGCTGCAGGGGTCGACCGGCGTGACCAGCGAGTTCTTCCCCGCCGAGAGCCAGAAGAAACTGGATACGTTGATCGACAGCATTATCGCCGTGATGGGTAATGCGAACGACGTACTTGGGGACCCCAACAACAAGGAGAACCTCAAACTGACGCTGGCCAATCTCACAAACGCTTCGGCACACGCCGGCGAGCGGCTTGACGAGGCGAAAGAGACGCTTGAACGGGTCAACGCGGTCCTTGCCAATGCAACCGAGGCAATCGAGAAGGCCAAGCCTGCGATTGACGAGTATCGCAAACTCGCTACAACCGGGACCGGGACGCTGAACAGCTTTGAGGACAAGGCCGAACGATTGGTGACCTCACTGATCGTGACCAGCGAGCAGATCGGTGAATCTGCAGCGCAGCTTCGGGTTGCCCTCGAGAAGATGAACGCCGGAGAAGGCACGGCCGGGCGCATCATGAACGACGGCAAGCTCTACGAGAAGCTCCTCGAAAACACCGAGCAGCTTAAGGAGATGCTGGCCGAGATCAAAGCATTCGCCAATCAGGCCAGAGAAAAGGGCTTACGCATCAAACTGTGAGATCCCGCCGGGCTGGGGTAGCTTGCCGGACGGGCCGGTCCATGCATTCAGGCGGTTCGATAAACTGCCAGTTCTCGTATTATGGGTGATGCCGTAGAATCAAGGGTCCGCAGCCGGATTTCGACGGTCTCAATCGGTTTGAACCGCTCGATTCTCTTATGGCCGACCGAGGTGCCTTTGCAAACAGATTCCCAGCTTCCATTTGGCGTTCTTGCTTCAACCGCATAGCTGCGGATTCTCTCGCCCCTGGTAATATCTTCCATTATGGAGACGTGATCGACGCGTGAGGCTTTGGGCAGGGCAAGTCGCACAAGTGTTCCACGTCCCTGCGTTCTTGCCAGGGGGGTGGCAAAGCGTTTCCTGATTGCTTTGCCAAACTCAGCGTATCGCTCGAAGTCGGCGTCCGGGATCAGGCCATCGCTGTCGGGCACCGCCCCGAGTATCAGATTCGCATTGCGTCCGACAGATTTGTAATACATGTCAATGAGTCGATCCAGCGGCTGCAGGCGATGCTCGCGATTTGGAATCCACAGCCAATCGTGCTCCCTAATGGGCGCGTCGCACATAGCGGGGCACCAGACGGCGCCATTCGGATCACCGTGCTGAAGCAGAGAAGTCCGCTGTTTGGGGTCTTTGTGAGCGCGGAGCTGGCTGGCTGTTGTAGGCATGGTGGACCAGCATGGATAGCCGGCTGTGCCTGCTTCGTTGCCTGCCCAACGGTGTTCGGCCCGCTGCAGGCTGTGGTAGAATACGGCGCTCGGCTGCAAGTTCTCTACGATTGGCAGGACGTCCGGGCCGCCTTGCTGCGGTGTAATTACGCCCCCATCGAACCATATCTCACATAATGGGCCGTATCGCGAGCATAGTTCTTCGACGATCTGCTCGCACGTTTGCATATACCGGGCTCGCTCGTCGGCACTGCCACCTTTGCCTCCATACAGTTTGTAGTTGTAAACGTCCCAGTAAGCATTGAAGCGGATGCCGATGTATATGCCCGGGCGGATATCGTACTTGTGGCAGGATTCGACAAAGTCTTTGACGATATCGGCTTTGCCATCACGCCATTGGATCTGCCTGAGTCCGAACGGATAAGCGTCGCTTTGCCATTGCAGGAAGCCCTGATGATGCGTCGCCGTGAATACGGCATATCGTGCGCCCATGGCCCTGGCGGCTTCAAGCCACTGATCGGTATCGAGCTTGACGGGTCTGTATAGATTGGGATTCAGCAACTGGCGGCGCGAGCGTTCGTGGTGATGGCCTCCCGGCATGTAGACGTCGAGGTCGAAATGGTACACTAATCCCAGCTCGAAGTCCTGCCATGCGACCTGCCTCGGCAGAGGGGTGGGGACTGCCGCTGATTTGCGAGTGCGCGGTTGTGCCGCACGCAGGCAATTTGTGCCGCTTGCCAGGCCACTTGCCAGAGTTGCTTTTACAAAGTCCCGTCGGTTCATACTCCTACTCCTGAATCAAGAGCGGCTGCGCCTGATTGTGCGTTCTATGTATCCGTGTTGTCAGCCTTCTTCTCTGGCTGGTAATCCGGATTGGGTTTCGGCATTTTTGCACCCACCGATTTGAGCCACTTGGCGAGTTTCGTGTCCAGTTCCTTGACCTTTTCGGGCATCTCGTTCGACAGATCATTCTCTTCTGAGAGGTCGCGCTGGAGGTCGAAGAGTTCGTACGTTTTGCCTTCGTAGCGTTTGATGAGCTTCCATGGGCCGGATCGAATAATGCTGTAGGGTACGACACTGCCTCGATAGTGGGGAAAATGCCAGTAGATGGCGTCGCGGTTTATGCCTTTCTTGCCGCCGGTCCTGAGATGGTCGAGTATGGAAACGCCGTCAACATCACGGTCCCTGGGCAAAGGCACTCCCGCAGCTTCACAGATAGTGGGCAAATAATCGACGCTCGTTACCGGTTCGTCGCTTCTGGAGCCGGCCTTTACTTTTCCCGGCCAACGGATGATCAGTGGTTCCCGGATGCCTCCCTCATACGGAAACCCCTTGCCTGACCGCAAAGGAGCATTGTGTGTCACCGGCAACAGCCCGCCGTTATCGCTGGTAAAGAAGATGATCGTGTCCTCCGCAAGCTTGAGTTCATCCAGCGTTTTACAGATTCTGCCCACCGCCTGGTCGACGCTCTCAACCATAGCTGCATAAGCCGGGTTCTTCTGTTTGGTTGTTGTAGCCTTCTTCTTGTACTTATTGGTAAGGTCCTGCTTGGCCTGGATGGGGGTGTGGACGGCATAATGTGCCAGGTACAGGAAGAAAGGTTTGTCCTGATGCTTCTGGATGAACTGCACCGCCTCATACGCCTCGCGGTCCGTCAGGTACTCCCCGCGTTTGCGCGGCTTGAGTGTAGGGATCGTTCCCTGGTGCTTGTTCAAATAGGGATCGAAATAGCTTGGCGGTTGACCGAAATCACACCCGCCGATGTTATAATCGAATCCCTGTTTATCCGGATACCAGTCTTCTGTGCCGAGGTGCCACTTGCCAATATGGCACGAGGTATAGCCGGCGCACTTGAGAGCCTCGGCAATTGTCACTTCATCAAGTTCCATCCAGAGTGCATTGGGCGGACACAGCAACGGCTTCTTTTTGTCGCCGACGTATTTGGTTGGATTCTTCCTGTCTTCCGGGATTATGCCGCCCTGGAACCGTGCTCGTATCCAGTCGGTGACGCCCAGTCTGGCCGGGTAGCGACCCGTCATTACAGCCGCTCGTGTGGGTGAACAGACTGCACAGGCGGCGTATGCATGGGTGAATTGCATTCCTTCGGCTGCGAGTCTGTCGATATTGGGCGTTTCGTAGTACTTGCTGCCATAAACGCCCGTATCGGCCCAGCCGAGGTCGTCCACGAGAATGAAGACGATGTTCGGGGGCTTTGGTTGTGCGGCCGAGTTTGGACCGGGCTTGACATCTTTCTCCGCGCCTCGTATTGCCGATCCAGCCATCCCGTTGCAGGCTACCAAGCCAGCAACGCCTACTCCTGCTTTTCTGAGAAAGCCACGGCGGCTGTAGCGTTGTTCTTTCATTACCATATCTCCTTGCGTCACACCGACCCGGTCCGAATCAGGGACTATCAGTTGCGACACCTATTGTACCTGTTTGCCATTGATAACCACAACGGTCCTATTCAGTTCCGGGGCGGTTGCAGGGAACACACACTGCTTTCCCGACCGCTGTTTGGCTTCTACGTAGTACTCGAAATCCAACCGGCCGATCACATTTGCAGGGATCGTTGCGCGATAAACACTGCGGGCAACGTGCGAAAACGGCATTTTCTTGTACTGGCCGTGCCCAAGCGGCCTGAAATAGAGACCCAGATCGATCAACCGGCCTTGTCCCGGAACCATTACCGTCAGTTGCATATCTTCGCCGGTGCGCAGTGAGCCGCGCGCGGTTGGCACAATAATGCGCATCTCACCTTTATACCTGCGACCCGGGCGGGCGTCAGCGGGCAGTTCTTCGTCCAACGCCTCCGCCAGTTGCCTGCCGGGCTTGGTCAGCAAATCGGGCATGAGATGCTGTTGCCAGTTCATCACGTTGCCCATTGCTCCCGTGGTCGCGACCGTTTCCAGGAGGTAGTGCTGTACTGTTTCAAATTGTGCAACGAGTTGCTTGCGTACGGGCAGAGCTATCTTCCTGGCCAACCGGCTCTTTTCGTCATCGCCCCTGGTTGCTGCAACCTGCTCCATTGCATCATTGAATTGCGCCCAAATGCAATTGAGCCTGCCGATGGCGCGGAGATACCGGAAGTTGTTGAGCCAGTAATCGAATCGTTCGAGATTGCCGGGCCCTTTGACTCGCGGTCGCAAGGCTGCCAGTTCTTCGACGAATCGATATTCCTCACTCACCTCTTTCCACGGCCGCTCATCAGGCTGGATTCCACCCGGCCCTCCCACCCACGTCGAGGGGCGAGGTAGATTAGCTGTGCGCTGACCGCTCGTACCGACGGACGGTCCGCCGTCGAGTCGGGAGAATAGGGCGCCAATTTCGGCCGCAGCGCCGCAGCCGAATTGCGTAACCGCCCAGTCGGCGTAAAAGTCTTCTGCGGGAAGGTCTCGGGGCCGTGTGTCCGTTTGGACATCCGGCATGTCCGCTTCGTAATCTTCATATGCCGGTCCGCCGCAGTTGATTTTGCGCGAAAAGTCGTCGCCTTTGATTTCAAAGGCTGCTATGCACGGCAACTCAACAACAGGAACGAAGTCTATCCGCAACATTCTGTCGGTTACCTCGATCCCTGCGAAGGTATAATCCAACGCCCGGTTCTTTCCGACTTGCTCAAAGACGTCGAGTCGTTCGACAACCCTCCTGCCTTGTACCCTGATGCCGAAGACGCGTTTGGCCTTGTCACTGTAATGGGGTTCGCAGAATCTCAACCTTACCGTGTATGTTCCGTCGGGGACCTTGATCTGATAACCGTCCAGGTTGTACACCACGGTTTGATAGAGCGGGTCGTCCTGCGTATCAGCGATGGGGTTGTTGGGAAAGGTTGCGACTTCGCCGCCTCGTCGGCCTTCGAGTTGCCTTGCATCCACCGGTTCGACCGTCTTGCCGAAATGCGGATTCCACGTCGTCTGCTCCCAAGCTGCATGTGCAAGCGCCGAGACGTTTGGCCCCAGAACGCGGGTGCGCCAATGTATACCGATAAGTCCCGTACAACCATACGCCAGCGCATCGGCCGCGTCGCGGCGCATACGCCCGACCCAGAGTTGCGGAATAATCATCGCCGGGTCGTCTTCCATCCACGGAATTGCCCACTTGGGGCGTCCTTTGGCGGCTGCGAACCCGGGTTCGACGAATGCGAATCCCACGTTGCGATTAATGCAACTGATCGGCATTTGGCCGGGCAGGAACGTGTCGAACAGGGCTCTGTCGCTCGGCGGGCCAAGGACCCAGCCACAGGTGGCAAGCGTGAAGTCCGGCCCAACGGTCTGGTGGGCGGCAATTGCTGCACGCAAATCGGAGAGAGTGGCCTCGATACGCTCCGACTTCGGGTCCTTCCATGTCCAATCCTCAGGTGTCCAGAACCAGTAGTAGTCCAGCGGATAGGCCCTGGCAACACGCTCGAACACGCCCTGATAAACCCGCTGCACCGTCTTAGTGTCCGAAGGGTTCATTCCCAAATCAGCGAGGCGATCCTTCACTTCGATGGGAATGGTCAACGGCGTCTCCGTTCCCACGCATGTCTTGACGCCCAGATCGTGCGCGTATTCGAATGCTTCGCGCAGCAGCGCGGCGACGCGATTGAATACCATATTCTTTTCTTGTAGGGTCTCCGGCCACGGCATCATGCCGTACATCGTCTTCGGGCCGTAGTCGTCTCGTTCGAATATCTGGTCCGCGCCGCATGTGTATTCGCTTGTCTTCTTCGGTACGTATCCCCAATTGCCACGCAACGTGTTCTGATAGCTGGATTTCGAACTGAACGCCACGGTGCCGTCCTTTTCGACGTCGCTGCCGAGACCGATCCAGACTGTTGGCTCAGGCCCGGCGTGTCCTTCGGGATAGGTGTGCAGGCCGATGAAATTCATCCGCAGTTTCGGAAGTTGTGCGATAATCGCCTTATAATCATCAGCGTTCCACCAGTCGGGCCCCTCGGGAAAGTCGTGAAAAGGCTGAATCCCACGAACAGCAAACAGGGGCTTGCCTGTTTCTTCCACCTCGGGCAGACTAAGCTCCATCCTCTCGTCCGGAATCATGTCGCCGTGCAGATAGAACCGAACGCCGAGGATTTCCGCAAATCGATATGCTCCATACAGTGTTCCGATTGCGTCACCGCCGGCAATCAGTACGAGCTTGCGTTTATCGTGCGATAAGGTCTTGATCGCGTATTGCTCCGGCCCGAGGTTGTCTAGCATGCCCGAAAGACCTTCGGTGTCTTGTATTGTGCTTGCCAGGAGTGTCCGTTGCTTTGCTCCCACCACGATGCATCCAAGGGGCGACTTCGGCAGGTCATCGCTCGTTATGATGGGCAGCAGTTGACCTGTGCGCACGTACAGATATCGCCGAATCTCCTTTGCTGCGAGATTCTCGACATCCGTGGCC
Organism: uncultured Pirellulales bacterium; assembly: GCA_964526785.1. Classification (GTDB taxonomy): domain Bacteria; phylum Planctomycetota; class Phycisphaerae; order Sedimentisphaerales; family Anaerobacaceae; genus CAZGMJ01. The sequence goes on from CAZGMJ010000006.1 coordinate 29,413, forward strand.
TGCGTGGGGGCCACGATTGCAATCGCGTGTTTTTCCACGGGCCCGCTGTTCGACGACATTCGTGTACAGCCTGTGCCGATCAGCAGCCATAGTGCGAGAGCTGTGTATACCAAGCTGTCGCGAGTATTCATACTGTGACCTCCTTGCACGATTTGGTCCGGACTTGAGGCTTTATGGTAATCGAGTGGCTGCGTCAATGCAATGGTGATTTGTTGCTTCGATAGGTCATGGAGCATTCCATGGATCCTCCGTAGTTTTCCGAGATATTCTGCACCGCGGCTGCGCTTACTGCGGCGTATCGCGAGAGGATATGGAAACAAACGCCCGGCCGAGATGTCCCTGTCCCGACTGGGTTACCTAACGCCAATCCTGCGATTTCCCATTCGGCGGACAGAGCTTCGTCCCGTCGTCGCCATCCCACGGAAGCGATGAATCATGCTATACGGGCAGAACTTCTCCCTGTACCGCCACCGGTCTGACAGGCAGGGGGCCAAGTTGCAGTTTTTCGGGTGACAGATCGAGTTTCGAGGATTTCATCACCCATTTCCAACTCAGTGCCCGGCCCGTATAGGCGCTCATTCGGCCCATGATCATTGTCATTGTGCTCGTAGCCAGGCGTCTGCACTCATTGATGGGCTTGCCGTCGCGAATGCTCTTAATCAGTCCCGCATGCTCAGCCACAAGACCGCTCCAGTTCCTGCCCTCGTAGGACCATATCTTCTCGCCCCTGGTGTCGGTGATGTAGCCTTTTCCCCGATCCGTCCAGAAGGAGCCTTTGGTTCCGACGATGCGCTCGCCTACGCGGGACGTTGATCCCTGGATCTGCGACGAGTAGCTGGCGACGCGAATGCCGTTCTCGTATTCGTACTCGACGGCAAAGTGATCCCAGATATTTCCAAATTCAGGTCCGGTTCGCTGCTGTCGGCCGCCAATGCCCAGACACTGAATCGGAGGCGAGCCGATGGCCCAATTGATGATATCCATATTGTGCATGTGCTGTTCGACGATGTGATCGCCTGAGAGCCACACAAAATAGGGCCAGCAGCGAATCTGCCATTCCATATCCGACCATTGCGGCTTCCGTGGCTGCCAGTGCCATTTCGAGCTGCCCCAGTGCCAATAGGCCTGGCCGCTGACGATATCACCGAGCTCGCCGTTGCGAAGCTTCTCGATGACCATCTGATACTGCGGCTGCCATCGCTGCTGCGTGCCAACGACGATTGACAAGCCCTTCTCATCGGCTTTGTCGGCAGAGGCCATCAACGAACGAATTCCGACCGGATCTACACCGCCGGGCTTCTCCATGAAGATGTGCTTGCCCGCTTCGACCGCTGCGGCCACCATTGTCGGACGAAACCCCGGCGGCGTCGTCAGAAGTACGACATCGACGTCCTTCATGGCCATGACCTTCTTGTAGGCGTCGAATCCGACAAAAGTCGTTTCGGGTGTCACTTTGACCTGGTCCGGAAAGTCCTTCTTGATCGCAGCCAGGCCGGCGACGAGCTTGTCTTCGAACAGGTCCGCCAGGGCTATTAGTTGCAGACCTTCCGACGATGCCAGGCAGTTCTTCGCGGCTCCCGTGCCGCGACTGCCACACCCGATCAGGGCTATGCGTATTGTGTCGGAGCCTGCAGCGAACGCTTTGCCGGGTGCGAATGCGACCGCCGCTGAGGTTGCCGCTCCCGCCTTGAGGAAATCTCTGCGTGATACGACAGAAGTACTCTTGGTCTTGTTGTTGTCCATTTCCTGGCTCCTTGATCCTCTTGATATTCTACAGTTTCGGTTTCAGTACGACGCTATTCACACGGTTCCCGATCTTCGAGGACTTCGCATCGGGCGGTACCCATACCTCTGATTATAGGAAGGGGATCGCGGGGTTGCAATGGCTCGGCATTGGCGCATGTGTGCAGTCGCGCTCGTGAGTCGAAGGAATGGGGCTGCTGGAGGCTGGCCGGCGTGCCTTATTCTTGTCCTCCAAGTCCTCGGCGGCAGGCGGGATAGATCGAAGACGGCTCTCGCGTGGTCATTTCTCTGATGCTTGTTGAGCTGCCCGGCGGGCCTCGCGTTGCCTGGCCGCCTCTCGTCCGCGACGGACCTTGTCAAGTATTGGCCTGGCGTGTTCTTCGGCCTCGGCTCTGGTCATAGGCACCCAATCGAGCCTTGCGAGCCATAAACCTCGTCCATAGCCGGCCAGGTAGTCTTGTCCCTCACAAGTAACAATCTCGGGAGCCCATTTACCCGAGTACCAGATACCGGTCAGATGCGTCAACGGCTCGCCTTCAAATCTCTCGGGAGTATTCGAAATGTAGACGGTCATCTGCTGCAGCAGATAGTAGTGCTCTCCACGATGTGCGACGAAGGGCGACTCCGGATTGCCCGCCGTTCGAATGCTCAATACGTCGTCATTCCACGGACCGGCCAGTGCAGGGGCCGGTCGCGCAACCATAGCGGCCTTGCGGTGGCCGTCCTGCTCTATGTGGCCGCAGTAGAAAGCCATCCATCGTTTGCGGGCAGTGTCCTGGAAGATCATCACATCCCGCCCCATCGGAAACAGTTCCGCTTTGCCTTGTCTGTTATGGAAGACCCGCCACGTTTTGCCATCTTTACCGATCATTGCGCGGGCTGCACCGCCGCTGTTATAGAAGCAGTAGTACGTGCCTTCGTACGTGAAGCAGTGCGGCGCCTGAACGCTGGTTGGTTGGCCCAGTCGCGTGCCTCGGGGCCACTTCAGCACGCCGCGAGGTGTCCAGTTCTCTTCCGTGAGTTTCGGGCTTGTCCAATGGTGAAACACGCGTTGGCCGGGTGCGTCAGTCCCGCGGACGCAGGCGATTGCATGCCAGGTGTCCGCTGTGTCCTGGAAGATTGTGAAGTCGCATGTGTTCGACGTCCCGTCCTGCACGATTTGAAAGGGTTCGACGTCAGGATTATCGTCTGCGATCTTCCACCAGTCACCACGGACTACGGGCATCAGGATCTTGTGAGCTTCCATCTGATCGCAGCGGGCGCCAAGTGCGAGGATTGCTGTGATTAACGCGATGACCATCATGAGGTTCGGCCCCGCAATAGTCTGCATGGGATTCTGTCTTAAACGCATAGCCAAGCTATCCTCACACAATTTGCTACCGGTGCATTAAGCCACATTCAGGCATAGGATGCTCATCGGATTGCCCCCGGGTTTTGCGCGTTGGGACAGTCGTTGAGGCCTGCACGCACCAATTCAGATGATGGCAGTCGATGCCAATCGGTGTCGTCACAAAGTGTGTTGGGCGACTCTACGCCCCTTCGTCCGCGGCGTCGCCACCTTCTCTCGCTGCGAAACCGGGCGAATTCAGGTTCGTCGTTGAGGGCGTTCCGGCAATGCGGGCGAGGTAAGGTTGTCCCAGTCTTTCAATATGGTCGCGCACATCGTCGAAGTAGTTGAAGTGCATTTGTTCTTCGTCGATAATCCTCTCGAATATCTTCGCGCTGGTGCTGTCGCCGTTTTCTCTGCACACTTCCAGAAAATCGTTGTAGTCGTCCAGCGTATCGTCCTCGAGCTTCAGATCGGACTTGAAAATCACTTCCACATCATCGCTGCTCCTGGCTTTGGCGATCGGTTCTGTGACAGGTTCACCGTCGAGTTCCTTTATACGCTCGGCAAAATCCTCGGCATGTCGCATTTCGTCGACGGCTATCAATTTGACTTTCGCGGCCATGTCGCCGTAGTCCATGTCATCGAGATTATAGTGGTGGTTCATGTACTGGGCTATGGCCTGCAACTCCATGCCGCGGGCCTTGTTCAGGACCTCTATGACCTTCTCTCTCTTCTGCTTTCTGCTTTGTTTCTTGGCCATTGTAATCCTCCGTGTTGTCTTGTTGATTATTCGATTCAGGATGTCCGGCTGCCCGCTCGGCAGCTCAGACTGTTGCGCGTAGCCCGCAGACGACTGCGAACATTTTATCGTCGGCACATAATAATCCAACGATACCAATGTTCGGTCGGCTTGTCAACGCACATAAACACCCAAAACATGCACTGTATTTCGTCTTTAATTCCCTTCTGGGTTTTGCGGTGCACCCTCTTTTGGCTCCTCCATCTTGAGGTTGAAGAGATTGGGCTCTATCCCGCAGTCCTTCAACTTCCCGGCCAGTCGCCTGCGGATATCGTGCTTCAACTGCCAGGCGTCGCTTGGGCTGTCGGCCCAGGCGGTAACCCAGCAGCGTGTTGCTTGTTTGCCCATCTCGATGACCCAGAAGTGAGGCGGTTCGTGGTCGGCAAATGTCTTGCTGTCGCAAGCGGCTGCAATCGCTTCGCGTTCCACCACCTTCAGGTCCGCCTGAGGTGAGACCCAGAAATCCACTTTGGCCCACTGATAACTGTCGTGCAGCGTCAGATTCAGGAAGTCCCTGGACAACGCTATCGAATTGGGCATTACGTACCGCCGCCAGTCCCACAACTTGATAACCGTGTGTGTCGGTGTGATATCTTCGATGGTCCCGTACTTGTCGTCGATGATCACCGTGTCAGCTACATGTATGGAGCCCGACAAGGTGATAATGACACCGGCTACGAAGTTCTCGATCACCGGTCTGGCGGCGATTCCTATAATGACACCGACAATCGCCACGAAGCCGGACAGCATGGCCGCCGGCAGAGTACCCAGCAGCGGAAATGCCATGGCCAGCAGGAATACCAATAGCAGCAGGACGATGAAAACGTGGCGGATGATCGTGTATCGAAACCGGATACTCTCCAAAGCGGTCTTCTTGGCTTCTTTCAGAGGATCGTCGATTGGCGACGAGGTTTCGATGGGGGCCACGCGACTGCGCCTGCGTATTCGTTCCTGCTGTCTGCCCTCCGCCCGCCGCGTCAGAAGACGTATTATCAGCGCAAGCAAGACAAAGACGACTACTGCAGTTGTAATGATGATGATCGTCATGGTTCCCATGCTGCTAACCCATTTTCGTTTACTATTGTTTGTTGTTAATCAAGAACAGAGCAATCACCAGCGGTAATGCAGAACCTCCACTGAATGAGATCTGTCATCGCCAGCGTGCCCGGGATGTTGCACTCAACGACCGCTGTTCTACACGAATGCGGTTCTCATGGCAAGGCATGACAGGGACGTAGCGCAGAGGCTCGCGCTGTTGTAATCAGGGCGTCTGTGCTGCGACGAGCATGATGTTTGTGCACGGGGAACCGTACATGCAGATCGAACGAGCGGCATGCGGATAAGAAGAGAGCCGCACGCTGTCTGCAGGCGTGTGTCTGTGTGTTGGAATGTGCCGGGGGGTGGCCGGCCGCCTCGAGTGGTTCAAGTCAGGAGACCAATGCCGGCTCTTGCTGCGCCTCGACAGATGCGTCTGTCCCTTCGGCTGATGGTTCGCCTTCTGCCTGCTGCCTTCGCTCGGGACCGAAGTATGGCCCTCGGTTGCCCCGGCGGCGGGCCTCGAGATGGGAGAAGTGCTCCTTCGCCTTTTCCGCGATCTCCGTTACGCGACCGATAACGATATCGGCTGTGTCGTCAAATGGATCGACCACGAACCTCAGGAGTTTTTCGTACACTTCGTCGGAGACTTGGAGTGTTTTCATGACATCGACCTCTCCATTAAAACAAAAATGGCCACATCGTCCGCGGGAGGGCTCAATAATAAGTATACGAACAAACCGCTGCACAAGCCAAATACCCGAAGAACCAGCGGCCCATTGACCCATAATAACGATCCGGCAGGTTGTTGAGGATATATGTTGTCTCGCGATACGAGTGCATGTTGGGGCGTTCCAGCAGCGAGCAAGGAGGTCGCAGCCGCCTCAGTAGTATTCAAAGCTGCGCATCCACACAGGCCAGTCCTAACGGCCAGTACAGTGATTGTGAATCAACTGACCAAGTCGGGCTTGGTCGGTGGAGGCGAGTATTGATTCATTGCCCCCGCAAATTCATTCTGCTATTCTGTGATTGCATAAGGTATGAGCGTTCCTACCTATAGCTCAATGGTGCGACATCGGAAGTGTAGTATGATGAACTGCTGGTTATATGTCCTTTGCCTATCGGTCGCACTCATTGCAGGCGGGTGCAAATCAACGTTCACTTTCGTTGGGGCAATTACGTGCCAGGGGCTCTGGAATCCTCCGGTGCGGGATGTGGCCGAGCCGTGGCGTTTTCGCGGGATTGACGGACGCGTGCGTCCCCGTATTCGCCCGGGTTCATATGCAAGCGCTACGCACGGAATTGAATTTGTGGAACCGGACGATCTGGGGCCGCATGCGTACCGTCTGAAGTGGTCGGAGAAGAACGGTATTGTCTATACATGCCGGGGAGGACACATCGATATTGCCCATGTTCGCAAGGCTATCGACTGGGCCGGCTTTCTCGCGGCCGTTACGCTGGACAATATCCGTTTGGAGCGTACTGGATTTGCCTTCAAACTCCGCGAACCTTCTCGCTATCACGTGACGTTCACATATCCCAATCAGTGGCACGCGACGACGCCCGAGCGGAGAGAGCATATTGCACGGGAGGTCGCGATTTCCCTGGGCCGGCATTTCGCTTATGTGGCCACGACATGGCATGAAATCCTGACGTGGTATGGGTATAAGCCCAAGGGTCTGCGACCCGCGTTTGAATCGGCATTTGCGTGGGAAGACATCTATTCCAATCTGCTTGGAACACATGTTGCTGCCCGCGCCCTGCGCGATCAGGAGCGAAGCTTCGAGATTGCTGCGGAACTTGCACTCGACCACTATCTGCAACTGCTCGGCGCACAACCTGCGATAGTTGGCCGGAGGGCTTCCGAAAAGGTGAAAGGCCGATGGTATCGAAGCAAAGGAATCTTCACTATCATCGCGCATCGGAATCTCGACATTGGGACAGGCGATGGCCTTGTTAGCCCTTCATTGGTGAATTCTGTGTCCGACTGCCCGGATGCGAAACCGTATCTTCTGCCTGTGCCCGACCTCACTGCAGTTGAGAAAAATGGCTTTCGGATCGAACTCGAAATCGAGCCGAGAGAATGGGAGAAGTCCCGAATCCTGGAGGCTGCCCGTTTAGACTCACACGATTCGAAAAGACGCATCAGGCCGCAGGTCCACTTTCCGATTCTGCTTGAGCACATCAGAAACCAGGCTGTCAATCGCTGTGGCCACAAGGTGAAAGTCCAGGGCATTTAGATGCTGATGTCCAGAGATGATTTTTCACGGCATCGCATCTGTGCCCCCTTGTTACGGCTGGGTCGATTATGTTATGATCGAGCACAATAGCAGTTTTATTGGATGGCAAATGGCCTGGAACGACATAGACAAGAATGTTCTCTTTGGGGGTGCATGCGACTCATGAACAGACTACTGACAACTTGGATCATAGTGCTTCTGAGTGTTTCCGCTGTTTTCGGTGCCGATTGGCCACACTGGCGCGGGCCTTACTATAATGGTTCGACCCATGAGATAGACCTGCCCTCCAAGTGGAGCCGGACGGACAATGTAGCATGGTCAGCGGATTTGCCGGGTCCGTCGGCGGCGACTCCCATCATCTATGGCGACCGTGTGTTCATATCCAGCACCGATCCGGAGCGGGCCATGCTGATGGCGCTGTGCTTCGATCGCACCACCGGCAAGCATCTCTGGCTACGCGATGTTGCAAGAGGATTGCGCCGCGACAGACGCAGCAACTTCGCGGCCCCGTCTCCTGTGACAGACGGCAAGATCGTAATATTCTTCTATTCGAATGGCGAGCTGGTCTGCTATGACGTTGAAGGTCAGCGGAAGTGGGGACGCAATATTCAGCGAGATTACGGCGAATTCGCATTCCTCTGGACGTTCAGCAGCAGTCCGACGCTTATTGACGGCAGACTGTACATCCAGGTATTGCAGCGTGATGTATCGGTGCGCGGCCGCGGTTTCTCGGACCGCAGGAATGAATCGTATCTCCTGGCCATCGATCCGGAGACCGGCAAGACGATGTGGCGGCATATTCGTCCGAGCAAGGCCCGGGCCGAGTCTCGCGAAGCATTCACAACGCCTGTCCCCGCGATTCTCCAGGGCAAGCGCCAACTGCTCGTAATTGGCGGCGACGCGCTAACGGGGCACGACCTGGTGACGGGAAGCGAATTGTGGCGATGGGGCACATGGAATCCTCGACGAATCCCTCACTGGAGGCATGTTCCCTCGCCTGTGACGGGCGAAGGTATTGTTCTGGTCTGTGCGCCGAAAGGCGACCCCGTGTATGCAATTCGACCGAAGGGTACGGGTAATCTTGGCGGTGACGCTGTTGCATGGGTCAGCGGCCGAGAGAATCGCGAGATCTCCGCGGATGTTCCGACCCCCGCCTTCTATGATGAGGATTTCTTCATTCTCAACGATTTGCAGAAGCATCTTTCCCGGGTCGAGCCGGCCACAGGCCAAATCAAATGGAGCGTGCGTACGCCGGGCAATGCCAAGTACGAGGCCTCACCGTTGGCAGCGGATGGGAAGATCTATCTCATAGACCATTCCGGTGAAGCCGCCGTGATTGATGCTGCCGACGGAAAGGTCCTGCATACGATTTCAATGGATGATCCGTCCGGAGGCGATGTCGTGCGAGCGTCGATCAGTGCAGCGAGCGGTCATCTTTTTATCCGCACGACGCAAAAGCTCTTCTGCATTGGGAGATGATTCCGGCATTACGGGCAATGCGCTTGCCGCGTACCACGTATTCGGTATTCCGGCGTTTCCAATTACTGCTCGATACGGTACTCTTTCTTCAGATAGCGTATCGTGCGCTTCAACTCTTCGTCTGTCAGCGGACGCTCGTAGATAAGCAAACGAGCGATCTCTCCGTCGAATGATTCGCGACCCGGGTGGTTCGTAGCATCGCGCTCCTGCCCGACTGCGAGTTTGGATGCATTCGCTTGTGGATTGACAGGAAATGACTTGGCTGCCACCGATTTGTGACAGTTGACAAACGCCTCAATCTGCACAGTACCTCTTCCGGCGCCCATACGGCCCGCCAGAACGTAGTATTTGTTCTGTTTGATTGGTTCAGGAGCGAGCACCATCGGGTTGTTCCGGTCCCAGCGGCCAAAAGTAATTCCGTTGCGCGAGCCGATCCAAAGGCGCTTGTCATCGGTGACGTTTCCCCAGATTCCTTCGTAGTTGCCTCCGTTTCGCAGGTTTCCGAGGAATGAGTTGACGTCTTTCAATTGCACGATTTGTTCATGCACGCACATGACAGCCAGCCATGTATAACCGCTGCCTGTGATGAGATGGTCGAAGGCGTCCTCATGGAAGTTCACGAGTTCCTGGCGTTTGAACACAACGGTGTCGTGCCCGCCGATGGCAGCGACGGATTTCCTGAGGGTGGGCCTGCCTGAACCCGGTTTCTTCCGGCCTTTGTCCTGCTTGACGAAGTCGCGTGCAGCGAATGAAGATACCTGATTTGTCCATTTGACCACGCGATTATCGTCCTCGATTTCGATACCTTTGTCGGCATTGAGATCGAGTATCAGGCCGTTGCGAATCAATCCGTTTTCTGCCTCTCCGGCTATAACGCTGCATGTCAACAACAGAACGATCCACGGGTGTTTCATGTCGTTTTCTCCTGCCGCCCGCTTGCCTTGCTGCGTGGCTACTGTGCCAGGTATTGCAGACGGCGGTTTATCAGTGAATCTTTGGCCTTGATGTCTTTGTCCGCGATGCTGAAATCGTGGCCTGGCTTGCCATCGCGAAGCAGGACGACCGTGTTGAGCGTCAGCAGGGCTTCGAGCGGATGTTCGGCAGTGGCGAGGACGTCCATGATAACGGGGCGCGGATCGGCAGCTCCGATCAGTCCGAGGAACTCGGCTGCACGTACGCGAACCAGCGGCTCTTTGTCCTTTTTCGCGATGGACCTCGCTTTGTCGACGAAACTGATGGCTGCCTTACCGTGGCTGCTGCACACGATCAGGCCCCAGTACCGTTCCCATGGGTCATCGGATGACAGTGCTTCGGCCATCCTGGCGCGGGCTCGGCTGAACGGCTCGAGAGATAGATCGGCGATATCCACCAGGCGTGCAATACGATCTTTGTTCCTGCGGCCGAATTCGACGGGATTGCCCCACGCCTCTTTCGCCAGATAGCTCTCAGGGAACATGCTCAAGTCCGGCAGTCCTTTCACTTTGGCATTGAAACGCTTGCGCATCTCCACAAGCACCTTTGCATACTCGGGGTTTCTTGCCAGATTCTTCGTCTCGTATGGATCGGCCTGCACGTCGTACAAAGCCTCGGGTTCTCGCGGCTCGAAAAACCAGCTCTGGGTCGAATCGAGTCTTCCCGCGTGGTACATTTCCCGCCACTGTCTGTAAGCCGCCATGCGGTAGCGATAGTTGTTCTGCAGGCCGTCGAAGTTGAATGGCTGGTAGCTGCGCATGTACTTGAACTTGCCTTTGCGCAACGTTCGAACGAGATCGTACTTCTCATCGAAGCGGTCGGCCATGCCGAAAGTCTCGTCCCGCTTCTGCAGGTCGTCGGCCGAAATGCCCGGCCCCATGAACGGCTTTCCGTCCATTTCTTCGGGCACTTCAATTCCCGCCAGGTGCAGCACCGTAGGGCCGAAATCGACGAAGCTGACGAAGCCTTCACTGCGGGAACCGCGATTGAGGTTCACGAGATGCTTGTATTTCTCGGGAATTCGCACGACCAGCGGTACGTGGAGCCCTGTTTCATAGACATAGCCTTTGCTGCCGGGCAATACGCCGCCGTGGTCGCCGAAGTAGAAGATAAACGTATCCTCGAGAAGGCCGTCCTTTTCCAACTCATCGACAACAGCCCCGATCTGGTCATCCACCTTGCGAATGCGACTGTGATAGTGGGCGTATGTATTGCGAAAGAGCGGCGTATCGGGATGAATTGGGGGAACAAAAGCCTCGGCCCCCTCATCCGTAGGCTTGTCGCTGATCGAGCCATGCAGCGAACTTTCATGGGTTGTTCCGAAACTCTGCATGTGAAAAAAGGGTTGCCCCGGTTTGCGGCCGCGCCAATCACCCGACGAATGCCAGGATTTCCCGTCGATCTTGAAGTTGTAATCGGTCTTCTTCTTATTGGATGTGTAGTAGCCGGCGTTGCGGAAGTAGACGTGGAACGGTTGGAGGTCTCCAGGCAGGGGGACGGTCTGGTATTTTCTGTGGAAATGTGTGCCGATGCGCGCGCCGTAGCAGCCTGTCGCCAGCGTACTGCGAGCGGCCGAGCACACCGGGCAGTTCGAGAAAGCTCGGGTGAAGGCTACTCCGTTGCGGGCGAGTTTCTCGATGTTGGGCGTTTGGGCACCGTTTTCATCGAAGAGCCTGAGGAAGTGTTTGGAGTTGTCTTCGGAAACGAGCCAAACGAAGTTCGGCCGCGACCGGTTGGTCGAAGCGCCCCGCGCCGCTGCGCCCGCCACCAGTGTCAGCCCGTAACCAATGCCGCTTCTGAGGAAATCGCGTCGTGTCTGCATCATGAAGGTCTCCGTAATAATCAGTGTTCAAGACCGGCATACCTGTTGCATACCAATGGCATCATAACCAATGGCAAACCTGATGGCAAATCGCATTACCGTCCATCAAGACTGGACATGGGCTCTTTGATCGGTACGAGCCGGCACCAGGTCCTTTTCATCGAACCATCGTATTGCAGGCTCGGCAGGATGACGGAACCGCAAATGTCCGCAGGAAAAGGGTGAGATGTTGACAAAAAATGCCCCCGAGTTGTGCGGAGGGAGAGGAAAAAGCGAGAAAGCGAGAGAGAACCCGGGAGCTTGGGAACTAATTTTATACCATAATAATGTGCGGCCACATTTCGTGCAACCCAAAAAACACATTTTTTCAAAAAGTTATTCGATGCCAAGTTCTTTCTGGATCTCTTCCAGTGGGACGCCTTTGGTTTCCGGCATCATGAAGATGACCCAGAGCAGTTGCAGGACCATCATAAAGGCGTAGATGGCAAAGATAGGTCCCCCGCCCAGTTTCTCCGCGATGGGCTTAAAGGTCCACGATACCAATGCGGCCATGAACCAATGCGTAAAGGATCCAAGGGCCTGCCCCCTGGCGCGGACACGATTGGGGAAGATCTCACTGATGAATACCCAGATGACGGCGCCTTGACCAAAGGCATGGGATGCGATGAAAACGATTAGTGCAACAAGGACAATCTTTCCTCCGACCGGCGTGAAGTTGTCACCATAGAAAAAGAACGCCACCGCAGCGGCCGCAAGACTGACGATATATCCGAGCGAGCCGATAAGCATGAGGCGCTTTCTGCCGAAATGGTCGATGATCGCCAGTGCGAGCATCGTGAATAGGAGGTTCGTGAATCCGATGATGACCGATTGGAACATCGCGCTCTCGGTGGCGGCGCCGGCTTTTTCGAAAATGCGCGGTGCGTAATATAGGATGGCGTTGATGCCAGAGAGTTGGTTGAACATAGCAATCAACACGGCCAGCATGATCGGTTTGGAGTATTTCGAGCAATAGAAAGGCTCTGCGAGACTGTGATGCTGCAAGTCGAGCGACTTCTGGATAGCCTCGAGTTCCTGCTCGACGGTTGCGGTATCCGTCCCGAGCCTGGAAAGGACTTCTCGCGCCTGATCGACCTTTTTGATCGCGACGAGCCATCGAGGGCTGTTGGGATTGGCGAAGAGAAGGAAGAAGAATGCTGCGGCGGGGAATGCCTCAACGCCGAACATCCATCGCCACTCGACGGCGCCGAGGTTCATGGTCGTAATGATGTAATTAGATAAGAACGCGAGCAGAATGCCGAACACGATGTTGAACTGAGTAACAGCCACAAGGCGGCCCCGGAGCCTCGCGGGCGATATTTCTGCGATGTATGTCGGCGAGACCACACTTGCGCCGCCGACTGCAATACCGCCGATAAAGCGGAAGATGAGAAACCAGTACCAGTTCCATGCCAGAGCACTGCCAACCGCGGAGACGAAGTAGAATACGCCCATCATCATCAGTGTCTTCTTGCGGCCAAAGACGTCTGAGGGCCGGCCGACGGTGATGGATCCGACGATAGTGCCGATCAGAGCGCTGGCGACCGTGAAGCCGTACCAGAGGTTGCTTAGGTCGAAGATCGCTATCAGGGATTTCTCGGCTCCGGAGATAACAGCGGTGTCGAAACCAAATAGAAGGCCGCCCAGTGCCGCTACGATGGTACTTCTGAACAGAATCGTTCGGTTCATCCGTTTTCCCCTTCGTCTTCATAAACTGGTCTCAGCGACAGCATAGTCTGCAGCTGCCAGCACCGGTTCTCTGTTTGTCACGCGATAGCCTCGGACGCATTTAGCGGGATATTGTAACGCCATTCCTGCGAATATGTGCAGAAAAAAGTCGCGCAGGGAGACGGCCGATGCCTGTCGATCGAGACGTAAGCCTACGGCAAAGCAGTTGAAATGTAGTACGGTGGGGCAGTTAGTCTGTTGGCAAGTGGCTCCGTTCGCGCAAGAGGAAAGGACCGATGAGGCCTTCCCGGCCCTCGGTCCTTACTTTCCCATTGCCCCGTTTCTCCGAAACCTGCGCTAAGCTCTCCGTCGCCGCGGCTTCTGTAGATCGTCTCTTACGGGTGGTTATGATTCAAATGCGATGCCGACTCCGATCTGGGCATCTTCAAGCACGGATTGTCTGTCTACGCGGACGACTTTGCCCCGTTTGATCCTGGCGTATTGGCCTTTTTCAGTCGCCAGTTCGGTACTTCTGGGGAAATTGAGCTCCACGGTGCTCCCGGGCCGCAACGGTGCGGTCATTGGAAGCTTGACGAATACGCCGGTTTTGCTGACGTTACAACTCTTGCCGTTGAAGAAGCGATTGGCGTCCGGCAACCACATACTGACCGGCCATTTGATCGTGCTGCGTTTTTCCGTACGTTGTTCTGTCAGTGTTTCCATCGTGCGATCTCCTTTCAGCACTGTACTACTTACAGATGATATATCGGGGATGTGAAGGCGGGGTTTTTAGGAATTTTAGGTAATATGCGGATTGTTCGGATCGGGAGGGGAGTGAATTGGCATTTTCCATGAGAAAAGGCATTCTTATCGGTAGTAAAACTAGAAGAATCTTATATCGCTTCCGAACTTCTTGCGATATGGCATCTAGTTATCGGGTGTTGTTGCATTGTCAGAGATTCCACGCCGCTGCCACGGTCGCCTGATGCGGCGTGATTTGCGAGGTGTCTGGCCCGGTGGGGTATTGACGGGGTGACGAAAGAAACTGTTGACGTGCCACCAGCGCAGCGATGCGCTTGCAATGGGCGACGGGAAGTGTTACACTGCCAGTCCCGGAGTCTCGCCGAAACTGACGCCGGTACGGCTGCTCTGGTGCGTATACGACATGGACGGATAAGTATATGCGGCACGATTGGTTGCGTGCCCACTAACGATGGCAGGTGGATATGGACAAGCGGGATAAGCAACTGGTCGAGCTGATATGCAGCAGTGACAGCGAGCACATCAATGAACAACTGCAGAATGATCCGGACATGATCAATGCGGAGGATAGCGCAGGGCTGCTGCCGCTGCATCATTGTATCATGAGCGGTCACAATGAGATTGCTGAGCTATTCATTTCACGCGGGGCCACAACTGATATCTTCAGTGCTGCCGGTCTTGGTTTCGTTGACGATGTCGAGCGCAAGCTGAAGGAAATGCCCGATCTGCACGCCAGTCGCGATCCGCTTGGTCTAACGCCATTGCACTGGGCTGCCCTTGGTGGGCAGGTGAAAGTGTCCGAGATATTGCTTGCCAGCGGGGCTGATGTGAACGCACGGGACAAGGCCGGCGTTACTCCGCTGCACTGTGCGGCGATAAACGGGCAAAAAGCTGTTGCCAAATTGCTGCTATACCAGGGCGCGGATGCGGAAGCAGTTGACAACAACGGAGTCTGGCCGGCTTTGCGAGCGGTGAAAGAGGGACAGTCCGAACTGGCGGAAATGCTCCAATGCCGGCTGGATGAGAAGATGAGTGCGAGATTTTGTTTGGGAATATCGGCGGTTTTGTGCGCGATTGAGGCCGTTGTGGCGGCCGTCTTTCTTATGCGACTGCATTCACGAGGTCTTCTGTTCGGTACGCCGTATATGTTCGCTCTGGCATTGACGCTTTTTGCTGTCAGCTGGATAGGCTTTTCAGGTGTGTTGTATGGAAGGCTCGCGGGACGGCAGGGGCATGGTGATGACCCGATGCAATCGCAAGGGCTTTCCTTAGTAGTGGTGGTTGGCGGACTTATTGGAGCGGGGGCGCTGCTTGGAGGTGTCGTTTCGCTCGTTCTTGCCGTGCGGACGGTGATATAACACGGTGCAGCCGGCCCGGGCCAACTTCATTTTTCAAGGGCCGCCAATAGCCGATCGGCCATGTCGCGCGAGGTATCCTTCAGTACGCTGTATTGTTCCATCGCCTGCTCCGTTCTGTCGAGAGCTGCAAGTGCCAGGCCGAGGCCGAGTCGGGCTCCTGTGTGCTCGGGTTGGTACTTCAGTGCTTGTTCATACGCCTTCACGGCCGCTTCAAAGCGACCCCGCTTATATTGGGCGATGCCTATGCCATAGTAGGCATCAGCACATGCAGGATCGATCTTGATTGCGCCCTTGTAAGCTTCCACCGCGTCGCGATGTGCGCCGACCTGGCCGTACGCCAGGGCAAGCAGCAGGTGGATATCTGTTCGAGTCGGTGCGCGACCGACTGCATCGCGATAAGTTCGTATGGCCTCTGCGTGGGCTCCGGCTGCACCGTAGGCCATGCCCAGAGCTAAATAGGCCTCGATGTCCGCGGGATTCATTCGAAGGGCGCGTCTGTAAGATAGAATCTGCTGATCATGTTGGCCCAATTCGCCATGGCACATCCCCGACAAGAGCATGGCGGATCTGTATTGGCGAGAACCCTCGCCAACGTTCTCGATGTATTCGAGAGCGAGCTCGTACTTGCCGCGCGAAAACCAGCTGCGGGCGCGGCGCATGACTTGGGCAACCGCGGCTTCGTCGATTGGGACGGCCTGTTGCAAAGACGACGTGCCTGTGCCGGTCTTGGCGTGCAGGATTTTCTGGATCGGTTCGAATGAGACCGCGAAATTGAGGTTCTGGCCTTCGATGATCTGTGAACTAGCCACGCCCAGGACTCTGCCCTCAAGATCGAGCACGGGACTGCCGCTGGATCCTTTCGAAATGGAGGCCGACATTTGGAAGGCTTTCGCTTTGCTCCAGTTCTCACGAAGTGCCGAAACTATGCCCACGCTTACTGTCTGTTCGAGTCCGAGGGGAGTGCCGATCACGACGATCTGCTCGGCCATTTCCGGCATTCTTGTTGCAGGTTTCAGGGCGCGTACGGTGGCGCCGCCCAACTTCACCATGGTTTTGGCGAGATCTGCCTTGACATCAACTGCGAGGACCGATTCGACGGGGAAGATCCCCCCATCAAAGGTTCTCGCCTCGATCCGATAGGCGTTTTCGAGCACGTGATAGCAGGTCAGCATCTGGCCGGCGGGGTGGACGAAGAAACCGGTGCCCTGTGAGATCTGTGCGCCATCCTTATTATATGTTCGTACGGTAACGACTGCCGAGCGGGCATCCTTGACCAACTCCGTCAAATCGCCGGCGGGGACCTCCCGCAGGCCTGGTCCGAGCATGCAGAGCCAGACACCATACATCCACAGCAGGGTCTTCATACGAGCCTCCTTTCTCAGGCGAATACCCTATGTGCGCAATTGAGGACCGCAGGCCGTCCTATGGCCCGGTTGTTGTTGCAAGCACCAACCTCCTTGAGTGTTGCATGGCCCTCATCCGATTTTTGATAGAACTGAAGCGGCACGAAGGCAACAGCCATGATTAGGCCTGATGCCGATCTCGCACCAAAGCGCAATGTATTATCGGAATTATACACTTCGAGAGATACAGGTACAACAAGCAATCGTGAAGAAATTCTGCATCCCCACATGGCGTGGTCTTTGCCCCGTCTCAAGGAGCAAGTGGGGCGTTCTAACGATTGATAGGCATTGGAGTTGGGTGCTGGTTGGGGCCGGTGTAGATCCGCTGGCGTTTGACTCCGGGTTTGACTGGTCAGTGCTCCCATTTGCCGAGCGGAAGGCAGATACGGATGGCGATGGAGACGCTCACCGGCCGAACGCGAGATCGGCATAGGCGAACGTCTGTGGTGTGGATGGCCGCGAATCGCCTTCTTGTTAGCTTCGAGGCGAGGAAAAGCGTACATAAAGGAGAACTTGCGGTATTACCGGCGGTATAGATTGAAGATGGTCTGATAATTCTGTATGGAATGCCGGGCAAGCTGTGTGAGGCGCGTGATTAGACGCCGACCAGCAAAGTGCAAGTTGTTTGCTTTCATATGACAAAGTCTTATAATATAGGCAGTCAATGTGAAGAGATGTGGTTTTGGGGCTGAACAGGTCCCTTGTCTGAGCGTGCGACGGAGGATCATGCCAGTGGCGTAGCCTCAGCGTCTGGCGTGGAGGCGGTGGCGCAGGCTGGCCGAGTTTTCGCTCGCACTTGGATTGATAACACATATCTTTCGGATTATCAGGGAGTGGGAGCACAGACGTCTGCGTGTTGCTGGTATGATTCCGTTCATTCTGTGGCGACGTAACCAATTTGCAATCACGTGGTTTATTCAGGCGGGGATGGGAGGTGGGCTTATGGCCAGTAGTAAAAGGACTTTGATACAGGTTATCCTGCCGGTCTTGTGCCTTGGGGGCAGCGCATATTCCCTTGTCTGTCACGACAGTCGTTGGCCGATGTCCGATCAACTGAGCGGGGGGCCAGACACCAGCTACATGGCGCGAATTATTCGTCCGGGCCGGGGGGCCGCGGCAACCGGGGTTGTGATTGGTCCCGATCTTGTCGTAACGGTCAAGCACTGGGGGATAGTGGCGGGAAGCGATACGGTTCATATCGGCCCCGAGGCCGACAACAGCAATGGGTCTGACGATGAGTACCTCGTGGCGGAAACCGTCGAATGTCCACATGCGGACCTCGTCCTGTGCCGTCTCGTCCGCAGAGACACGGGGTTGCCTGCCAATCTGGGCTTGTGGTCGCAGCTTCTCGACGAGGCGGACGAAGTGGGAGAACCCATCGCGATAGGCAGTTACGGCTACCAGCGATACCTTGAGGGCACGATAGCCGTTACCGGCGTTGGCTACGGACATCTTCACTGGGGCCAGAACGAAATTCGCGGGTATTCGCCGTCATTCAGCACCATACCTTATTTCGGGACCTATGAAGCATTGTCCATCGGTCATGGGGCGTACCCTGAAGATCAGGTATGGATTGGCGTGACGGATTCCGGCGCGCCGTGGTTCATCGAGCAGGAAGGGCAATGGAGACTTGCGGGTCTTTCAACAACGTATCAACAGGCTCTGCGTATGGGTGCCTATAAGATATGGGAATGGATAGAGGACCAGAAGTGGTTGTTGGAGGGTGTTGGTACAGAGCCGGGCCAGGCTTCGGCCCCCCGGCCTGAGCCGGATTCAGTGGCAACACAATACCCCGGGTTACGACTGCAGTGGACCGCGTGGCCTGGTACGGTCAGTCACAGGCTGTTTTTGGGAACCACGAGAACCGGCGTCGAGAGCGCCGATATGGAGTCGGAGGCCTACGTTCAGACGCAGTCGGATACTGAATACGAAATCCTCGCAGTGTTGACGCCCGGCAAGTATTACTGGCGTGTCGACCAGGTCGATGCCGACGGCGAGGTGACCGTCGGACCCGCATGGTGGTTCAATTACCAGCCCAACCGTGTTCGCAATACGGACCAGAATCGCTGGTACAGCTTCATTCGCCATGCTGTTTCCGAAGCGACTGACGGACAAACTGTCGAGGTGCTGCCGGGTACTTACTTCGAGAACATCAGCATTAATAAGTCAATTGTGCTGCGGAGCACGAATCCGGGCAATTGGGATACGGTCAATAGCACCGTTATCGATGGGCAAAACGAGCAGTGGTATTCAGTCAGCGTGACGATACCTTCGGGTGTGATTGTGGACGGGTTCGCAGTGCGGAACAGCCAGGGGGCGGGTGTCAGCCTGCAGGGAGGGACCGTTCGCCGCTGCCTTTTCGAGAACAATGGTGCGGAAGCGATTGTCTGCTACGGTCGTTCGGGGAATGTAGAGAACTGCATCGTCCGAGACAACGATAGTGGAATCAGTGCAAATGTGGATGGCCTTGAGAATCCGTCGTCGGTGGTTGTCAGAGATTGCTATTTCACGAACAACGATGTAAGCGTGTGGGTGGATACAGGCTGCACCGCCGAGATAACAAATTGTACTATTTTAAACAGTGATTACGGCATTTACAGCGTTGGCAACGGGGTCAGTGTTTCGAACTGCATTCTGTGGGACAATGTCGACGACCTGCACAACTGCCTTGCGACGTACAGTTGTATCAGCGGCGGCGACCCCGGGACAGGGAACATCTCCAACGATCCGCTGCTGCTCGACGACTATCGCCTTTCCGTGGATTCACCCTGTATCGACACCGGTGATCCGACATGGGCTACCGGTTCCGGGCAGTTGGATCTCGATGGAGAAGACCGATTAGGTGACGGTGACAGAGACGGCCTTACCCGCGTGGATATGGGTGCCGACGAGTTTTGCGGAGTTCTCATCAGCGGGCGGGTGTACGAAGACTATGACGTGGGCATTTCCGGAGCGGTTCTCGATTTCGGCGATGATCGCGTTGGTGTAACAGATGTGGAGGGACGGTATGCGCAGATCGTCCCTCGCGGCTGGACAGGGACGGTCACGCCCGGCCACGACGGTTTCACCTTCCTTCCTGTATCAAGATCGTATGAGCAAGTGGCAGTTGACGCGGTCGATGAGGACTACGCGGACAGCAGTCTGGTTCCGAGGTCCTTTGCTGAAGCATGGGACTTCGGCAGTACATTTCGAACAGGTGGGCGGAGCGACTGGTTTCTCCAGAGTGAAGAATCTTATGGTGGCGAATGGGCCGCCGAGAGTGCAGATATCTGGGACGATCAGGAGAGTTGGCTGGAGACGACGGTTTCGGGTCCTGCGACGGTTCGCTTCTGGTGGAAGGTCTCGTCGGAGTTGCAGTACGATTTCCTGGAGTTCTATATAGACGGGATGCAGCAGGAGCAAATCAGCGGTCAGACCGAGTGGTTGCAGGCGGTTTACGAGCTGAGCGAGGTGCGTACGTATACGCTTCGCTGGCGATATGTCAAAGACTCGAGCATCAGCCGGGATCAGGACTGTGGCTGGGTGGACCAGGTAGAGGTCGTGGCCGGGGCGGCGATTCCCGCCGCACCGACGGGTGTGTCGGCCTCAGATGGCGCACAGGCGGACCATGTGGCGGTAAGCTGGACGGGATCGACGGGGGCCGAGGGCTATCGTATCTATCGCAGTGCGGCGAACGACTCGGCCGCGGCGGTGGAGATCGGGACCAGCCTCTCGACGACGTATAGCGACTCGGCGGTGGAGGCCGGGACGGTATACTGGTATTGGGTCGCGGCGTACAACACCGACGGCCGGAGCGATCTGAGTACCGGCGACAGCGGGTATGCGCAGGCCGAGAGCGGCGGGCAGACGTTGGGCGATGCGGTGGATAACACGGCACTGGGCTTTAGCAGTGGCGGCCGGGAGGAGTGGTTGTATCAGCGTGCGGAGTTTTCGTTCGACGGCGATGCCGCCGAGAGCGGGGATATCGGGGACGATCAGGAGAGTTGGCTGGAGACGACGGTTTCGGGTCCTGCGACGGTTCGCTTCTGGTGGAAGGTCTCGTCGGAGTTGCAGTACGATTTCCTGGAGTTCTATATAGACGGGATGCAGCAGGAGCAAATCAGCGGTCAGACCGAGTGGTTGCAGGCGGTTTACGAGCTGAGCGAGGTGCGTACGTATACGCTTCGCTGGCGATATGTCAAAGACTCGAGCATCAGCCGGGATCAGGACTGTGGCTGGGTGGACCAGGTAGAGGTCGTGGCCGGGGCGGCGATTCCCGCCGCACCGACGGGTGTGTCGGCCTCAGATGGCGCACAGGCGGACCATGTGGCGGTAAGCTGGACGGGATCGACGGGGGCCGAGGGCTATCGTATCTATCGCAGTGCGGCGAACGACTCGGCCGCGGCGGTGGAGATCGGGACCAGCCTCTCGACGACGTATAGCGACTCGGCGGTGGAGGCCGGGACGGTATACTGGTATTGGGTCGCGGCGTACAACACCGACGGCCGGAGCGATCTGAGTACCGGCGACAGCGGGTATGCGCAGGCCGAGAGCGGCGGGCAGACGTTGGGCGATGCGGTGGATAACACGGCACTGGGCTTTAGCAGTGGCGGCCGGGAGGAGTGGTTGTATCAGCGTGCGGAGTTTTCGTTCGACGGCGATGCCGCCGAGAGCGGGGATATCGGGGACGATCAGGAGAGTTGGCTGGAGACGACGGTTTCGGGTCCTGCAACGGTTCGCTTCTGGTGGAAGGTCTCGTCGGAGTTGCAGTACGATTTCCTGGAGT
>CAZGMJ010000006.1:50927-156181 GCA_964526785.1 uncultured Pirellulales bacterium
GACGACGGTTTCGGGTCCTGCAACGGTTCGCTTCTGGTGGAAGGTCTCGTCGGAGGGTTTCTACGATGGTCTTGAGTTCTATATAGACGGGATGCAGCAGGAGCGGATAACCGGCCAGCGGGACTGGTCGCAGCAGGTCTACGAGTTGAGCGAGGCGGGTACGTACATGCTTCGGTGGCGGTATGCCAAAGACTCGAGTGTCAGTCACGGCCGGGACTGCGGCTGGGTGGACAAGGTAGAGATTGCGACAGGCCTGCCTTAATCGCAACAGCGGCGGCGGGCGGAAGTTCAATGTAGAGGGGGGCACACGTATTGGCTGGCGGTTGCGTCGTTGTTGCCTAAGCCCGTCAATCAGAAACCTCAACCTTCTCATTGGCTACCAGAGCATTTCCAGGGGAAAATCGGCGCCCGTCTGGTTTTTTTTCAAGTGGCCGCCAGCACCCTGATAAGCAGCGGAGGCCGGCAAGTCTGGTGCGAGAGGTGGCAGTTCATGCGGTACCGCAACGTAAGTTGTTTCTTCTTAGAATCTTAGGTTCCCGGTCACAAATGCCGAATGTGAAGCGGCGTAATCCGAGTGGTCATGAATTCGCTGTTGTTGGGGGTTGCCGAAAAATGCGAAACTTAGAGAAAATTCTATTGACATTCAGTGTGTATATGGGTAGAATGAGCGTATTAGGTAAGTCCAAGAAATAGGTAATACTATGGCCAACTCAAAGGAGGAGCTATGACGTGAACGGGGCCTTGGCGGTTCAATCCCGCTTTGGCATGTAATTGAGATTATCCCAACGCCATAGATGGCCTTGGGCGAGGAGTGAGGAGTGATGAAAAGACACATTTCTCTGGAGTATGCATTCCACACTTCTTCCTGCCCAGCCGTGTTCTTGAGCTAAGTCAGCAAAACGTGAGTTCCATGAGACGTGGGCTCGAACCAATGTGACAGCGGTTGCGACCGTTGGTCGTCATTTGCTCGATTCCACGTTTGAGACAGGAGTCTCCGGCGTTGTTGTCGCGTGTATCGGCCGTATGGCCGCTGAAAAGACAGAGAAATGTGTATGCAGATATGGGTTTGAAAAGAGAAGGTTTCCCCTCTACGCCAAGGGGAGAAAGGAGGTGTGGCGATGTAAGACTGAACAGTCGCAGACTTATGGAGAAGGCAGTTTTTTAGGATTCGCTTTTCGAGGAAATGGCTCGTCTTCGGCAAGCGGTCAATTCTGCGACTTGGGCGGTAGAGTTAAGAATCGTGGATCTCTTTTTTGAGCCTCACTCGTTTGGCAGGCAGGCGGGCAGCCAATCGAGTCGGTTGAAGTTGGTTGTGCCCGCTGCGTGATTGTTGGGCTCAGGTGTGTTCCTGAGCGGAATTAATAGTGTTAGCTCCACTGGCTACAATCGGCCGTTATGGAGCAAAGGTTTAGAGAGGGATTGAAAATGTTGAAGAAAAGTCTAATTGCTCTTGCTTTGGTGGCTTTCCTCGGATTGCCTGCGATGGCTCATCCCAATTGGGGATACAGTGTCGAGACGATTTGGCACTGGGAAGTAAAGCACGCTCTTGACGTCTGCGTCAAGATCAAGGTCGTCCGCTGGGCGGATGTGTACTTCGCGAATGACAAGGACAAATGCCTGGTCCTGAAGCAGACTGACGGCGATGTATTCGAAGACTGCATCGGCCTGAAGGTCTGCAACAACTTCCCGGGCGTCAAGATCATGGCGAAGTTCGTCTACACCGCCGGCGATCCCAAGGTTGCGAAGAAGTACTTCGTGAAACTCAGTGGTGGCGGAAAGACCAGCGAAGGTGAGAACAAGACGGATATCGTCGTCGACGACGTCCATCTGTCGAACAACCTGATGCCGCTGGAGCTGTGCCTCCGTGCAACGGGTGTCGATCCGCAGGCTCTGGACTTCACTATGGGCAAAGAGCAGGAAATCGGTAAGGTTGAAATTACACTCGTTCCCACGATGTAAGTGATACCGATTCGAAGCAGTCAGTAATCGGGCACTGACGACAAGTCGAACCTGGATGCAAAGCATGTGTACTCCGGGTACTGGCCAAGGAGCCCGAGACTGATATCGCAAAGAATGCAGGGAGGGATGGATGTCGTAATCTGTCCCTCCCTGCTTCAATTTGTGCTGTTCGCAGTAATCGAAGGCAGGGCCGAGAGGTTCTGGAATGCCGGCGCTACAACCAGTGAATGAAACTGGCAGAGTGGCGGCCAGTGCCGTCTCTGGGATTCCTTGCCGGAGGAGATTGCAGACTGGCGAAGTTGCCGGCTAAATGCACTATTAATTGCCTGAAGCCGGCGATCTCTGCGAATCGACAAGCAACAAAGCAAACCATGGCTGGGAACATGCGGCAATGTTCACTGCGTTTCCCTGCTGCATTTGAAGAGGTGTGCCTTACGTAACGAATTTGGCGCCCCGATTTGGGGCTGATCCCGAAGGAACGACTTTGGGGAGGGATTAGAAATGTTGAGCAGGATTCTCACGATTGCAGTCTCGATCGCCGCGTGCACTCTTCCCGGGCAAGCACATCCGCAATGGATGGCCCAGACCGAAACAATTCTCCACTGGCAGGTGCGTCATGCCCTGGACATTCCCGTGCACGTGCACGTGGTTCGCTGGGCGGAGATTTACTTTGCGGACCCGAAAATCAAGCACGTTACACTGTCTCAATCGGAAGAGGAGACAGACCATTTCGAAGGATGTATCGATCTGCTGATCTGCGTGAACTTCCCGGGCCTTAAGATAACGGCCACGTACGTAGTGGACAAGGCGGTTGCGGATGCATACTTTGTCTCCCTTGTACACAGTGGTGAAATGCCGGAATTCATGGAAAACCAGGCTTCGCTGACTATCAAGGGCGTTCACTGCACAGGAAATAAGCTCCCGGTTACGCTTTGCGTTCGTGCGGTTGGCGTAACACCAGGGTTGATAGGCACCTCGGCCGACGAAGAGATCGCTGTTGGGGCGGTGGCGCTGACAATGGTGCCTACCGGTTCGCCTGTCTAGCTGGCGGTTGCCTTGCCACATATTGTGCTGGAGCCTACGACAGAAGTGTGGCCACGGCTGTTGTTGCCGAAGGACACGGCGAGCCCCGCTGCAGTGTATTCAGGCTATTGTGAGCCACCAGTGGTAGTGAAATAGCAGATTTCTCGCAAGCCGGGCCGGCTTTTTGCCGACATGCGCAGGGAAACAGTAGTGTTGCGCGTGCAACTGCGGGTCCATGGCGATTTGGCCCAGTGCGTTAATATGGGCAATTTGGAGAACACGGCTTGTCTGCCATGCGTAAAGAATAGCACGCGATCCTGCATTTTTGATTCTTATGCCTTTGGGGAGCAACAATGAAGACCATAAAACAGCAAGCCTGGGGCCAAAAGCTACGCACAGCGTGTGTTCTCGGACTGTTTGCGAGTACTGCTGTCTTTGCACCGCCGGCGCAACCGATTCCTCCGCAGGTTATGTTCCAGAACAGTATGTACGTGAACCTGTTGTTCGCCAGCGAAGCGGACCAGGAACTCAAGCTTGAGAGCACACAAGGCCGGGATTATGAGGGTTGCGTGTGCCTCAAGGTGGTCAACAGCTTTCCGAATGTTGTGGTCCTGGCCAAGATCGTGCCGGCGCCCGATATTCAACTATGCGAGAGCTGGTGGATCAGGTTGAATGAAACGGGGGAGGATGAGCCTTATCGGGCTCTGGAGACGTCAAATGTCATCTCGGAAGTCCATTCGCCGAGCGATATGGGTGAGATTATGCTCTGTGCGAAGGCAAAGAACGTGATTGCAGAGTCCTTCCTGCAACTCAGGGGCGGCGAGGAGGTCGAGGTTGCGCACATCCTGGTCACGGTAATGCCGAATTTCTGACGCATCAGCGAAGGCGTTAGGCCACAGTCAGCATATCCATCGTTCCACAATCTTGCGATTCGCATGAGTCTGTGTTCTCCGGCACAGTAGGGATCCCGCAAAGAGTGCGCGCTGACATGCGCAAAAAAAAAGTGGTTATACGCAAGAACAACTTGTGTTTTGTGAGGTAAAGTGGGTAAAATAGGGGGGTTAGGTATTGACGCGTTACATGAGAAATGTTAGAATCTGTGTGTACAAATGGCTTTGCTGGTTCAATGCTTTGGAGGTACTGCGTTTGCGGCAGTTAAGGCAAGCCGAGTGGTTCGTGCGCGGCCAGTCGTATCTGGCTGCGGCGGCTATGCGCCTCGCAGAGGGACCCATAATCAAAATGACGGCGGGCGTCAGGATAGGTGCAGCCGGGCAAATGCGGAAGTTCCAGAGGTGAAACGAGCTTGCGGCAGGCAAGGTTCGGATTTGTCAGAAGTGAGGTCATTGTATTGCCGAAGAGGTGAAGAAGCCTTGGAGTGGGCTTCGAGTAGGCCGGCCTGACGGTAAAGGAAGGCGGCAATGCCGGCGAGACAATCGGATTGTCTGATTGAGTTGCGTTGGAACTCGATGCCGAGGACGCCAAGGGGAATTATGGTATTTTGGAGAATGGGTAATTTGGAATGGAGACAATGAGAACGCCATATACCTCGAGGAATGAATATCGCGGTGTGATTCGTTATGCATTTTTGTTGATGTTGCTGGGTGTCATGCCCACAGAAGCCGCCTTCATGATCAGACCGATGGTGGTTGAACTGGGGCTGAGGCCGGGTCGCCGGAACACACAGGTGCTGAAAGTGGCAAACGAGAGCGTTGACGAGAGCATCAACGTCACTTTTGCAAGGTGTGACGTTACGCAGAATCGAGATGGTTCATGGCGTATCATCGAAGAGGGTGAGGACTTGCCGGAGGGTATTGCTACGTGCAAGGACTGGATCGGTCTGCCCAAGAACCAGATTACGATTCCTCCGCTCGGCCTGAGGCCATTGATAGTTACGCTTCAGGTCCCGCCTCGAATTCGAGGCTTCTACTCAGGCGGCCTCATTGCGACAGAGGAGTTGCGTCCCGGTGCGACGGGCGTGCCCATAAAGATGCGGTATTTGCTGCCGTTTTTGATTGAGATCCAGGGGCGTTCGGCTCCGCACAAGGTGGAATTGACCGACGTGGACATGGTTACCAAGCCGGCGGATATGCAGGGTCCCGCGACAACGCTGGTTTCGCTGCAAATTGAGAACATAGGCGAAACGTACGCTCGGCTTAACGCTTTTGCCCGCGTGCAGGCTTATCAGCAGGGACACTGGTATCTCGTAAGCGAGTCAGAATATGAACCGCTCGGTATATTCCCGAACATCGAGTTGGATCTTAAGAAGGATATAGAGCAGCCGTTACCTTCCGGAACGTACAAGGTTACGGGCATGGTGATGGTGGACGGCAGGCGCATTCCGGCTCTGGCCAAGACGATGGAGTTTGTGGGAGACCCAAGTGCGACGCGAGCGAAGGAAGCGATGAAACTGGGGCTCGATCCCGAGGTGCTTTTTGTCGACACACGGCCGGGCGCGATGCGTTCGGCCAGTATCCGTGTGAGTAATCCGTCCAGCGATCCGCTCAATGTCGAGGCGCAGCTTGTGGTTCCGAATCCGCTGAGCGGCACGCTCGGGGACTTTCGAGGAACGGAACTGAGTTGCGTCGACTGGGTGGAGATATCTCCGGCTCAGTTTACGCTTCCGGGTCGTGGGGGCAAGAGTGTGCGAGTGATCGTCAGGATGCCTGATGCGAATCCGAGCCAGTTGTATCCGAACTACTACGCGCAGTTGAATCTCCGTGCACGCTACAGCGAGGGGCAGAATGCTGGGTTGACCGAAGCCGTGATCGGCGTGTCTCAGAGTGATGCGACCGTTACACCGAGAGCCGCAATCATGGCTTTGTCCCCGAGGCACAATAAGGACTCGGAATACTTCGTCATGGTGAAATATAAGAATACGGGTCTGGCTCATTTTCAGCCCCGGTGCTTTGCGACGTTGTCGGAACGAGGGGGTTCGGTTGTAAGTCAGAAACTTCTGCAGGGCAGCAAGTCGGTGATGCTGCCGGTCGAGAGTAGAACCGTTTCGGCGCTCTTCGATTTCTCCGCGGTGGCTACCGGTGTGTACCGCCTGAGCACGACGCTTGAACTGGGCGAAGAGGGACCGGTAGAGAGCAGAGCGATTCCGATACGGGTAGGTATATCCGGCTCCAAGAAGACAGTTACCGTGATTGACCAGAGTCAGTTCGAGCAGGAAGCGGGCACAAAATGGTAGCAAACGATGGGGTGATTTTTTGCTAAAGCAGGTTGCTGGATTGCCGATACAAGGCAAAAAGGCGGCAGAGGGCCCGAGTGAAGGGCCACAGAAAGGGATGTTGCTATATGGCTAACAAATACATCGTCACAATGTTATCGGTCGGTGTCTTGATAGCCGCCGTTTTCCTGGCGGCTGAATCCGAGGCACAATTCAGCGGCGGGCTCATGGAGTTCACTATCTCCGGTTCGACGGGACTGGAGGGGGTAACGATGAGCGGTTTTCCGGATACTGTGGTGACCGATGCCGATGGAAGGTATTCCGTTACGGTGCAGTACGGATGGAAGGGTACCGTCAAGCCCCTCAAACAGGGCTATACCTTCGATCCTGCGAGCAAGACCTATGACAAGATCACAGCCGATGAGACGCAGGACTATACTGCGACTCTTCTGACGTACAAGGTCAGCGGAAGTGTCGGATTGCCAGGGGTCACCATGACGGGGTTACCGGACGACCCGGTAAGCGACGCGCAGGGAAAGTACTCGGCAACCGTTCCGTACGGCTGGAGCGGTGCTATCGAACCGAACAAGGTCGGGTACAGATTCGAGCCTGAGGTGATAACGGTCCAGAACGTTGTGACCGACGTGAAGGAGCAGGATTTCAAGGGTTCGAAGATACTGTTCACAGTCGCCGGGAATGCGGGCATGGACGGTGTAACCATCAAGGGGCTGCCTGCTCCCACGGTATCCAAGTCCGACGGATCCTTTTCGGCGGCGGTTGAGTGGGGTTGGTCCGGCACGGTTGTACCGGAAAAGAAGGGGTACACTTTTACCCCCGAGCAGCAGAAATACGACAATGTTACATCGCATCAGACCGACTGCAATTTCAATGCCCAGATACTGCAGTACACGATATCCGGTAATACGGGGGTCGGTGGAGTAGTATTGCAGGGTTTGCCGAACTCTCCGATATCGGACGATGCCGGGGATTACTCGGCGACGGTGGACTGGGGTTTTTCGGCGACGGTCACGCCTCTAAAGGACGGCTACACCTTTCTGCCGGCGACCAAGACGTACAGTGCAACTACCAGCGACAAGCTGAACGAGGATTACAAGGCTTCGATTATCAAACTCGAGATATCCGGTTCGACGGGTGTGCCCGGCGTGACCATGAGCGGATTTCCGACACAGGTAGTTACCGACGAGAAAGGTAACTATACGGTCACCGTTGACTATGCCTGGCAGGGCATTGTCATTCCGGAAAAGACGGGATACGAGTTTACTCCCACATCCAAGTCGTTCAATCCCGTTACGCAGGATATGCCGGGTCAGGACTTCCCGGGCAAGTTGCAGACTTTTGCAATTACCGGTTCGGTGGGGCTGGAAGGAGTCTCCCTGACGGGGTTCGACAAGCCCGTAACGTCGGGACCCGACGGGACGTACACGGCATATGTGCCGTACGGCTGGAGCGGTACGGTCAAACCGGTCATGCCGGGATATGACTTCGAGCCGGCCAGTAACGAGTATCAGAATGTCACTATTGCGCAGGACAATCAGAATTACTCGGCAAGCCTGCAGAAGCGACAGATCAGCGGTACGATCATCTCCGGCCAGGGGCCTGTTGAAGGCGTAACAGTCACAAGCGGTCTGGGAGGGATGGCTACCGAGACTGATTCGAGCGGTAAGTACGAGTTGACAGTGGATTACGGCTGGAGCGGCGTGTTGACGCCAACCAAGTCGGGCTACATATTCCAGCCGTCCCAGAAGCAGTATGCGAGCGTTCGAACCGACCAGATCAACGAAGCGTACAAGGCGACATTGCTGACGTATGAAGTTGCGGGCGAGGTGGTTATTGGCGGTACGCCGGTGGCGAATATCAAGATGACGGCCGAACCCGGCAACTACACCTCGATGACGAACGCCAAAGGCGAGTGGAGCCTTACCGTTCCGCACGGCTGGACGGGTAAGGTAACGCCCACCAAAGAAGGATGGAAGTTCGATCCTCAGTTCGTGCAATATGCGAATGTGACTCAGAATTACTTCAATGGCGAGCCGAAAATCGAGGCTCCGACATATAACCAGGAGCCGGACAGGCCGTTGGCGGTGGATAATACGCCGCCCGATGAGCCGCTGGTGAGTAATACATCCAACGTGCCGCCGGTCCAGCCCGGGACGGGAATGTCCAACATGGACACGAACGTTCCTGACGGAACGAATGTCGGTCCGGGTGCGGGTGGAATGCCGGAAGATACGTCTCTCGAGCAGATGATGATCCGCAGGAGGCTTGATTACTTCCAGCAGCAACTCAATGAATTGCTGGCGGCTGCGAACGGAGGAGGAGCAGGCACTGGGCCGGAAACCGCGACAGATCCGAAGGCTGAATTGAGGAATCGCATTGCGGATCTCAGTAAACAGCTTGCGGAACTGGAGGCCATGGGCAGTGGTGGAACGCCAACCGGCATCGACTTTAATGCAGGGAATGATGGCATGGGGACCGGACCTGGCGCGGGCGGCGGAAGGGACACATCGGACACGACATCCGGAGGATACGAGGATCCTGAGTATCCCGAGCACAGCACGCTTGTCAGCGGCAGTTGGCTGGATGCCGATCTCAAGACGGTTCTCAAGGAGGTCGCCACGAAGGCGGATACGGACGTCTACTGGGACGATACGGTCAAGAATACGAAGATCAGCATCTCCTTCCGAAACATTCCGGTGCACGAGGCTATCAAGAGGATCCTTGCCAAAGCCGACGCGACCTACAAGGCCAAGGAGATACCGAATTCCTATCTGGTATTCAAGCCGATCAGCAACCTGTGGGACCTGACGCCGATCAATGACGTGTTGCGGGATATTTCCGCAACGGTCGGAGTGCCGATTGTTGCCGATGAGCAGGTTGTCGGCGACGTAACCGCGGAAGTCGACGGGGTCTCACTTGACACCGCGTTGAAGATCATTCTGGCGGGCACGAACTACGTTGTACAGAAGACGCCGGACTATTATCTGGTTACAACAGCCGACGTGAAGAGTCCTTATCTGTTTGCGGATGTTAGTGAAACGCGTCGTGTGAAGCTCAGCTATGTCCAGGCCGAAAACGCGGTGAACATGCTTTCGACGGCATACGCTCAATATGCAAAGGCCGATACGGAGACCGGTTCGGTGCTTATTACTGCTCCGGCCGCTCTTGCCGAGCGCATCGAGGCGGACCTGAAGGCTGCCGACGAGCGACCCCGTCACGTTATGCTTGACGCGCGAATCGTAGTCATGGAGCACGGCGATCTGCTCAACCTGGGTATCGAGTGGAGTTGGCCGACTACGTCGATGGGCTTCTTTGGTTCCGACCATCAGGGGCAGGGCACCGCAACGGCCGATTTCGACAGCAAATGGCCCTGGGCCATTCAGATGGGCTATACGCCGACATCTACGTTCACCAACGCTCTCGAGTTGGCTTTGAACATGCTGGCGGAGAACAGCGATGTAACCATCCTTTCGACGCCGCAGGTTCTGGCGCAGGATGGCGAGCAGGCCGAGATCAAGGTTGTCAACGAGCAGTACTTCTTCCTGACCGCTCAGCAGCAGGTGAACTTCTTTGTGAACTCGCAGCTCGAGCAGGTCGAGTCGGGAACGACGTTGACCATAACGCCGTATATCGCCGACAACGGGGAGATCACACTGGACATCTCTGTTGAGGTGAGTAATACCGTGGCCGAGGCCAGAGAAACCGGATTGCCGGTTATCGCGCGTCGTACGGCGACCAACAGGGTACGAGTACAGGACGGCGGTACTGCGGCGATTGCAGGATTGACCGAAAGCCGGAGCACGTTGAGCTATCGCAAGACGCCTGGCTTCAGCGGCATTCCGCTGATCGGCAAGCTGTTCGACCGTACGAAGGAAGAGCTGGCTTCGCAGGAAATCGCCATCTTTATCACCGCACGTCTGGTTCCGGATACGCCGGGCGGTTCGACGCCAATGCCCGAACCGGTTCGCACAAAGCGCGAGGGCCAGATGTCGGACAAGGAATTCCGCGATAACCTCAAGCAGAGCCTTATCAGTCTTGACCAACAATAAGAAAAGGACAACGGGTCATGAAGCCAATCAAATATGCTGCCAATAAGCTGAATGTGGTAATTCTGCTGGTTGTACTTTCGACTGCAGCCGTGTGGGTGTGCGGTTGTGGCGAAAAGCCACTGCGCGTCGTACCGGTGCCGAGTCGTCAGGTCAAAGCCCTTACCGCCGATGACATCATACAGGTTATGTCTCGTGCGGGATTCTCGGACGAGCAGATCATCGAATTCGGGCCGGCCATCCGTGGTGGCCTGCTGAACTCCGGGGCCGTGCAGGTCCGTCAGGGCGATTTCGTCGAAGCCGTTTTTGCGGTGAACGACAATTTCGTCTATGTGTCCACGCGTATGCGCGGGAGCTTTATCTACAACACACAAACAAACGGATACCACACGGGGCGCGAGTCAAAGACTCCGCAGGCCGAACCGGCTGAGAATGGTGGCAGACCGGCGGATATACCACCTGCGATGAAGACCAGTAACACGCAGAACGCACCGAACGCCCCCCAGTTGAAGTTCTTTAACGGCTGAACCGGACCATATTAGTTGGTCATATGGCAACATGGGCGAGTGGAGCCTGCAAGGCTTGCTCGCCCATTGTACGTCAGGGCCTGAGCATCCGCCAGGTTGCCGCGACGGCGAAGATCGATGCGCTGGTTATGACGATGCACGCACCGGTCGGCAGGTCGAGGTAGTACGATATCAGGAATCCGATCAAGGCCGAGACCATGCCGAAGAATGTCGCTCCGAGTACGATCGCGCGGTGTCCTTTGAATAGCTGGTAGGCCGCGGCGGCCGGGCAGGTCATCAGACTGAAGATCAGCAGACCGCCCACTAACGGGAGGTTCACCGCCAGCAGTATTCCGCACAGGCCGAGGAAAATACAATAGACGAACGTCTCGTGAACGCCTGTGGTCGAGGCGATCGTTCTGCTGAAGAGGAGAATCTTTAACTCCTTGTTGAAAACGGCAGCGAAGATCGCGAAAACAAACCCAAGAGCGCACATCGTCACGACACTTGCGGGGCGGACAAACAACAGACTGCCCCAGAGCAGGCCGAGGACTTCTGTGCGACTGTCTCGCATGAGGCCGATGCCGAGGAAAGTGATTCCCAGCATGAGGTTGAACAAGATGGCCAATGCGACGTTGGGGTTCAGACGCGAGCGAGTGGGGCGAATTGCCGCGAGACTCATCGAGCAGAGCGTCGCGAATATGGCCGGGCCCCAGAGACGATTGACGCCGAGCAGAATGGAGTACACAGTGCCGGCCATCGCAGAGTGCGAAATGCATACGCCAATGAAAGGCATTCGCATGCCGACGATATACACGCCCAGAAGACCGGTGCTCGCGCCGGCTACGATGCCTGCCAACATGACCAGATAGAAGAAGGAATTCATTACAAATCACCTGAATTATGCGGTCGACCGACCGCGTAGAGCCGATTGCCGACGGCCTGTATGCCTATGGTGGAACGGTAGACTTCGCTTAAGCGGTCGGAGGTGAGAACATCCTGCGGGGCGCCGTCTGCACGAATACGGCCTTCGTGCAACAGCACGACCCGCGTACAGTTGGTGGGCAGGACGCTGGTTTCATGCGAGACCATCAAGATGGTAATCTTCATCTCCGCATACAAGCGCTGTATGATGTCTGTGATCCGGTGTTTCCATTTGAAGTCGAGGTTGGCACAAGGTTCGTCCAGCAACAGTAGCTGTGGTTGCTGGGCCATAGCTCGAGCGATGAGCGTCTTCTGTTGTTCGCCGCCGGAGAGGCTGCCGAATATCTGGTTGCTGCGGGCGGTCAATCCGAGACGCTCAATCCATTGATCGACGATTTCATAATCCTGTTTCTGTAATCGGCGGAGCAGGCCTCTGGCACTGGCTCGACCCATGGTAACAATTTCGCGGAGCGTGTATGGTATCTCTTGGTTGTACTGGGCGGATTGCGGTATGTAACCGATATGTCTGCGGAGGTTCGCCTTGCGCCAACTGTTAATCCGCGTCAGTTCATGCGCGCCAAGCAAGACCGATCCCCGGTTTGGGCGAATCAGGCCGGTGCATACATTCAACAGCGTGGTCTTGCCGGCACCGTTAGTACCAATGATTCCGACCATTTCGCCGGCACGGATCTGCATGGCGGGCACATCCAGAATGTTCCTTTTTCCTCTGCGGACACTAACGCCTGATAGTGTGAGGCTCGCGGCCTGCATCAGTTCGATGCCTCGATCAATGCGGCTACGTTTGAGCGGACCAGGTTCCGGAAGCCCCCGGATGGCTCTGTGAAGGCGGGGAAATTGCTGAAAACGACATCATGGGCGTCTAATCGAGCGGCCAGCGATTGTGCCAGGGCGGTTCCTTCCTGCTTGTTGGCGATAACGAAGCGGATGTCGTGTCCTTCGGCCTTCTTCAGACATTCATCTATGTTGGATACCGTTTCGGTGTCACTTCCGACAAATTGTGCCACGACTTCAAGCCCGAGCCATTCGGCAAATGAGGCCTGGTGATACGAGGTCAGCACACTGGTTCCGACGAGTTTCGCTTCTTGCGCTGTTTTGCGTATCTCCTGTCCGAGCCCATCGAGTTCTTTCTCTATACGATTGAGCTGTGCCTCGAATTCGTGTGCACGGTTCGGATATTCTGCTACAAGTATGCCGCACACCTGCCTGCAAATGAAGAGATATGTATCGGGCAGGCAGAGCCCTCCGGGACTTTCCACCATCGCCGTTTTGACGCCGTGATCTCTGACTCGCGCCAGCGATCTTTCAACCTGCTGTTGGAAGTCAAAGAGCAGCAACAATCTGCTGTTGCAGATGCGTTCCATTTGGCCCGGAGAAATATCGAAATGTCCCGGGCACATACCGGGTGGCGCCAGAGAGAATACTCCTATTGTGTTGTCTGACACATCTGCAACTGCGGCCGCCAGATATGAATTCGTCACAACGATGTCTGTTTGGGTATTCGCGTTCGGCCGGTTGTTACAGCCCGCCAGCACGAGGACAAACGCCATGATTGAATGTGTTGTAAAACTTCTCAAAGTCATATCACCAGATTATCGTTCAAAAGACCCGATTTGCGTGCCGCTGCTGAGCCTCATTCTGACGATTACGCCGCTTCCTGCCTGCGAATCATACCAGGTGCGCCGGGGAACGGGATAGTTCTGCTCGCGCATCCGGTCGATGTCGAAGTTGGGACCCTGACTATACAGGACCCAGCTTACCGGTGATTCTTCGGGGCTGTTATAGGTTTGGCCTTCGTCCTTTTCATCGACGCCGAATCCGTTCGGGATCCACAGGCCGGCGCCGCCCTCGACG
Source organism: uncultured Pirellulales bacterium (assembly GCA_964526785.1). Lineage (GTDB taxonomy): Bacteria > Planctomycetota > Phycisphaerae > Sedimentisphaerales > Anaerobacaceae > CAZGMJ01. Next base: position 64,445 of record CAZGMJ010000006.1, read on the forward strand.
ACATAAGTCCTGTTGTAGACGAGGGTGCCGACGGAGCGGTACTTGTACGTGTAGCCGGGATTGAATCTGTCTTCGATGCCCGCGGCCATGAAGCTATCCTCGGAAGGTTCCGGCAGGTATTTGCTCTCGACGAGTTCGAGAGGTAGTTGATAGAAGTGCCCGCCCAGCATGCAATCCACACGTGTCGGTGGATACCGCTCATTGTTGTCGAAGGAATATCCCTCCAGGGCCAGGGCGATCTGGCGCAGTTCTGCATTGACGGTGAGAACTTTGGCCTGCATTCGTGCCCGTCCCATAATGGGCAGGATTATTGCCATGAGAAGGGCGATAATGGCCACCACCACGAGCAACTCAATCAGAGTGAATCCGTTATTCTCTTGAGGAGCATTCATAGGAATCAGTCCGTAGTCCGTTCAGCCGGATGCGGGCGATCAGTTAAGCGGCGTTTTCACTGCAGCCAGTTTTCGGCAAGTCGAGCCAGGTCAAGGAAGTTCACGCGGCCGTCCAAATCCATATCGCCTGGAAGATCCGCTCGTCTGTGCTCGCGGCTTGCGAGAACCGTACCATTGCCGTCGTAGTCCAACACTCGAATCAGATAACCGCCTTTAAGGTTCTTGCTTTCCTGATCCAGAATGCCAATCACGTCGAATGGCTCGGTCAGGTTGTTCGACCCGGCGTAAATGCCTGTGCCGCGACCCAACTCGAGGGGAAACGTCCGCTGACCATCCGTGATTGTCAGTTCACCGCCCGGTGCCCAATTGGGATCGTCGGCGAACCAAACGTTTTCAATCTTCACGAGCCTGCTCTGGTAGTATTCGCATCCGCTCAAACGGTCCGGATCGAAGATGAACTCGTCATCAATGTCCTTGAGCTGACTCAAAGATACGGTTTCAGGCCTGGGCACGCCCGCCCCGCGTTCGAGCACTTCGATCTGCACATCGTGGTCGGGATTATTGTTATGCTGTTCGTTGATGTTCATCTTACCGTTGTAGGAGAGGAAGTAGCCGGTTACCCGGATACGATCGCCTACGCCAAAGGGCTGCGCGTGGAGTTTCTTCAGTTCCGCGATCCATTCGGCATTCGAGTAGCCCCCATCGGGTGCGACCCATGGAAGGTTGTTATAGAGCTGTCCGACCCAAATAGCGGTTCCCGCATGATCCGAGTCTTCACCCTGGAACCATAACTGCCACTGTCCGCTGATATTGAACATCTCACCTACACTGTCGTCTGCGGCCGGGTCCAGATAATCGCCCCCTTTGTTCAAGACAACGCCCTCCAGGGTTACCTTCTCATCGCTTGTATAGATCTGTTCGCCGCTTGCGTTTACCGCCTGAAACTCACTGTGCGTTATGGCTTCGCCTCTGGCAAAAACGGCGGAAAAGCTGGCCAAAACGATCGTTATCAACATTGTACCTTTCATCGCCATACTCCCAAGAAAACCGAATCTTATTTGCCACCCTTGCGCATACGCAACAGGGATTCGTGCTACTACCACATAAAAGTACAGGATTCGTGCTACGGAGTCAAAGAAAAAGCAAAAAAAGAGGTCTGCCTGGCCATTGCAGGGGGCTTTCGTGCCGAGATATCGAGTGTCTGGAGCAAGTGCCGGGAGGCATTGGCCAGATAGGCAAAGCGAAGGGTGAGGCTCTTGATGCCGGGATGATTAGGATTGGTTTGAGAACTCATTGCGGCTGCAAAGCTCATGGAGCCGCGGTTTGGCCGAAAGAGTTTCTATACGTGTTTTCTGCATGCATTCGGGTTGTTTTCCCTTCAGTCTCGGTGCACGGACTTGTCGATCGATTCACTTCGAAAGTAGCTTTGAGACCAGTTATTGACTATTCCGTCTGCGGCCGGATTTCGTCGATTGCGGCCTGGAGTTTACGGGACTTCCGGTCCAGGTCGTCGATCTGCCGAGCTTGCTCCGAGGCAAAGTATGCTGTGAAGGCGACACAGAACGCGATTGACAAAGCGGCTGCTTCCCTGCCGCTGAGCGGGCGGTCTATCGCCACCCAGACGAATGCTATCACCAGGACCGCCAAGGCCGCCAGCGGGATGCAGGGGTCCAGTTTCAAGAGCAGGCTGTGTCCGAAAATTCGTCGAGTTCTCTCGGCCTGAATGTCCGACATCTTGTTTCCTCCGACTTGTAAATGTGTACTGTGTCACACGATCAACGAACCGATATGAACACCCGCTGTCGATGGGGCTGATCCTGCTCCGCATTGTACGTAAAGGTACGCTGTTCTCCCTTGAACTACAGCCTCTTCATTAGATGCAGGAGCAATCGACGGATGCCGATCATTCTCTTGGACAAGGCCTTGTGTTTGCCGTCGTGCAGGGTGGCCAAGTCTGTCATATCTTCCTCGCTGAGTCCGACTTGTTTGAGCAGGTCTCCACCCAATGCAGCGTCCACCTCCTCATCGGAAAGATCCCCATCCGAGGGCAGTTGTTCGAGTTCTTTGGCGAGTTCGGCCAATGTCTGCAACTCTTCATCACTGAAAGGCCCGCCAATGCCGTCGACCTGTTCCGAATCGGCAGCCGTCTCCCAGGCAGGTTCCTCCTGAGCATCTGAAGGCGTCTGTTTCTGTTGTTCGCTCGCAGAATCGGATTGCCGCGGCTTTATCAACTGTTGGTAACGGCCATGATAGTCCTGGAATTCGCCCTGCATCTTCTGAAATGCGGCAAGGTCCTTTTCGAGTTGTTTGTTCACCGTGGCCAAATCCGCAATCTGCTGTTCCAGTTCGTTCTCGGCGGCGGTGCGACGGGAGGCTTCTTCTTCGAGTTGTTCGTTAGCGGCCTTCACATCGGCCAGTTGTTTCTCAAGTTCGGTCCTGGACTTTGCAAGCGACTGCTCCATCTTCCGGCAGGATTTGCGGGCGTCTTCAAGCTCCTGCTTCGTTCTTTTGAGTTCTTCTTCTTGCTGTTTAACCTGTTTCTCGACGGCAATCCGCTGGATCTTCTCCTGTTCGCCTTTCTTGCCGATAGTTTTCAGTTCCACGCCTCGGCGTTCGGATTGATTGCGATAACCCTGTAATTCACTCTCCAACCGGCCCCGCTCGGTGGTGATTACGTCCATCTCTTTGCGCATCTTGCGGAGATCCGCCCGCAATTCCTCCGATTGCCTGCGATATTGTTCTATTTCGTTGTCGAATTTGCATGTCTTCTGCTTATTCTCCTCAAGTTGCCGCCGGGCGGTCTTGAGTTCTTGCTGGAGTTGTTCAATCTGTCCGGCCGCCTGGGCATTTTCCGAGTCGTTGTGCTTACATTTCTCGCCAAGCGAGTCAATTTCGGCGTCTTTTTGTTCTATTTGTGAGCGGTATTGCTGAAGTTGCTCTTGTGCCTTGCGTTTTTCCCTCTGAGCCGCCTCGGATTGCTCGATAGCGTTTTTCAACTCGATCTCCTTTTGCTCGAGTTTCTCTTCGAACTGTGTTCTATTGGCGGCTTCGCGTTCGAGACGGTCGAGCGTACTCTCCAGTTGGTTATTGTTCTCCTTGAGTTCGGAGCGGAGCGCCTCGATCTGATTGTTCCGCTCGGCCGACTGTCTGCTCACCCGTTCCAGTTCGTCTCTGGCCGCCTCAAGTTCCTGAGTCCGTTGCTCCAATTCCTCCGCTATTTCGGATACTTCATCACCCCCATCATCGATCTGCTCATGGGCGCTGCGAAGATCGGCCGCTTGTTGATCGAATCGTGTCTGCAAATCGTTCAACTCGGCGGCCAGTTGATCCCGCTGCTGCGTGACGCGATCGAAGCGTTCGGCGACTGCCTTCGATTTCGCTGCCTCGCTTTCGGCATGTGACTTATACCGCCTGTTTTCGATGCCCTGGCGTTCTGTTTCCTTACGGATCGTGTCGAGTTCGGCAGTCATTTGGCTGACCTTGCTCTTATACCGGTGCAATTCTTCTTCGATTTGCTGTCTATTGTGTCTTTCACGTTCGAGTTCGTCGGCCGCATGCTTCAGTTTGTCGGCATGCTGTTCAGCTCGTCGAACGGGGCTGACATCAGTTGCATATACGATGAATCCCGCCGGTTTATCCTCGCGATCTGATATTTGGACGGCTTTGATTCGCGAGGCGAAGGGAGGCATACCACGACGTAGATTCTCGGCCGACCGCTCTGATGCGCCCAGTTCTTCTGCCTGCCTGAGACAGTCAGCCACGATCGACTGCATCTGCTCGGAACTGAAGAACATGTCGATTCGGGCGTTCGCCAGTTCACTTACGTCCGTGTAGCCGTGCATATTGGCCCACGCGGTATTTACGAATTCGAGCTTGCCTTCGGCATTGATTACGGCGATCCCTTCTGTCGCCTGCTCGATCATCGCCTGCATTTGTCGGAGTGTCTGACTTGCTCCTACCGAGTTTTGCAGTTGAGCCTGCTTTTTCTGCAATTGGTCCTGTGACTCGGCCAGTTGCTGCTTCAGGTCGTCAGCCTCAGCGCGGTTTCTCTCAAACTGCTGCTCGGCGGCGTGCACTTGCTCGCTGAGATGCCGCACTCGCTTCTCCAGCCCGTCTCGTTCGAGCCGGATGTCCTCCAGTTGTCCGGCCTCGCGCCGCCTTTGTTCCAACTGGTCCTGTGCTTCCTGGAGGCTCTTTTGAAGCCGCTGAACCTGTTCAACGAGTTTCTCTCGCCCGAGTGACTCTTTTTGAAGGCGCGTTATTGCCTCCTGTTTCTCAGTGAGTCTCGACCGGGCGGTCTTCAGATCGCTCTCGAGATGGCCGACCTTCTGCTCCAACCGCTCTCTGGCGGGCGCCTCATTTCTTTGGCGCAGGTTGAGTTCGGCTATTTCGTTATTCTTCTTCCTTATCTCATCGCGGTATTCCTCAACCTCCTGGCGAAGAGCGGAACGTCCCTCTTCGATTTGGACCAGTTCCTGTCGAAGCGACTTAATCTCTTCGTCCTTTCGTTTGACCTGACTCTCAATGTCCGATCTGTCCGTCTGTTCCACGGCAAAAAGCGTATAGCCCACTACGCGCTTCTGCTTGTCTCTCAGTGCACTGATGCGCATTTCCGAACGCAAAGGGCGTCCGTTTTGATGGAGGTGCTCGGCCGGTCCGGTACAATCGCGACTTGAGGCACGCTCGATCCAGGGGCCGATCAAGCGGTGCATCTGCTCTTCAGGATAGAACATCGTCACCTTTTGGCCCAACAACTCCTCGGTACTGGCATATCCGTGCATCTCGGCCCACGCGCGATTGACAAACTTGACTGTTCCCTTGATGTCAATGACGATGATACCTTCGACTGCGCGATCGGCTACGGCTCGCATCTGGAGCAGTTCCTGTCCGAGAGGTAGGCTCGCCGAGGCATTCCGGCGCAACTTTTCAATCTGTTTGCGGGCTTCTTCGAGCTCTTCGCTCAGTCTTGCCCGTTCGACATCGGCGTCATGGTATTTCTCGCCGGTCAACCGCAATTGCGATATCTCGGTCTGCATGCGGTTGGTGACCGCCTGGAGTCGTGCTTTTTGCTCGCTGAGTTCCTTTTCGAGTCGGGTACAGCGGTCGGATTCACTTTGAAGTAACTCCGCAGTCCGTTTGACATCTGCATCTCGCTGTGCGATCTGCTTGCGGTACGATCGCATTTCCTGTTCTAAACGCTGCTGCTCGCTTTTATGCTGTTGCAAATCGCGATTCAACGAATCGAACTCAATCGTCTTATCCTGAAGCCTGGACTCAAGCTGGGCGCACTGTTTGACTTGTTGCTGGAGTCTGTTCTCGACATCCGCCAATTGTCCGCATTGTTTCTCAATACGATTGCGGTATTCGTCAAGCTCCTTGCTTATCTGCTTGCTGTCCTGGCTTGCTCGCTGCAGGTCTTCATTTGCGAGTTCCAGATCACCGCTTAGGCGGCGTGCCTGCTCTTCCAGTTGAATCCGCCGATTCGTTTCGCGCTGAAGCTGATTTCGATAGCCCTGCAATTCGTTTCGCGTGCGTTTGAGCACATCTTCCGTGTTCTTGATGCGATCAACGGCGCGGCGGAACTCCGAAGTGCGTTGGCGGAGTTGCTCCTCGACTTGTACTCTCCTGCCAATTTCCTGCTGCAACTGTTCGTTTGCCGCCGCCAGTTCCGCATTTCGTTGCTCGAGCCGCTTTTCGGCCCACTGGCAGTCAGAAAGACTCTTTTCAAGTTGATGGTTATCATTGGAGCGGGAGGCCGTGGGGGCCTTTGCACCGCGTGTCGTGCTAGTTCTTTCCATAAGAGCCGTTCCTCTAAGTTGCTTACGACTGGGCTCGATCGATTCAATACTTCAGTAGAGTGGTTATCGGTGATACTGCGACGGGCGGTTCAGTTTTTCGCCTACTTTGCAGGTCTTTGCGTCCGTAATGGCTTGCATTGTAAGTGTATAATGTGAAAAGGTTTACATTTTCACAATGGGGTCGCGTGGAGTGGTGCGCAGGTACCATCGCATTTTCAATGCATCCGGTGCATGAGTGCCCAAAAGCCCGTCTGATAACGTAGTCCTTCCTACTGTTAAACATATGCCTATTATCGGACAAAATGCCGTTTTTTGTGCAATGAACCGCACCGAAAACAAGGGGAATTTCTTCGGGGCGGACGGCCCGCTCTTCAAGTGGTGACAAAAACCGACAGTTTCCGACTTCCTGCGCGCTACGGCTGTGTTTGCAATGTAAAGGTAGCCGGACTCAACACATGTGGGGCAACAGTCAAGTAATGCCGGCTGGTTCATACGTCCATAAAGTCTGAGCAAGGGGAATGGGCACTCTGGCAGAGGCAATTTCCGGACTGTAAGAGAATTATGCAGCACCAGCGGCCGATTTACGTCGTGCGCAACGTCAGCCATTATGCCGGAGGCTTCGTAAGTCTATGTTGCAAAGCAAGTTATGTATTGTGTTTCGTATTTGCGGTCATGTAGGCATGCGAATTGCTCTGATGTGATACTGATGGTTTGCGCTCCAGGGGCCAGGGCTGTTGGGGATGCCATCTGACAGCAAATAGCTCGCATGCAGGTCGCGGGCTCACACGTTTTTGTGCCACCGACGGGGACGGAGTCCGGAAACATTTGACCACGCAGGTACGCAACGCGAAACAGCTACGATTCATCGCCGTCCCACATGACTACGATTACGTGGGCGTGTATTTGACGAACCGCTGCCATCTCTCGTGTCCATATTGCATCACGAATCACCATGGGGCGTCTTATCGCTCGGCCACCATGGCGGAGTTGAGTCCGGAGCAGTGGATTGAGGCCGTCAACCGGCTGGAACTGCCTGCGGGGGTGCCGATTACACTGCAGGGAGGTGAACCGTTTCTGTATAAAGGCATTTGGGATATTCTGGAAAACGTGCGGCATAAGGTGGATATCCTGACGGCCCTGCCGCCTTTTTTGGAGAAAGAACATTTCTCGAAACTCAGCACACTGGACTGGAACCGCAGACCCGCGCCGTATCCGACGATCCGGGTGAGTTATCACAAGGGGCAGCACAAATACGAGAGGTTGATCGAACGGCTTGCGGAGATCAAAGACATCGTCAGCATTGGGTTGTATTACCTGGACCATCCGGCGTATTCAAAGGAGGAGTTCGAGAGAGTCAGGAGTCTCGCCCAGGAACACGGCGTGGAGTTGAGGAAAAAGGAGTTTCTGGGGAGGTGGAACGGCAGGATGTACGGGACGTATCTGTATGAGGATGCCGCTGTCGGCCACAGAATGGGTACGAGGGTGTTGTGCAGGAATACGGTGGTGCCGGTTGCTCCGGACGGGACGATATACCGCTGTCATTCGGATCTGTATTTCGGGCGTAAGAACCTTTCGCTCGGCAACATCACCGATGACGTGTTCGCATTTCGCGACAACCATTTAGTGTGTGAGAACTACGGGCTTTGCAGCGAATGCGACGTCAAGGTCAAGACAAACCACGAGCAAGTCTACGGCTACACTTCGGTGGACATCCGTTTCTGTTCAAATGGGGGCGTTCATGAATTCACGGAAGCAAAAGATCCTGATCATCAAGGTCGGGTACTCGGAAACGCTCGATCCTGAAATCAGCAACATCACCAGTTACGGCGATGTTTTGCGCAGTACGGTTTTGCTGAACCTCTACGAGGAGGATCATGTTACGTGGCTGGTCGATGAGAAGGCATATCCAATCCTCAAGAACAATACGTATGTAGACCGGGTGTTGATTTATGACTTGACATCGGTGCTCCAGTTGCGATCAGAGCACTTCGATACGGTCATAAATCTGGAAAAGGTGCCTGGGCTTTGTGCTCTTGCGGATCAGATCACGGCGTGGCGGCGGTATGGCTTTCGGTTCGATGTCAAGGCCGGCGAGGCGGAGGCTTACGACGGTACGCAAAACGCGCTGTCGGTCTGTCACGACGGGCGAATGAAGCGGCAGAGCCAGCGTTACTGGCAGGAGCATCTTTTCGAAATGGTCGGTGCGCAGTGGTCGGACGAAGAGTACGTTTTCGGGTACGAAACAGCAGGCGAAGAGCAGTATGACGTTGGGCTGAACTATCAGGTGGGCAACAAATGGCCGTCGAAGTGCTGGGCCATGGAGAAATGGGAGCGGCTGAAGAACGAACTGCAAAGCGAATACAGGGTTTCCTGGCAGCAGGGCCTGGACGACATGGAGCAGTACTTCGACTGGATAGGAAGCTGCCGGCTACTGGTTACGAACGACAGCTTCGGCCTTCATCTGGCCATCGCGATGAAGAAGAAGGTCGTGGGTATATTCACTTCGACAACGCCCCACGAGACGTACATGTATGGACGCGGGATGATTGTTCTGGCGGGGGATTGTGCATGTCCGCACGTGCCATGCCATCAGCCGGTTTGTCGGTATGATACGAAGATGTGCGATCCGGCATACGAAGATGTGCACTCAGCGGTTCGACGGCTGTTGGCGGAGCCGGAGCAGACGCCTGTTTCTGGAGACGTGAAGCGGCTGGAGCGTACGCGTATGCCGTTGAGGGAATTGAAGGTGTCTCGCGAGAACAGCTCAGGTGCAAGCATGGCCGAAGCCTCGAACGGACCTCTTTGATTCAAGAGCGAAGGAAGAAGAGGGCGAACCGGGAAAATGGACAATCACACAGCAGACAAATATCGGATAGACAGCCACAAACTCATCTACCACGTGAATCGTGTCCATGACTGGTTGGAAGGAAGGACGATCTACCCAGTCTACATGGAGGTGAGTCCTTCCGGAGCGTGTAACCATCGGTGTGTGTACTGCGCTTTGGATTTCATGGAATATCAGTCACGATTTTTAGATACAGGCGTGCTCAAGGAGAGGCTTTCGGAACTTGTCGCACTGGGACTTAAGAGCGTTATGTATGCCGGTGAGGGTGAACCGCTGTTGCACAAGGATCTTCCCGAGATTGTGCGACACACTGCGAAGTGCGGCATCAGTGCTGCTATCACGACGAATGCTGTGCTGCTCAAGCCTGACAAGGCGGTGGAAATCCTGCCTTGTGCGGAATGGATCAAGGTGAGCATAAATGCCGGCACGGCCAAGACGTATGCGAAGATACACCGCACAAATGAGGATGACTTCGCGAGAGTAATCGCCAACATGCGCGATGCAGTGCGACTTCGCGAAGAGCAGAATTGCAAATGCGCCCTGGGCGGCCAGCTGCTTCTCTTGCCCGAGAACCACCGAGAGGTCGTTGAACTGGCTTGCAGGCTGCGTGATATCGGGGTCGATTATCTGGTTGTGAAGCCCTACTCGCAGCACCCGCAGAGTCTTACGCACGAATATGAGGATATCAGGTACGCGGAATACGTGCACCTTGCCGAAGAGTTAAGGCAATTGGAGTCACGCGATTTCAGTGTTGTGTTTCGCGTTCGGGCCATGCAGAAGTGGGACGAGGCGGAACGCAACTATGAGCGGTGTCTGGCTTTGCCTTTCTGGTCGTACGTCGACGCTGGCGGGAATGTGTGGGGCTGCAGCATGTATCTTGGCGATGAGCGTTTTGCGTACGGCAACATCTATGAAGCGAGTTTCCGGGATATATGGGAAGGGCAGCGGCGACTGGAGTCCCTGCGATGGGTGGAGAACGAGATGGATGTTTCGGAGTGCAGGGTGAATTGTCGGATGGATAATATCAACCGCTATCTGTGGGAACTGCGGTGTCCCATCGAGCATGTGAATTTTATATGAGCGTCGAACAGAAAATGCCTGTCAATCAGATTCAGGACGCAGCTGTCGATATCAGGCGGAAGATCGTAGAAGTCGCACATCGGTGTGGCTGTCCCCATGTTGGCTCGGCATTGTCCTGCGTGGACATACTGTCTGTATTGTACTTTGATGTAATGAATCTCGACCCCTGGGACCAGCGGGACATATTCATACTGAGCAAGGGGCATGCATCGCTGGCCTTGTGTTGCGCTTTGACTCGGCGGGGGATCATAGACGAGGATGTGCTCGATGGCTACTTCACCAATGACGGGACTCTGCCGGCACATCTGGACATGTTTGCAGCCAAGGGCATAGAAGCTTCGACGGGAGCACTGGGACATGGCTTCAACATTGGCCTGGGTATGGCGTTTGGCTTCAAGAAGAAGGGAGCCTCAAGGCGCGTGTTCACTGTCATTGGCGACGGTGAATCTCAGGAGGGGTCTGTCTGGGAGGGGGCGTTGTTTGCTCCGAAGCTCGGGTTGGATAATTTTACCGCCATAATGGATTACAACAATCTCCAGGGGTACGGCAGGGCACGTGATCTGTGCGAGTTCGAGCCTATTGCGGCGAAGTGGGAGGCCTTCGGATGGTGCGTTGCAGAGGTCGACGGCCATGATGTTGCGGAAATGCGTGATGCTCTTATACGGCATTCAGAAGGCAAGCCCAAGATCGTTATAGCCCACACTGTCAAGGGCAAGGGCGTTTCATTTATGGAAGATCGGCTGGAGTGGCATTATTACATCGTTAATGACGAGCATCGGGCGGAGGCGCTGGCTCAATTGTCATGAGAAATACGTTCATCAATACCATCATTGACCTGACCAAAGACCGCGACGATGTCTTGGTACTTAGCGGGGACGCCGGGCTTGGGGTGTTTGACTCGTTTCAGCAGGGGAGGTCCGAGCGGTTTCTGAATATGGGTGTTGCGGAGCAAAACATGGCGGGCTTTGCGGCGGGCCTGACGATGGCCGGCTTCAAGGTTTGCATGTACAACATCACGCCATTTGTCCTGTACAGATGCTACGAGCAGATACGCAACGACATTTGCTATCAGCGGCTTGGTGTTATCATGGTCGGCATCGGGAGCGGCGTCACATATGCTCCTGCGGGCATGACGCATTATTCGGTGGAAGATATTGGGATTGCGAGGACGCTGCCGAATTTGCAGGTGCTTTCGCCGATAGACCCGATTGAAGCTCGGGCAGTCGCGAAGTACGCGCTGGATGTTGATTCTCCCGTCTACGTAAGGCTCGCCAAGCGCGGGGAGCCTAACATTCACAGAGATGAGCAAGTCGATGTCACGAGCCCGCATGTTGTTGAGGAAGGAGAGGGCATAGCGATTGTGTTCCACGGATCGATCGGGGTCGAAGTGTTACGCGCGCGAGCGAGGCTCGCAGAAGAAGGCGTCTTTCCAAGGCTGATTTCACTGCCGATGGTACAGCCTGTGCCCTTCGACAGACTTGGGGAGATGCTTTGCGACGTGAAACATGTTGTATCTGTTGAGGAGCATTTTCTGGGTTGCGGCCTGGGTAGTGCGTTGTTGCAGGAGTATGTCAGGAGTGAGCCTTCGTGGAGGCTGCATACCCTTGGTATTGGGGATGCGTTTATCCATGAGGTTAAAACGTGCGAAGGGATGAGAGACCACTTTGGTATCTCGGGCGAGAGAATAGCCACTTTTGTTAGGGGAATTGTCGATGGCGGTGCAAGTTGCAGCGGTGCGGCCTCTGAATGTCATAACGCCTTTGCATAAGACGACGCAGCGCGACTATATCGGGCGCATGGTGGACGATAAGGTCGCCTGCATGAAGGTGGCACGCGCTTACGGCTTCGACTTCTGGGACGGAAAGCGCAGATACGGCTACGGCGGCTATCGATATGATGGGCGTTGGGCGACTGTTGCAGAGACGCTCATAGAACATTATGACTTACCTTCTGATGCGAGAATTCTCGATGTCGGTTGCGGCAAGGCCTTTCTGCTCCATGAGTTTAAACAGTTGCTTCCGGAGGCGTTTGTCGCAGGATTTGATGTTTCCCAATATGCGATTGAGCGTGCGAAGGAGACTGTCAGGGATGCGTTGTTTGTGCACGATGCAGAAGATTTGCTGCCATATGAGGACGATGAGTTCGACCTTGTGATCTCTCTGACTACGCTTCACAACCTCCAGATCGGGGGGCTGAAGTCGGCGTTGGGAGAGATCGAGCGGGTCGGAAAGAACAAGTATGTTGTTGTCGAGAGCTATCGTGATGAGCTGGAGCTGTTCAACCTGCAATGTTGGGCGTTGACCTGCGAGATGTTTTTGCGGCCGGAGGAGTGGGTGTGGCTGTTCGAGGAATTTGGGTATACGGGCGATTATGAGTTCATCTACTTTGAGTAACAATGTTGAGGCCGGGGCCGCGAGGGGGCTTCTCTACACAAAGATGAAGGTCTTCCATTACAAAGAGAAGATTGACTCTCTGCCCCGAGATGTCGATGACATACTGGCGCCGATCCACATTCGCATCAAGCCGACGAATGTCTGCTGTCATAGCTGCACGTATTGTGCGTACCGGTGTGAGGATCTGCAACTCGGAAAAGACATGGTCGTCCGGGATTCGATCCCTCAGGCCAAGATGATGGAGATTCTGGAAGACATCATCGATATGGGAGTCAAGGCTGTGACGTTCAGCGGAGGCGGCGAACCGTTTTGCTACACGTACTTGTTCGATGCGATACACCGGTTGGCTCAGTCGCCTGTTAAGTTTGCGGCGCTGACTAATGGCGCGCTGGTGAAGGGTGAAATCGCTGAATTCTTCGCCCACCATGGAACGTGGCTGCGTTTTTCCATAGACGGCTGGGACGGTGCGAGTTACGCCGAATACAGGAGCGTGGGAGGGGATGAATTCGAGAAGGTCATCACAAACATTCGTGAGTTCAAGAGATTCGGAGGGTCCTGCCTGTTAGGTGTCTCGATTATTGTAGATCATCGCAACGCACTTCACATTTTTGATTTGATCGGCCTTCTGCGGGATATCGGGGCCGACAGCGTGAAAATCTCGCCGTGCATCGTGAGTAACAGCGGTGCTGCGAACAATGAGTATCACCGGGACTTCTTCCAGGTAGTGAGAGAACAGATTGCTCGTGCGGAGAGTGAGATAGCCAGCGATGATTTCGAGATCTTCGATGCATATCACGAGCAGCTCGAGACCTTTGAGAAGCCTTATAGGTGGTGTCCCTATCTTCAAATGCTGCCGGTTATCGGGGCTGATATGAAGATCTATCCGTGTCAGGACAAAGCGTACAACTTGGACGGGGGATTAATTGGCTCGATAGTAGGCCGGAGTTTCAAAGAGTTCTGGTTCTCTGACAAAAGCAAGTTCTTCAGGATAGACCCATCGGTGAGCTGCAATCATCATTGTGTTGCAGATGCCAAGAACAGGCGGGTTTTCGAATATCTCGATGCCGATCCGGAGCACCTTGGATTTGTATAGCAGTGTGTCAGACGCATATCGATTGAAAGTGTCAATGCAGGATAGATACCTGATAGTAGGAGTTGATGGCCTCATAGGACGCGCGCTGCGTGAGCATTTGCGCGAATTAAGGAGAGAAGTCGTCTGTACCACGAGGCGAGAGGGGAATGCACGCGATGGGGCGGTATACTTGGATATAGCGGATGCTGTAGAGGATTGGGATTGCCCCGACGGTATCGACGTAGCTGTCATCTGTGCATCTGTGAGCAATTTGAGAGAATGTAAAGAGAACCCAGTTGAGAGCGCCCGCGTTAATGTCGAGGGTGTTGTGGAAGTGGCACATAGGCTGGCGGCAAGGGGGGTATTCATTGTATTTCTTTCGAGTAGCCAGGTATTCGATGGGACCAGTCCCTTGCGGAAGGCGGATGAGGCCCGCTGCCCTGTTACTGAGTATGGAAGGCAGAAGGCCGCGGCCGAGTGCAGGATTGAAGAGCTTGGCGAGCGTGCGGCGATTGTGCGTATGACGAAGATAGTCGATTCGAGTTGGCCGCTGTTGGCTCAATGGCGAGAGGATCTGCTTGCGGGCCGGGCTGTTCATCCATTCGCCGATATGGTGTTTTCTCCGGTGTCTCTGTCTTTTGCGACTTCGGCAATCTGCCGGGTGGCGGAAGACCGTCTCACAGGAATTACGCAGGTCTCAGGAAAAACGGATATCTCCTATGCTCAGGCTGCGTACAGGATCGCTGAGGTCCTGGGTGTTGATCCATCTCTTGTGCAGCCAATTCGAACGTGTCAATCGGATGTGTATAGTGAGCCGCTTGTGCGACACACGACATTGGACATGGGCCGCCTGCAGGCGACACTTGGCATTGAGCCGCCTGATGCATTGGAAACGGTGGAAGCGGCGCTTATGACTTCACAAGCCCCTTCGGAAGGCCTAGAGTCCCTCGCGGGCATATTTGGTAGAAATTAGATGGACATGAGTCAGACGATCAAGCCGAAGGTTGCCGTTCTTGTGGTTGGGACGTATCGGGAGATCGAGTTTCTTCTGAGGCTGTTTCCCTATATGGCGGGTGATGTGGATTACGATCTCTTCTGTGTGCTGCGCCATGTCTACACTGGTGAGAAGGGGCGGACCGGGGCAACGGAAGTTGACTTCGATGTCAGATCTCTCGTCGATCATCTGGATGGGGACGTGTACCTATGTGAATTACCATGTATCGATCCTGAGACGGTCAAGGCCAGATATCTTATCCCGGTCGGACCTACGGATGAGCAGAGAGAGTGTGGCCAGCTAAGCATGTTTCACGGGGTGTTTGCCGCGGTCTCGTTGCTGAAGTCCGCGATGCGCCCATACAGCCACGTGATGAAGACACGCACAGACTATCTGCCCTGGGTTGCACCCTGGGTGGACGGCATGATCGAGCTGTATGATCAGTCGGGTGGGAAGATCATCGTCGACGGCTGCATGACGAAACCCCAGCGTTATCCGGATCGCCTTGACATACCCTGGCAGGGCTCGCTGTGCGATGTCTTTTGTTTCACATCGTACGAGCAATTCCTGAGCCTCTGGGATTTCGAGGACATTTTACAGAAGGTCTGGACCGGGATCGCTGAGACAACATTGTTTCGAGCCGCCATGGCCCGATTTCTTGGCGACGATCGCCAAAGTCCGAGGCGAAACAACAGCTTTCTTCAAAAGTACTTCATCTGGGAGCCGAACGAGACCAAGCAGTCGTTTCATTTGCTGCGAGAGGGGATTCTGCCGGCGGAAGTCAAGGAGACAATTGTGAATCTGCTCGAGGAAGGCAGTGTTGCTCGGGACCTGGTAAACAAACTGCTGAGGACAAGCTATGATTTCATTATCTTGCAGGCGGACGAAGGAAGGATAAGAGAAGCGTTGACGGACTGCTTCGATCAATCGGCAGCGGACGAGTACCTGGGTAGCTGCCGTGAGGCAAGAGCAAACCTTGCTTCGGCATGTCCGCACAAGGTTTTGGTATGAGGATGTGAAAGCAATGGGGCGCATTGACCCGGATGCAAATACCGTAACAGTCGACCAGCTGAAAGGTCGGGTTCTTGGTGGTGTGGATTCGGCAACGGCCTGCGCTGATGGTGACACAGAAAAGGCGGAAAGACTGCTGGGAGTATTGAGGCAGTATCCTATCGCAAAACGCAGGATATGTCTGATATCACCGCCACAACTCAATCCGGAAGCAGCGATGCGTCATATCGTGGAAAGCCGTCGATATATGGCTTATCCGCCGCATGGGTTGCTCGTGCTTGCAGCGGCGGTCGGGAATCTGATGCCGGACTGGGCGGTTGAGATTGTCGATCTTAATCTGGAAGTTCTCAGGCGCACAGGTCTTGGGCTGGAGCATGACAGACAAACGCTGCTCGATCTCGTCGACCAGGACTGCGACGTCTATGGTGTCACGATGATGTTCGAGTCGAGCGAGGCTGAGAGTGTCGGGATCATGCGATACCTGAAAGAGAGAGGTAAATTTGTCGTAGCGGGCGGTGTGCAGAGCGCGGTTGATTTCAAGGAATTGCTGGGGCGGGGTTACAGCGATATTGTCATCAAGGGTGAGGGGGATGCGCAGTTCTGCAAGCTGTTGCACATGTGGGAGCGAGCGCACGACGAACACTTCGAGTCCGACGCGCCTTATCCTGAGATTCACAATCTCTCGTTCTTTGATCAGGGCGAAGTAGTCTCATTTAGTGAGGCGTTCGAAGATCTTGTGTTTCCGGACATTCGAGAAGAATACTGTCGGATCGATCTCGATGAGTACAACAAGTATGGCTCAATGAATATATGGTGCCGTATTGCGGCCAAAGGGCGAAAGTGCGCATCACTGATTACGAATCGGGGTTGCAGGGGTAACTGTGTTTTCTGCCAGGTCACAAAGGCGATGGGGCACGGAGTACGGAGCCGGTCGATTAACGATGTTCTTGATGAAATCCAGTTCCTTTATCATGAGCACGGAGTACGCCACATCGAGATCATGGACGATGATTTCCTGGGCAATCACGACCGTACGCTGGAGTTGCTTCATCGCTGGGCTGAGTTGGGCATCGATCTGACCTTTTCCACTGCGGGCGGGGTTCTGGCTATTTCAATCGACGAGGAAATGGCCAGGGCGATGGATGAGGCGGGATGTGTGATGACCGGTTTCGGAATCGAAACAGGAAATGAGAAACGTCTCAAGAGTCTTCGCAAGCCGGCAACGCTGGAGCGGGTCCGGCGGGCTTGCGAGATATTCAAGGCAAATCACCGGCATATCTGGCTCCAGGCCAATTTTATCCTTGGGTTTCCGAACGAGACATTCGGCGAGATTCTGGATACGTTCAATTATGCAAGGGATCTCGCAATCGACTACTGCCAGCCGGCGATTCTAACTCCCATACGCGGGACGAGCATCTACGAAGAATACGTCTCACTGCGCGATGAGCGCGTCATCGAGAGTTTCGGCAAAGAAAAGATCGCCATGCACACGCCGGGAAGGGGGCTTGTCAGCAAGGGATTGACCTTTGATGATGTCTATCAAGAGGTCTATGATTTCAGGACGTTCACACCTGAATCAGTGCTGACGCCCATTCAGGTGCAGCAGTTCCTGATCTACTTCAATGTGTTTATCAACCTGATCGGAAGTGTGAATCTCAAGCCGGGTGGGATGCCTGAGAAGATCCGCAGCTTTACCGACGATGTTCTCAATGCCTATCCGATGGATGCTGTGGGCTGGGGTGTCAATGCGAAGGCGTCCGAGTTGCTCGGTGATGGCGAACGTTACGAATACTCCGTGCGCAACTATCGCAGAGCGGTTGGAGAATCGAGATTCTGGACGGAATTCTTCAAAATCTACGATGTGCCCGGACTACTGGGCATAGATCTTTGATGCCGGATGTAAAGCCAATGATTCCAAGAATACTGGTTATAGACGTGGATGGTGTGATGACGACGGGGCAGTTCTTCTACTCTGCGGAGGGGAAGATGTACAAGGTCTTCGGCCCGGATGACAGTGATGGTCTACAGTTGGTTCGGGACAAGCTCGATGTCATCTTTGTCAGCGCCGACCATCGCGGGTTTCCCATAAGCCGGAAACGCATAGTCGATGATATGGGGTATCGCCTCGAGTTGGTCAGCACTGGCGATCGCATCAATTGGATGCGCGAGCAAGGCGATCTCGCTGAGACGATCTACATCGGAGACGGCTTCTACGACTATCACATCTTCGATGCGGCCGGATACGGAATATGCCCCGCTGATGGTTTCTATCTCACGCGGGAGCACGCCGATTTTGTGACAAGGTCAGATGGGGGCAACCGGGCCGTCGCAGAGGCTTGTGTGCATATTCTGGAGACTTTTTTCCCGCCGTTTGATCCGGACGAAGTTGCGATGCAGAAGTTTTCCCGTGACGAACAAGGGAAATATGCGGCGTCTCAATCTCACTGAGATGGGCCGTAATACGCAAATACTTGCCAAGGAGAAGTTGATGTCTGAGCAGAATGTTATGGAACAGCAGATTCAAATCCTGTCGTGTGAGGAGGCCAAGCTTGTCGAAAAGCCGTGGGGTTGGGAGAGGTGGATAGCCGATGCCGAGCCGTCGTTTCGCTATGCTCTAAAGGAAATCTTCATTCGGGCTCCGTACAAGTCCAGCATACAGTTCCACAAGGACAAGCAGGAAACGAACTACGTCCAGAAGGGGCGCGCGATACTGCACTATTCAGCTGAGCCAATCGACCTCGATGCCTACCTGAACGGGCGATACACCGAGGACAAAATTGCTCAGATCATTGCTTCACTGAAGAGCAGGGAGATTGTGCCCGGGATGGTCTTCCACGTCTTTCCGGGATTCATCCACAGGGTCGAGGCTATCGAGGATCTGACAATGATCGAGGTATCCACGACGGAGCTCGACGATGTTTACCGCCTGCAGGACGACAGCGGCAGGGGGCATGGACGAATTGAAAGCGAACACCAACATTCCTAGCTATCGAGAACCGGCATGTACAAGGTCTGCATAAAGGCGGCGGGCAGGGGATCGCGTAACCGTTACGCACAGCGCGCGAACAAGGCCCTGCTTCCCGTTGACGGGATGGCTGCGATTTCCCACATAATCAACAAATTCTCCGCGGAGGTGGAGGTCGTTATTCCCGTCGGCCATAATGCCCAGTTAATCAAGGATTTCGTGAGTATCGCTCATTCTGACCGGAAGATAGTCTTTGTCGATGTCGACCGATATGAGGGCGAAGGCAGCGGTCCAGGCTACAGTCTCCTGTGCTGCAAAAACATACTGCAATGCCCATTCGTGCTTTTCGCCTGTGACACCCTGGTGAGCGAGGATGTTCCGGAGCCGACGGAGAACTGGATTGGTGTCGCCTCTGTACCTCAGAGCAAAGATTATCTTGTTGCAGAAGTTGTAGACGGGGGAGTGACGCGTTTGTTTGACAAGGCCGATGAAGATACGCTCTTGAAGGCAGGCGTAGATTGCCACCAAATTCTCAAGAGCGCGTTTATTGGGCTTGCGGCGGTCAGAGACTATGAAGCATTCTGGGACGGCCTTGAAAACGACACCACTCTGGTCAAAGGGGAACTGCAGGTGGCCAACGGCCTGAACGCCCTGATTGATGGAGGGCTGTCCACTCGCGAGTTCACGTGGTTCGATATAGGCACTGATCTGAGATACGAACAGGCAAAACAGCAGCTTGACAGCAATCCGGCTTTGCCGAAGCCGGACGAGTTCATCTATTTCCAGAACGACTACGTGATCAAGTACTTTGCCGATTCAACAAGAACGGGCAATCGTGTTGAGCGGGCGGAACTGCTGAGAGGAGCGGTGCCTGAGGTCGAGAAGAGCACAGACAACTTCTATGCCTACAGATTCTTGCCCGCCAGGACCATCGGGCAGATCACGGATGTGAGCATGTTTCGTCGCTTTCTGGATTTCTGTCAAACGCATCTATGGCAGCGAGTCGAGTTGAGTGACTGCGACCGTCGGAAGTTCAGAATGGCTTGTCAGGAGTTCTACTGGAACAAGACACACAAGCGACTGGATATGTTCTGCCAGCAGATGGAGATTGCCGATATAGCAAATACTATTAACGGCGATCTTGTTCCCGGCGCCTCCGAGTTGTTGGATATGGTGGACTGGGAGTTGCTGTTTGACGGTATTGCCGTGCGGTTTCATGGTGACCCGCAACCTGAGAACGTTCTGGTTACGGATGCCGGTCGGTTTTATCTGATCGACTGGCGGGAGGATTTTGCAGGTATTCTCGAATACGGCGACATATACTATGACTTCGCAAAGATATACCATGCCCTGCTGGTTTCTCATGAGGTTATTCGAAAAGAGGAATATCGAGTACATGCGGAGAACGGCCATGTGGAGTTCAACTTCATGGTCAAGAACAACCTGCTTGACTTCACAGAGGTATTTGAGAGCTTCATCGAAGAATGCGGCTTCGATCTGTACAAGGTCAGGCTGCTGTCGGCCCTGATCTACATCAATATTTGCCCCCTGCATCATCATCCGTACAATCTCCTGCTCTACTATCTTGGCAGGTATACGCTTTTCAATATTCTGAATGAGTACGATGGAATCAACAACCGAACTGATCGAGTTATACCTTCGGGAAAAAGCTGCTATTGCGAGTAGTTTCCCCGTTGATGACCTGGTGAGACTTGTCGAAGCTGTTTGTGATGCGTACGAGCATGACGGCTCGGTGTATACCTTCGCAAACGGCGGTCCGGCGGGTATTGCAGAGAACTTCGCGACGGATCTCACGATGCATCCGTTTGTATCTGATGACAAGAGTCAGGCATGCGATATCAGGCGCATCAGAGTTCACTGTCTGAATGAATCGCCCGGAGTACTTACGGCGGTCGCCAACGATATAGGCTATGAGAGTATCTTTGCTGAGCAGCTCAAGAACTATCTGAGGAATCCGGATGTGAACGGGCACGACGTTGTACTCGGATTTTCAGGAAGCGGCAATTCCGCCAATATTCTAAACGCCTTTGAGTATGCGAAGCAATTTGGTGTCACGACGGCTTGTGTGGCTGGCAGGGGGGGCGGGAAGGCTCGTAAACTCGCTGACATATGCGTAATTGTCCCCGGGTCGTCACGGTTTCCCGGCCAGACCGGCGCGAATGATAACAACTTCCACATTGAGGATTTCCAATGCTCGATAACGCATATCATCACGGGAATACTCAAAGACAGAGTAATGCATCAACATGGATGAGCGGACAAGATGACGGACATCGCCATAGCTGAAATCGCCAGATCGCTGCGCGTGAAGATCGTTGACATGCTGCACGCCGCCCGGTCGGGCCATCCGGGCTCTTCACTGTCAATTGTTGAGTTACTGGCAGTGTTGTTCTTTGATGAGATGAATCTTGAAGGTCGGCACCGCGACCGTTTTGTTCTCTCAAAAGGCCATGCAGTGCCGGCGCTTTATGCAGTCTTCGCAGAGTTGGGTTGGCTGAAAGATGATGAACTTGGAACACTTCGGCAGACAGGCAGTCGACTGCAGGGCCATCCGGACATGACGCGTTTGACGCTGCTCGATACCGGCAGCGGAGCCCTCGGGCAGGGCGGTTCGATAGCCATAGGGTATGCGCTGGCGTCGCAGCTGCGTGGGAGCGGTGAACGGGTATACTGCATTATCGGCGACGGGGAGTCTCAGGAAGGACAGATATGGGAGGCTGCGATGTATGCCTCGGCCAGAAGATTGGACAACCTCGTATACATCCTCGACCACAACAAGTTCCAGAATGAGCAATCGCTTGACGAGACCCTGCCCATGGGGCCTCTCGGATTGAAGTGGCGGTCTTTTGGCTGGCATACGCTTGAAATCGACGGTCACTCGATAGGCCAGATCCGTGAGGCATTTCAGAAGGCCCGATCCGCGAGGGGCAAGCCAGCGATCATCATAGCGGACACGATCAAAGGCAAAGGGGTGCCATTTATGGAGAATCAGGCCGCCTGGCACAGCCGGACGATAGGACGGGAGGATCATGAGCGAGCCAGGGCGTTTCTGGAGGTGGGCGCAGAATCATGAACGGGTCTATACGTGATGCTTTTGGACATTCGTTGGTCGAAGTCGGTCGCCAGTTCGACAACATCGTGGTTGTCAGTTGCGATCTGAAGGGGGCGACGAAGACGCGTGCCTTCTTCGAGGCTTTCCCGGAAAGGTCATTTGAGGTGGGCATTGCGGAAGCCAACGGTATTGGGATCGCAGCAGGGCTGGCGCTGTCCGGCTACAGGCCGTTTATCAGCAGTTTCGCGTCCTTCATAACGGGCAAGAACGTCGAGATACGCACATCCGTGGCGTACAATCAGGCGCCAGTCATTGTTGTCGGTACGCACGGAGGTCTGATTGGGCCGGATGGTACGACGCAGGCCGGCCTGCAGGATATTACGACAATGAGAGCGATGCCTAATTTCACAATCCTGCAGCCCGCAAGCCCGCGAGAAACTGCAGCGATGGTGCGTTACCTGGCTTGTTGCTTCAAACCCGCATACCTGCGGATCGCTCGCAATACAGTACCCGAGATATATCCGACCAAATATGAATTCGTTCCCGGCAAAGGACGCCAGCTTCGCACGGGCAAAGACCTCACGCTCATCTCATCGGGGCCGCCCATTCACGCGTGCCTTTGCGCCGCCGACCTTCTTGCGGACACCCTCGATATTGGCGTGGTGAACCTGCCGACGCTTAAGCCGGTTGACCGGGACATCATCATCGACAACGCAGTGAAGAGTGGCGGCATTATCACGGTGGAGGATCACAGCATTGAAGGTGGTCTGGGCAGCATTGTCTGTGAAGTGCTTGCCGAATCCGGTACACCTGCGCCGGTCCGCAGGCACGGCATTTACGACGAATTCACCGAAAGCGGTCCCCCGGCCGAACTGGAACGCAAGTATAGGCTCGATGCGGCGGGGATATGCGAAGTAATCGAGCAATTTCAGTCTCAGCAAACAGCCTTCAGGCATCGCCGCTTTGCCCTATCGCATCTGAAAGACATTTATGCCATCGGTCAAGATTGACAAAGATACAGTGCTTTGTATTTCCATGTCTGCCAGGCCGGGGTCCTTCGGGACTACAGTCCATAACGAGGCGTTCAAGGCCTGTGGCCTGAATTTCGTCTACAAAAGCTTTGGCGTCTCCGATATCGCCGGGGCGATTGCCGGCATAAGAGTGCTGGGTATCATGGGCAGTGCGGTGTCGATGCCGTTCAAGGAAACGGCGATACAATATCTGGACGAACTTGATGATACGGCTCGTGAGATTGGCGCCGTTAACACCATTGTCAATAAGGACGGAACTCTCATCGGCTATAACACTGATGCCTACGGGGCACGGAAGGCCCTGGAAGGGATTCCTGAGATAGCCTCCAGGAAGATCCTGTTGCTTGGCGCAGGCGGTGCGGCAAAGGCGGTTGTGCATGCGTTGAGACAGCTTGGGGTCAAGGGCGTCATCATCGCCAATCGAACGTTTGACAAGGCTCGGGCTCTTGCAGAGAACACGGGATACGATTGTGCCGAGTGGGGCGATCGTTCAAAAACGGTTCCCGACGTGATTGTGAACACAACTTCGGTCGGTATGCATCCCGATGTTGACCAATGTCCAATTGACGAAAGGGCCGTAGGTGGGTGTTCAGCGGTGATGGACATTGTTATCAACCCAATGGAAACGCTGTTGCTCAAGACTGCCAAGAGGTTGGGCAAGCAGACAATCCCCGGCCATGTGATGTGTCTGAATCAAGCTGCTATGCAGTTTGAACTCTATACGCAACACTCTGCTCCTCTGGATGTCATGCAGAAGACGGTTCTGTCACTGCTGAGCGCATGACACTTCGCAAAGCTATAATGCCTGCACGAAGCAAGCGAAAGAAATCACTGCTGTTCCTGGCCACAGCGAACCTTCATCTCGCTTCGGAGATGATAGCGCACATTCGTTTTCTGCACCCGGGGTCGCAAATCCGTGCGCTTGTTCCTCAGAAGGTGGGCGGGGCTTTTGACAAGCTCGAAGGTGTCAAGACCATTGTTACTGACAGCATGGGTAATACGCTGAAAACCTCCGATCTGTCAGCGGAAGCTGCCAGAAAGCTCAAGGCTGTTGAATATGGTCACGTCTATGTAGCTTCCAAGTTCAACACGGGAAACCCCAACTACTACAAGCGTTTTCTGCAATTCGCTCATGCCATACAGCCGAATCGTGTATCCCTGATTAATGGGAACATGAGAGTCTTTCGTTATGACCGTTATCTCACCGAGGAATTTCCGAGTTGCGGTATCTGTAATTCGCGGATGACTTTCTGGCGATATACGACGTATCCATCTGTCATCGAACCTGCACCGCTGTATAAATGCCAGGACTGCGGGTTCATATCGCAAGATTTCTCACGTCTGGATGCGAGAGAACTCAGAGATGAATACATCAATCTCAAGATTCCGTGGCTCAATTTTCTCAGCGAGATGGTAGACAAGGATCATCGCGACGATTTGGTAATGCTCCAGAAACATCTCGCTCCATCATCTACGATTCTTGATATGGGATGTGGCTCCGGAGGTCTGGAGTACTACGCCAGAAGAGATTCGACGCCCTTCAGGGTAATCTCTCTTGACCTGAACCGGGAGAGCATCAACTGGTCGCGCAGCCATGGCATAGATGTGCATTGTGTGGATATCGCCAGCAGAGACGAAATCGAGAAAAAGCTCAGGGTTGTTGGGTGTAAGCGAATAGGCTGCATCTACAGCAGGGACTCACTTGAGCATCTCGTCAGGCCGTACGATGTGTTAAAGATGTGGAGCGATCTCTTGAGCGAAGGCTACATCTGTATAACCTTGCCCACTGTAGATATTGTCTTTGACAACTACAGGGGGTATGAGAAGTTTCACCTGAGCTACTTCACCAAGAATACTCTCACGCGATTGGCCAAAAGAGTCGGCCTCGCAGTAGTGAACTCAAAGGTCCGCAAGCGAAACAACGGGGCCGGCACCGGTTCGATGCAACTGCTTCTCAGGAAGGGCTGAGCCCGGATAGAATCGGGTCTGCTCGAAGAGCGGGGTTCGAGCGCGTCAAATCTACGCATCGCGACAAAGGTATATATGTCATCAATGCCGAGCAAACAAAGGGTATTGTACTTTCTGCAGTTGCCACATCGTCTGGGGCAACTTGTTGCTGAAGTCTGGTTTCTGCGCAATATGTTCGATGATGATGACTATGAATTCGTCGTCATTACGCCACCATTGGATGAGCGGGTAAACAAGGCGTGCTATGATTTCGTCACGCGTGATCTGACTGTTGTCCAGAAGTCGCCGAATGAAGTTCAGTGGTCTACCACAAACGGAATTCGCCAGGTAGATGGAGATATCTACGTCTACCAGGGTGCGTTCGATTTCTCACTCGACTTCTTCAAGAGATTCCATCACGAAAAACCGGGTTTCTACTTCAGCTTCAGCGAGCAGGATAGAAAGCGAAGCCTTAGGCTGCGGGAGATGTTCAATATCCCTCACGATGCAAGGATAGTGACATTGCACAATCGCGAATCCGGGTATCTACCCGGCGCGAAATATCACGACTACAGAAACGCATCAATCCGCAACTATCTACCGGCGGTTCAGTATCTGATGGATAGAGATTTCTACGTCGTCAGAATCGGTGATAAGACGATGGAGCCCTTGCCTGCGATGGGAGACAGAGTCATCGATATGCCGTTTCACCCGCTGTATTCACACTTCGTGGAATTGCATTTCATCGAGCAGAGCAAATTCCTGCTGTCTGTACCGTCCGGCCCGTGCAGTGTGTCGATGACGCTTAATGTGCCCACGCTGATTGTTAATATGCCCGTACATGCCCGCTGTTATCTGAACGATCACGATCTCTGCCTGCCCAAGAGATACTATTCGCGTCACCTGGAGAGATATCTGACTTACGGCGAGATCATCTGCTCGCCGGTCGTCGACTACTATAGGACGGAAGAATACGAGCGGTTCGGTGTGGAACTGCACGAGAACTCTGCAGACGAGATACTGCAGACGGTCAAGGAAATGGATGCCCGCATAGATGCAACGTACAGTGCCGGAGAGCAGGTCGACCAGATCAATACGCGGATAAAGCGGATACAGCGTCGTGGGGACTGCTTCAGGCGTCACTATTGTGAGCAATTCCCATTTTTCAGCCCCTATCATCTTAGGGCACAAATCAGCAATGAATTCATCGGGATGAATCCATGGTTTGTTGAAGACAGGAATTGGGAGCCTGCCGAACAGATGACTTCGGAGCGCGATGCAGGAAAAAGAGAGTGTGCTGGTCCGACGATCGAATGTGCGGCCATATGACGGTACCATCCGATCTTCTCGGAGAAATGGCGTGATAAAGACGGAGAACGTTGGCATACAGATCGGACGTCGCAGGATAGGGGGCGATCACCAAGCCTATATCATTGCCGAGGCCTGTGATAACCACTTTGGGAGTCTGTCGATAGCCAAAGAGATGGCCCATCTTGCCAGGCTGGCCGGGGCCGATGCCGTGAAATTCCAGCACCATTTACCTGACGAGGAAATGCTGCCCGATGTTCCTGTCTCAGACAATTTCGACGCTCCGTTATACGAATTCCTGCAGAAGAATGCGTTGAGGACTGAGGATCATTGCGAACTGAAGTCTTATTGTGAATCCATCGGGATTCAGTACCTGTGTACGCCTTTCAGCTTCAAGGCAGCCCGGGATCTGGAAGCGATGGGGGTGGAAGCGTTCAAAATCGGCTCCGGCGAAATGACTGACATCCCTTCGCTGGAACGAATCGCTGCATTCGGCAAGCCTATGATAGTCTCGACAGGTATGTGTACTCCGGAGGAAATAGAGCGGACATACAATACGTTGCGCAAACGTGTGCCGCTGGTTCTAATGAACTGTGTTTCGGAGTATCCGCCGGCCTATGAGGACATAAACCTCGGCTTCATACAGACTATGATCGGTCAATTTTCGGAAGCGGTAATAGGGCATTCAGATCATACGCCCGACCTTGTCACTTGTTTTGCAGCGGTTGCCTTGGGAGCGAAGCTCATTGAGAAGCACGTTACGCTTGATAAGCGGCATCCCGGGCCGGATCAGGCTGTGTCCATAGATTTCTCTGAGCTGCATGACCTCGTGCAGGGGATTCGAAAGATAGAGGCTGCGTGCGGGTCTGCCAAGTACATTCATGAAAAGGAGCTAAAGATCAGAGAATGGGCCCACCGCAGCGTTGTGTCACTCGTGGAGATTCCAGAAGGGGCGGTTGTCACTCAAGAGATGGTCTGGTCCAAGCGACCGGGAACGGGGATTCCTTCGCACGAGATGGAGAGGGTGGTTGGAAGCAGGGCTACGCGTTGCATTGGCGCCAACGAGATCATCTCCTGGCACGATATTGAAGAGACGTCCTTATGAAGAAGAAGCTGCTTTTTGTAACCGGTTCTCGCGGTGAATGGGGCTATATTCGTCCGATCCTTCGTCTGTGTCAGAAGAGAGACGATGTCGAGTCTTCGCTTTGCGTGACTAACATGCATCTTCTTCCGGCCTTTGGAATGAGTAAAAAGGAAATCGAGAACGATGGATTCACGATTGATCATACCATCTACATGGCGTTCGATGGATACAATCATTACAGTATGGCCAAGTCGCTTGGCGTGTTTCTCAGTTCCTTTGTGGATATACTTGCCAGTGAGGAGCCCAGCTGGATCGTCCTTGCCGGCGATCGTGGCGAGCAGTTAATGAGTGCCATCGCCGGGGCGTTCTGCTATGTTCCAACAGCGCATATTCAGGCGGGAGAACTCTCGGGCAATATCGACGGAACCTCACGGCATGCTATCGGCAAACTCGCTCACATACATTTTGCGTCGAATGAAGATGCCGCAAAGCGGCTGAGGAGACTGGGAGAGCAGCCGTTCAGGATTCATAATGTGGGGGCCCCGCAGCTCGACGAACTCGCACAGGGCCTATGCACGTCCAAGCAGGAGCTCGAAAAGAAGTACTCGGTCGATCTCAACGATGATTACTTTCTGGTTGTGCAGCACCCTGTCACGGAAGAAAGCGCTGAGGCATCCAGTCAGATCGATGTGACTATGAATGCACTGAACGACTTTCCTGAGTCGAAGTTCGCCATTTTGCCGAACAACGATGCGGGCAGTGTGACAGTACGAAAAGGGCTTGAGGATGGCAAGAGAGGCAATTTTCGGATATTCGCGAACCTCAAGCGAGAGGATTATCTGGGCCTAATGAAGCATTCCAAGTGTATGGTTGGCAATTCGAGTTCGGGTCTGATCGAGGCGCCTACGTTTGGAATACCGGCGGTCAATATAGGAACGAGACAGCACAGACGCATTCGTGCGAGCAACGTCATAGACACGGCCTTTGAAAAGAGTGAGATTGTTAACGCCGTGAAGAAGGCGACATCAAAGGCGTTCAAGGAACATTTGAAGATGTGTTGCAAGAATCCATACGGCGACGGTAAATCGTCCGAGAGGATAGTCGATGTTCTGTTAAACACGCCTGCCAACGACAACTTACTGACAAAACGGCACGTTTATTGAGGATCTGTCATGCCGATTCTTGAAGATTACTGCGTTGGTGAGAGACAGACGATCGTAGAAGCAATCTCTGCAATCACCGAGAATCTGTCGAGATGTGTGGTGGTTTGCGGCGACAGCGGGAAAGTCATCGGGATTGTGAGCGAAGGCGATATTCTTCGATACATTCTTGAGGGCGTTGATCTGCATGCCCCCGTATACAAGCTCGTCAGCCCGGCGTTTCATTACCTGAACGATCGCGATATGCAGAAGGCGTGTGAGTTGGTCAGGGAGCACGGCATCACGCTGATTCCTATTGTGGATGACGATTTCTATCTGTGTGATACCGTGACGATCTTCGATGTACTGGAGCATTTGGCTCGTGGGTAGGTGTATCCGATAGGGGGCCAAGTAACCGCTGTGACAGCCCGAGCATGAGAACAAAGGAATCGCAAGCATGCAGGTCTGCTCGTCTGTTATCACCATCAGCGGGCGATAACTCGACGTAGTGATCGGAGCGAATATGTCGCAAGAAGTCCTGGGAATAATCCCAGCCAGAGCCAATTCGAAGAGATTGCGCAAGAAGAACCTGCAGATGCTGTGTGGCAAGCCTTTGCTGCAGTGGAGCATCGAGGCTGCATTGCACTGCCGCCACATAACTCGCACCGTCGTTACATCGGATGGGGAAGATATTCTGGAGCTTGGAGAATCGCTGGGCGCTGAGACGATTCGGAGACCTGCCGAGCTTGCTACGGATACGGCCGACAGCCTGGGTGTTATCAAACACACAGTCGACTATCTCAGTCAGAAGGATGGATATCGGCCGGACATCCTCGTGTTGCTTCAGCCTACCTCGCCTCTTCGCACATCTGAGGATGTCGATCTCGCTATGACGCTTTACCTGGATACGAAGGCAACCGCTGTCATAAGTGGTTATGAGCTCGAACGAAATCCGGTGAGGGAGTTTCTGCTATCTCCTGATGGCCGGCTTAATGCGATCATCGATGACAGTTATCCTTTTGCCCCGCGGCAGGACCTGCCGAGGGCATTTCGTCCGAACGGTGCCATCTACATCATTAATACGCGTCTGTTCGAAAAGACCGGTAGCCTTCTCACCGATCGCACGATGCCGTTCTATATGGCAAAGGAGACCAGCATCGACATTGACGAAATGGAAGACCTGGTTGCAGCGGAGCGATATATGAGGAGGACATCGGTAGTCAATTGACAACGATTGAGCTGCTGAAAGCGATAGCTTTCGGAGAGACCTGTGAAGACACAAGGAATGCCACTTGAAACGGCGGTTCGCCGCCGGGGTAAGCCGATAGACATGAGGCAGTTGGATCGAACCTGCGCATGGAGACTGAAAATGGCGCAGGAGCATCAGAAACTCGCCGCACAGCTCAGGAACACCTGTACGGAACTGTCTGCGTGTCCAGTCTGTGGCAGCAGCGTCTTCGACTTTTTTGTCTGCATCTACGACTATCCGTACGCGGAATGCCGTGAGTGTGGCCACATCTTCCTGCAGACCCCGGCAAGCGAAGAGGCTCTCGCGGCACTCTATTCTCAACCGGCTGGCGAGCAAAGCCCTCAGAGAACTGTGTACGTGAATGATGAGTTGTTTGAAACGCGGGTACGGCAGATCGCAGAGCCCAAAGTGGAGTTCTGCAGGGATGTAATCCCCGCCGGTGGCTTGTGGGTTGACGTGGGGTGCGGGACGGGAGAGCTGCTTACGGCTGTACGAGAAAGCGGCTGGCGCGTGAGGGGAATCGAAACGGACGTGCAAGAGATTGCCTTTGGGCAGAGTCGCGGGCTTGATATCCGTTGCGGGGACGTCCTGTCTATCGGTCCGGAGGAAATCGGCGATGCAAACGTACTGTCTCTGTTGAATCTGTTGGAGCACCTGAGAAATCCCTCTGCGTTGCTCAGCAGGTTGACCGAAATGCTGGAGACCGATGCCAGGGTTGTACTGGAAGTCCCTCGTCATCCATCGCTCAGTTCGTTTGTCAACCTCGCCTTTCCGCACTTGGCATATCGACATATCTATCCGCCGGACCATCTTCACGTATTCACGGAGCAGTCGATGGAAATAATGCTCGAATGTGCCGGACTCAAGCCGGTTGCGGTGTGGACCTTCGGCCAGGACTTACAGGATGTGGTGTATGCCTCGGCAATGAACAGCGAACTTGAGTCCAATGATTTCTTTGATCAGATCGTTCAAGTGTCCACTGTAGCTCAGCAGAGTATAGACGATGCGGGCTTTTCAGATGTTCTGTTTGTAGTCGCAGAGAGAGTGTAAAGGTTCTTGCTCGAATCCTTTTCGGCTGTGGCGTCGGCACTCTCCAGCATGAGAGCCGGCAGGCATTACGCTGGAGGTGGCGGGTTGGAAATTGTGGCGGACAAACCAGAGAGACAAACATGCCCGCATTCACCGCTAAGGAGTACAGAGAAGTAGAATGAGCTTGCTAAGATCGCGAGAGGTTATACTTGAAATAGAGCGAACGTGCGACGTAAACGCGCTGCGCTACAAAGGACTGCGGATATGGCCTTTGATAAGAGCGAACATAAGAACAATCTTGGAGCGGCCGGAGTATAAGCCCGCCCAGGAAAGACCTAAGGGGGATCTACGCTGTGCGAGCTTTGCAGCCGACCAGGAGCAGCTTACTCAACTGCGCGAATATGAGGGCGCTGATTTCATGTTTGTCTCCCGTCCGGAAGAGCACTGCTTAAGGATTTCCGGAAGATACTACGACACCTGGCTCGATCCATATATCGAGATGATTCAAGGCCGTTATTCTCATGTCAAGACCGAGCTTGCGACAAGTCGGGCTGAGGCAACCTGCCCGCGAAGCTTTGAGACTGTGTTCTTGAAGGCGACTGAGGGCTGCTTCCACATACCAGATCCGGAAGGGGCTATTCCGGGATTTGAAGAAATACGGGAAAGGGTGGCCGCGATCTGTGCGGTGGACCTTGATATTTGTAAGATAGCCTTGACTGCTAATGCGATAGAACAATACAGACTGTATTACCTCGACATTCTCTCAGCTATCCAGCCCCGGGCCGTAGTTTTCGTTTGCTACTATGGCGAGCCGGCGATGGGACTAGTGTGGGCGTGTCGGGATTTGAACATCACATCTGTGGATATGCAGCACGCATACCTCGCCGGGCATCTATACTATGAAGACTGGTCGAGCCTGCCTCCAGACGGCTATGAACTGGTGCCTGATATGTTTCACGTGTGGAGTGATTCGACCAGGAACGACATCGAAACATCACAGACGAGTGACTGTTGCAGGCATAAGGCAATCGTAGGCCATAATGGCTGGATGTACAAGGCCACACATGGTGAGCTTCCTGTTGAGGAGATTGAGCAGGTCGACAGGGATTTTCTGCTTGATCTGGAGCAGCGTGACAGAGTGATCCTTGTTACCCTGCCGCCGACACCGGATCCATTGCCGGAACACTTGCTCGATGCCATCGAGAGGCTTGAGGACACCTGGCTGTGGCTGATGCGCTGCCACCCGAAGTGCAGGCACAGGCAGCATGATATTGTTGACATGCTTGAGGCTCGGGGCATCGGTAACTACGAAATGGAGAATTCAGCGCGGTGCCCGCTCTTCCTTCTGCTCGAGCGCAGCACTCATCATTTGACGGCGCTGTCGGCGGTGTGCCTGGAAGCATTGTTGTACGGGGTGCCGACGACGTTCTACTTTCAGGAAGCCTACGAGCGGTACCATAAGCATATCGATGCGGGATTCTTCAACTGTGTTCCGTCGTCAGCGGACGATCTGGTGACGGTCCTGAGCCTCGACTACGACAGGGCAAAGATTGTCAAACTCAGCGAATACTTCTTCGATATGGATGAGCAAACTGGTCCCAGGGCTTTTGATGAGATTCTGGCTTACTCTGCCGACCGGGAGTTTCGCCCGCTGCACGATAGCCTGCGGGCTACCAACAGCAACCAGGCCGGTCTGGAGTTTGTGGAGCAGGGGGACTGGGACAGGGCGATGCATTCCTTCTGGAGTGCTGTGAGCGCCGAGCCGAGTTCGACGGATTATCTCAATAACCTGGCCGCCGCTTGTTGGTCCCTGGATAGAAGTCAGGAAGCAGCGAAGTGTGTTGAGGCCGCGCTTCGTATCAATCCTGAAGACGCTCGCAGCGTCAACAATTACCGCGAACTGGTCAAGGCGGGCATTCACGTAAAGACACCGGCCTGCCTTGTGGAGTGAGCTGTCGGTGTTACTACTGAATGAAGCGCGTCGTCGGCAAAATTCAATGTAATCATATTCAGCGAGTTAGCTATGGAAGACAACAAGGCTGTGAATGTGGCCCAGATTGGCGTTGGCTATTGGGGTCCGAACCTATTGCGAAATC
The DNA here is from genome assembly GCA_964526785.1 of uncultured Pirellulales bacterium. Lineage (GTDB taxonomy): Bacteria > Planctomycetota > Phycisphaerae > Sedimentisphaerales > Anaerobacaceae > CAZGMJ01. The sequence goes on from CAZGMJ010000006.1 coordinate 96,951, forward strand.
TCGTCGCCAACAAGCGATGTAACGTCAAGTACGTTGCTGATGTGAACAGTGAACGTCGGAGCTTCGTAAAGGGGCTGTATCCATCGGTGACGGTGACGAATCAGTCTGAAGAGGTTATTAGTGATCCATCAGTTGACGCGGTCGTAATTGCGACTCCTGCCGGCAGCCACTACGATCTGGCAATGCAGGCCCTGAACTCAGGCAAGCATATTCTCGTCGAAAAGCCGATGGCTGGAACTGCTGAAGAGGTTTGGAAGATAGGCGAACTGGCTGCTGAGAAGAACCTGGTTGCAATGGTTGGGCATACGTTTATCTTCAACGCCGCCGTTCGGTTTATCAAGCAATACATAGATTCCGGAAAGCTGGGCGAGATAAGGTATATCTACAGCCAGCGACTCAACCTGGGGCGAATACGATCGGATGTCGATGCCCTGTGGAACTTCGCGCCTCATGATGTGAGCATCATCCAGTATCTTATGAACGATACTCCGCCGGTCTCCGTCTCTGTGTGCGGAATGGACTACATTCAGGACGGGATTGATGACGTTTCGTTCATGAATATCGCGTATCCCTCCAAAGTGATGGCGAATGTACACGTCAGCTGGCTGGATCCGCGCAAGGTAAGATCCATGACGGTTGTGGGTTCCCACAAGATGATTGTCTATGACGATATCGCAGAGAGCAAAATCGCCATATACGACAAGGGTATCGACCGCATGGCGGTTTTGGGCGAGCACATGGATTTCGACACCCCGCAGGTATGCAGTTTCAATATGCGCAGCGGTGACGTCCTGCTGCCGAAAATCGAATTCACGGAACCGCTGAAGCATGAAGTGGCGCATTTCTTCGATTGTATCATCGATGGCATCGATTGCATGACCGGACCTGAGCACGCTCTTGAGGTAGTACGCATCCTTTCGGAGGCTCGATGCAGAGATGCAGAACGTAGCAGTGCTGGTTACAAGTAGCGGCGTGGCCTCAGCGGTCAACATCATCAAAGCCCTGCGCTTGCAGAGTGATATGGATGTGACCATTGTTGCCGCGGATATGGATGAGATGGCCCCCGGACAGCATCTGGCGGACTATCACTACATTGCTCCCAGCCTGAGAAGGCCGGAGGACTATCTGGATTTTCTGGCTGAGACTTGCAGGCGTCACGAAGTCAAGGCCATGTTCCCATGCTTCTCAAGGGAATTGTCGTTGATATCATCATCTCGTGAGATGTTCCGTTCGCTGGGTGTGGATATGCTGGTGTCTCCGCCACAGACGATCGATTTGTGCAACGACAAATCGCGGATGGGCGAGGTCGTTGAGCGTCTCGGCATTCCGGTTCCCAGAATTTTCGATAAGCCTTGTTGTAGCGACCTGCCTTTGTTCTCCAAGTACAAGGAGGGCAGTAGCAGTATCGGTGCCATTCGTATAGACCACCGGCAGACCTTGGAAGCGGCTATGAGTGCCGAACGTCCGCGCATCTACCAGGAATTTGTGAAAGGGGTGGAGTACACAGTTGATATCCTCTGTGACCGGGACTCTACCTGTATGGTCGTGGCTCCCCGCAAGAGAATACAGACCAAGGCGGGGCAGACTGTCAAGGGTGTTACTGTCGTCAGTGAAGTGCTCGATCAATACAGCCGGATGATCTGCAAAGCGGTTGGCGTCGTGGGTGCGTGCAACATTCAGTTCATCGAGCGAGAGGGCACATTCCACTTCATCGAATTGAATCCGCGGTATGCCGCCGGCGGCCTTATGCTGACAGTGCACGCCGGGGCGAATATTCCGTTTCTGGCCCTCAAGATGATGCTTGAGATGCCGATTTGTGAGGCGGAACTACGGCATGCTCCGGATATAGCCATGACTCGTTACTGGGAAGAGATAATACTGGATGGCCGGACGTGTGCTGCCGTGAGTTGACATATGCTGTTCTTCGATTTTGACGGCCCGATATTGAATGTGACGCACCGCTATTACATGGCGTATCGTGATGCGCTGAACTCCTTAGGCGGCGAGACACTCGACGAGCCAACCTATTGGCAAATGAAGCAACGCAAAGTGCCGATCGAAGATATTCTTGCCCATACCGGCGTACGCTGCGATGTATCGCAGTACAGGCGCATCAGGAATACACTCATAGAGCGAGACGACTATCTTCTACATGATCGGATTTGGGAGCAGCTCTTGCCGGTCTACAGCAAATTGTTTGCTGAGCAGCCTGCTGTTCTGGTCACGCTTCGCTCCAATAGGGAGGCGCTCGCGGAGCAGTTGACGCGTCTCGGTATTGTGGATTGGTTCGAAAATATACTTTCCGGCCCGGCTAATGCATCAGAGCGATGGAAGACGAAGGTTGGATTTGTCGAGTCCGCGTTCGGCAAAGGAACAATTGATGCCGGCGAAAACATGTTCTTCGGTGACACCGAAACAGATATTCGAGCGGGCAAAGCGCTGGGTGCGAAAACCGTGGCTGTCTCATTCGGCATAAGAGACAGAGACCTTCTGGCTTCTGAACGTCCGAACTTTCTTTTCGACTCACCTGCGGAACTCGCAGGATTCATAAGCGATCAAATACTCAAAGGCAGCAGTGCCCCAAAGGCACGACCAGACGTGGCGATACAGTGAGGCAAACATGAAGATACCTTTTGTTGATTTAAAAGCACAAAGAAAACAAATAGGACCAGAGATTGATTCAGTCATCCATTCCGTGATAGAAGAGACGGCCTTTGTCCGTGGTCCATTTGTGAATCAATTTGAGAAGCATTATGCCGCCGCCTATGGTGTCAAGCACTGCATAGGCGTGGGCAACGGGACCGACGCGATTTATGTGTCTCTCAAAGCACTTGGGATAGGGCCGGGAGATGAGGTGATTACCACGGCGTGCAGTTGGATCGCCACGTCAGAGGTAATCACGCAGACGGGCGCGCAGGTAGTCTTTGTCGATATCGATCCGGATTATTACACAATTGATGCGAGTCGGATCGAAGAGAAGATCACGGCCCGTACGCGAGCCATACTGCCTGTTCATCTCTACGGCCAACCTGCAGATATGGATGCCATTGTCTCGTTGTGCAGGAAGCACGACCTGTTTCTTATTGAAGATTGTGCGCAGGCCCATTTTGCGGAGTACAAGGAGCGGAAGGTGGGAACGTTCGGGCATCTTGGGACGTTCAGCTTCTATCCCGGCAAGAATCTTGGCGCATATGGTGATGCCGGTGCGATCATAACCAACGACGATTCGCTGGCCCGGAAAGCCCGCATGTTTGCCAATCATGGTTCTTTGACCAAGCACGAGCACATGATAGAGGGGATCAACAGCAGGATGGATGGCATTCAGGCCGCTGTTCTTTCGGTCAAGCTCGCTCACCTGGCGCGCTGGAACAGAAGGCGTCTTGAGAATGCTCTTCGTTACAATGAGTTGCTGGGAGATATTGATGGCGTTGCTACACCGTCGATCCGACCCGATGCTACCCACATCTTCCATTTGTACGTAATCAGGACCGAGCACAGAGACGTAGTGCAACAGCACCTCAAGGAAAAGGGCATAAGTACGGGTATCCACTACCCGACGCCGCTGCCTTTTCTCAAGGCATACGAGTATCTGCAAGCCGACCCTGAAGACTTCCCCGTGGCACATGGATATCAGAACCAGATCTTGTCGTTGCCTATGTTCCCGGAATTGGAGTTGGAACAGATTCAGTACGTGGCACAGGCGATTAGAGAGGCTTTGGGTGTTGAGAGTATCAGGCCCGAACTGTCCGCAGTCTGAATGAGGTCCGAAAGGGCAAAGATGACCGATCCGATGAACGAAAACCTGGAGCCGTGTGGTGATTCTCCTGACAAGGGCGCGCTTCTTGTCCGCATCAATGAGCTTGTTGGTGTGGGGGATATTCAGGCTGCATGGAGAGTTGTCGCATCGTATTGTGTAGATAACCGCGGGGATGTGGAGATGCTGGCTGCGCTGCGTGAAATCGAGAGACTTAGAATGCGCAGCGAACCATCAGGCACCAAATTGAGCTTTGCCTATATTGTGCTCAACGGAATGCCGCTGCTGGAGTATTCGCTGAAGGCCATATACGACTACGCTCACGAAATCATCATTGTCGAAGGAGCGGTTGAGAATTGCATGTTTGCGGCCAACTCGGATGGCAGTTCGACCGACGGCACGGTCGAGTTCATAAGGTCATTCCCTGATCCTGACGGCAAGATAAGACTGATTCAGGGCAGATGGCCGGAGAAGCTCGAGATGACCAACGCGGCCGTCCAGCACGTCACGGGTGATTACATCTGGCTGATTGCTGCGGACGAGGTCTACCGGCCTCAGGATATTGAGGGATGCCTAAGGCTGGTTGAAGCGAATCCGTCTATCACGCAGGTTGGGCTCATTCCCTACAACTTCTGGAAAGGGTTCGACTTTTACGTCGAATCAGAGCGATTCGCCGAACCCGGCCTCCAGTTTCAGGGACCCATCAAGTTTCTGCCGGGGTCTCGTTTCATTAATCATCGGCCCGTGCAGCTCAAATACCCCGGATACCTGCTAACGGCCGATTATCTGAATCGAATCGACGGTGCGGAAACCAGGAAAGCCGGAATACGATTCTGCCATTACAACTACGTGCTTGAGAGTCAGGTGCAACAGAAGATAGAACTATACCACAGGTATGGCTGGGGCAAGAGCTGGGATCTCGACCTTGATGAGTGGTACAAAGAGTGCTTCTTGAAATGGACCCCCGAAAACAGGGAGCGGATTGAGTCCGAATATCCGGTGTGGACGGGAGATCGCAATTCGCGAACCGTCCGTTTCGAAGACGAACACCCTGAAGTCATGCGAGACTTCATAGACGCATTTCGCGCATCGAATCCATCGCTGCAGACATCCTTGGAACCCGGTCAGATGAGAGTCGGTACAGAATCTCTCGGCACATCCGAAAAGGCCTGTTCGGCAAATGCGCTGCCCCAGGCGGAGAGGTTATCAGCGGGAGCATCGACGGGTGATCCGAGGCAAACGACTGGTGCTACCCCGGTTCATGCTCCTTCACTGAGGACATTTTTCAAACGCCCCAAGTACATCAAGATCGAAACCACGAATATATGCAATGCCAACTGCTCCTTCTGTGCGTACAGCCTGATGACCCGACCCAGGGGGGTTATTGAGTCCGATCTCTTTGAACAGACTGTTCGGCAGTATGCGGCGATGGGAGGTGGCCAGATCACGATATCGCCGGAGGTTGGAGATTGTCTTATCGATGTTGAATTGCTCAACCGATTGCGATTCTGTCGACAATTCGAACAAATTGACAAACTTGGATTTCACACAAACCTTATCGGCCTGGACCGCTGGTCCGATAAACAGGTGTCGGAGATGCTCGAATTGGTGACTTGGTGGGCATGCAGTATCGGGCCCAACCGCCAGGTCTATCGGGATATGTTCGGCGTCGATCAGTTCGAACGGGTAGTCGCCAACCTTGACAGATTACACAGGTTGCTCGCCCAAAGCGCGAATAAGCCCGAGATAGAAATCAACGGCAGGGCGTGCGGGGGTGCGTTCGAAGTGGACCACCGTATTCTGCGACTGGCCTACGCTCTCATTGATGAGCCTGTAAAATGGACGAGAGTCTACGGCGACTGGGGAGGACGCCTGACCGCTTTGCCTCGCAACACTCCTATCTGTCGCTCGAACGGCTCGTCGGAAAGAACACTTCCCTGCATGAAGCCGCTCATATCAGCAGTAGTCTTTCATGACGGCAGAGTCGGTTTTTGCGGTTGTGCGGACTATGACGCAGAGCTGGTTATAGGCGACCTCAAGAATGAGTCGCTGAATGCTATTCTGAGCGGACAACGGCGACGCCAATTCCTTGAAGCGTTTGGTACGCCCCGATTGAACGAGTATTGTCGCAAATGTACTTTCTACGAACCCGCAGAAGCGCTAAGCGAAGTCTGGTCCGAACATCTGCATCAGGTCGACGCCGTTGAGATTGCGGAAGACGCACAGCCTGTACTGTCCCAAAACAGCGTTTTTGGATTGCGGCATTGCATCGAATCAGTGGGGGCCAGCGCGAACGAGGTATCTCTCAGCGACAAGGACAATTCCGTTGTCGAATTGATCAAGGGAAACGACGACGAGCGGCGAGACGTTCGACGTCTATTATGGGTGCGCACCGACTCTATCGGCGATAACATCCTCGCAGCGTCGATGCTGCCATACATTCGCCGAAAGTATCCGAACGCTGAGATCATTGTATTGTGTCAGGATCATCTAGCCGAATTGTATGAAGCCTGTCCACATGTGGACAGGACCATCTCATTCAATCGCATTCGTGCTCTTTCGGAAGAAGCATATCGCGTCGAGATCGTGGATCGTTTGCGAGAGGTACAAGCGGATGCAGCATTGAATTCACTGTTTTCGCGAGAGCCAATTACCGACATCTTTACCATAGGCAGCCTCGCTAAGCAGCGAGTTGCATTGGATGGCGATCTCTGCAATACATCGCGCGAGGCCAAGCTGATGTACAACGAACATTACACAAAGCTGATCCCCAGCAGTGCCGAGCGCAGAACGGAGTTGGATCGCCATCGAGACTTTCTTGAAGGTCTCCACATTCAGGTCGACTGTCTACAGCCGATGTTATGGATGAATGCCGCTGATAAGGAATATGCCCAGCAATTCTTCACGCAGAATCATCTCGACCCGGAGCACACGGTGGCTCTTTTCCCCTCCGCTCAGCATTTCCACAAAGTATTTGAGCGATATGATGAAGTAATCGGAAAGCTAACCGCACGCGGGCTCAGCTACGTCATCCTCGGAGGCGATGATGACGAGGCACACGCTCAGGCTCGCCGGCTTAGCTCCAACCATTCGGCTAAGATGTACGACCTGACGGGCAAGACCACGATTCGTCAAACCGCAGCCATCATACAAAGATGCTGTCTCTACCTCGGAGCAGACTCGGCCGGGGTGCATATGGCCTGTGCAGTCGAAACGCCGAACGTGGTTGTCCTGGGTGGAGGACATTTCAGTCGGTTCATCCCGTATTCAAGTCTGACCTCCGCAGTCTGCCTGCCGCTGGAATGTTACGGATGCCGTTGGAACTGCCGTTACGAAACACCGCACTGTGTCAAAGATATCTCACCGGAACTTGTGGCTGCTGCAGTGGAAGCAACGTTGGATCGCACTACTGACAAGCCGCATCTCTTCCATCAGACTGCAGAATCCTGGCAAGCGGACAACTGGCGACCTTCTTGGCACGCATGTCGGGATTATCTGGCCGGTCGAGACGTAGAGTTAATATCCTCCGCTGAGGTGCCGCGCAATCCCATTGCTTCTGATGTGCATACGGAGGCACATGATACGCCTGCAGATTCTGGTACGGGTCCCGGTCGACTTATCTGTGACAACACCGCATCAGTTCGGCACGACGGTACTTCTGCCGTGATCAGGCATGTGCCTGTCCACGGAGCAGACGCGGTGCAACTGGGTGATATACCTTCCGAAAAATGCGATTTGAGCATTGTGCTTTGTACGAGAAACCGGGCCAAACTGCTGGATCAGATGCTGACCAGCCTGAAGAATGCATCCCGCGGCGTCAACTATGAGGTGATTGTCGTTCAAGGCGAATGCGAGGATAACACGCCAAACGTGCTTAAGAGACATCGTATATCTCGCATCTACGACGAGACCGCTGCATTGGGGTCCGGCGAACACTCGTGGCCACAGTTGTATAACTTCGGATTCTCCAAAGCCCGAGGCGTGTGGGCGATGTACGCGAGTGATGACATGATCTTTGGCGAAGGCGCAATCGTCAGCGCGCTTAGGTTTCTGACCCAATTGCAGAATCGAGTTGCCGGCGGCATATTCTTCTATCGAAATCTTCATTCGGCCGACCCACAGTGGTCCAGACACGGGATCGACTTCACATACGGGTCGCAGTTGCTCATGAATTACGGTCTAATAAGACTCGAAGATTTCCAGAAGGTGGGGGGGCTTGATGAGTCATATCGATTCTATTGCGCAGATACGGATCTATGCTTGAAATTGTATGAAAGCGCAAGGCGGTTGGTTCCCTTGCCGAATTGCTTCGTCGATCACGACAACCTGATGGACACTCGAAAGAGTGGTAATATGGCTGTTGCCGATAAGGACATCGCGCTTCTGCTGCAACGTTGGGGCCGCAAAGTTGGATCGCATCTGCCCCAACCTCGGCGCCTGATCTGGGCCGATGAATTGATGGATGCCTGTAACCTGCCCGCCGAATTAACCGATGGCTGTCAAAGTCTCGATGCTTATTGGCATGGACTTGCGTGTATGGGGCAAGGGTTGTTTGAAGATGCGAGAGAAGGATTTATGCAGGCTGCCTCGCAGTGCAACCATTGGCGCATCTGGTGGCACCTGGCACGGGCGGTGCGACAATGCGACCAGGCGAAGACCGCAAAGATCGAGCAAACTCTTCATACGAGCTAAAATAAGATGTGCTGAATTAGGGACGGACAATACAGGCGGTTGCATGGCTGTCAATCAACAGGTTGGCAGCTTTTTTTTGTCGCCACATTCGTCATGCTGTCCGAGTGAACATCCAGGACGCGATGATGTCGATCTGGCGCTGTGATCTCGCAACACTACACTGTCTGCCAAGTGGTCGACGCTCCGGAGTCCGGTTCCCAGAGTTCCTTCGCGCTCGGTGCTTCCGACAATTGTGTTGCCCCTCTTATGAGATTCAGTTATGTTAGCTTGAAGGTGGGTTGTGTTTTCGTTTTTATGTCCTTGTAAGTGACGGTTTCTGGGAAACGGACAGACTATCATGTCGGAAAGGCACGAACATTTGCTGGATCGAATAAGGCCTCTGCTCGAGTCCGGCGATGAGACGGCCCTCAAAGAACTGCTCAGTGAGTTGCGCAGCAGCGAGACCGCGGAAATCGTCGAACTTGTGGACAACGACGAGAGGCGGGCAATTTTCGATGTGCTCCCCGGCCCTGATTCGGCGCGTGTGTTCGAGAAGGTCGATGAAGCCACACGGGGTGAACTGTATGACCTGCTTACCGATCAAGAAATCAGCAGTTTCTTCCTGCATCTGGACCCGGATGATGCTGTTGATGTGATAGCAGAAATCCCCGAGGACGAGCGGGCCGAGATCCTCCGCGGTATTCCCGCCAGAGAATTGGCTGAGATCGAGGAGTTGATGGGCTACTCCGAGGATTCAGCCGGCGGCATCATGGATCCGATGGTTATCAGCGTTCGCGAGAACGAGACTGTTTCCGAGGCGATACGCCAGATTCGCAATTCGGATGTCGACGAGGATTTCTTCTTCGTTTTTGTCGTAGACAAGAATGATCACTACCTCGGCTATGTACGCGTCAAACTCCTGCTTACGAGACCTGAGAGTACGCGGATCGGACAACTGACCGAACGCGATACCATCTATGTGCGAACGGATACGGATCAGGAGGAAGTCAAGAATATCTTCAGTAAGAACGATCTGATCGTGGTCCCCGTCGTGGATGCTGACAACAGGCTTGTGGGTCGCATTACGGCTGACCGTGTCATTGAAGTTGCGGAGGAGGAGGCGGCTGAAGACCTCTATGCAATGGCGGGCACCGACGCAGATGAACTGGACAAGTTCTCGGCCATTCACGCAGCCCGAATTCGGATGACCTGGTTGTTGCCGTGTCTGGTGGGAACGGGGATAACCGGCGTGGTTCTGATGCTGTTTCATGATGTGTTTGATGTCGAGGGATTGTCCCTCGTTTATATTGTGGCCTTGCCTTTTGTGCCCATGATCGCCGCCATTAGCGGCAATGCAGGCCTGCAGACCTCGACAATCGTCGTATCCGGCTTGGCCACAGGCCATCTGGTGGCCTTGAAACTGAGCCAGGTATTCAGTCGGGAAGTGCGAATTGCGATGCTCGTTGCGGTAAGCTGCGGGCTCGTCGGGGCAATTGTGTGTGCGTCTCTGTTGGCCATGAAGGGCCAGGCTCACGAGGTTGCTTTGGCGCGTCTTGTGTTCGCATTTATGGTCGCGATGTTTTCTGCGGTAATGGTTGCCACCACCCTCGGTCTTTTCCTGCCGTTTCTATTTCGCAAGATCGGTATCGATCCGGCTATCAGTTCGGGTCCGCTTATCACGACGGCCAACGACTCGATCAGTGTCGCTATCTACATGAGTCTGACGCTACTGCTAGTATAGCCTTTTTTCCTTCGGCAGTTTTGGGAGCCGCGCCAGACCCAGGTATGGTCGCTTGTCGGCGCATCTGCATCTCTCGTGTATTCATCGTGCCGGGGGAGGACTGCGAATCGCGGTAATACTGCACTTCTGTCAGCCACCAGCCGATTCCAACTCAGCGAAGCTCTTTGACCAACGTCCCAAAAAGAACCGCTTCTGGCGTGTCTTCCGAATGCCTCACTCCTTTTTGTGAATCGTTGCCGCAAGCCTGTTAAAGCAGTGTCTTCGGCAGGTCGATAGTAATATGCAGATCAAGAGCGTGGTTCGGTGGAGCTAAGCCAGCCTGGTTTTGAAAAAGACTTCCGTTGAGAAGACGAAGATGAAGAATCCATTCAAGAAAAGACGCATCGTCCGCATCAAACACAAAGTCCATAAGCAAATCGATTGCCACCAGTGGGCAAACAAAATGGAGGTGCACCGGTTGATTTCAAGCAAGCCCAGCATTCCGGTCCATCCCGACGTGGTGCCTCGATCTGTCCATTGACGGCCTGCACAGGCTGTCACAGCGTGGATGCATATCTTCTGGAAGACATTGGCATGGTATGTGCCCGTCTCATCCGCTGATTTGTCGCGTACTATTTGCCGAGTTTCTTCGCTATGAAAAAGCGAAGTTGGCATTTGCAAAAAGACTTGCCCGCAAAAGTCACGCGAAACCTGCATGCACCGCCGTCGTCAGCAAGGCATTCAAGCATTTCCCCGTTTCCGATTAGCCGGGCTTTGCACTGACTGGCGAAACCGGATTGCACGCACGCGAAATCCTTGGGGCATTGCATCTGACCGGCGATTGCCTGTATCTGCTCGAGCACCTCATCCGGAAGTCTGCTGGGCTGATCTCGTGCCGGTTCTGCATCGGTTGTGTCGTTTGTCGTGTCACACTCGCTGGATTGATCCGACGGCTTTGCCGCACGCGGCTTTTTGGGAATCCACACGCCGTCGAATATCTCGTCGAAGTCCTTCTGCAGCCCGGATCTACGTTTTGACATTGGATATCTCCTCCGCCCAGAGCGGGTCGGTGAGTATTTCACCCGCCAGGGAACGGTAATCAACAGAGCCTCTGCTTTCCGGAGCGTACGTCAATACCGACTCGCCTGCGCTGGGTGCCTCGGCCAAACGTACTGTCTTATGTATGACCGTATCGAAGACAAGGCTGCCGAACAACTCCCTCATTTTCTGTTGAATCTGTCGGCTGAAGATGGTGCCGTCCTCAACAAACGTCAATAGTAGTCCGAGTATCTCACACGAGCATGGGTGAAAACGCTCACGGATAATGCGAATCGTCTCAAGGAGGCGCTTGAGACCTTCGAGAGCATAGTAGTGCACTTGAACGGGGACGATTACGTCCGTGCTCGCCACTAATGCGTTGAGCGTCAGTATGCCCAGCGAGGGGGGGCAATCGATTATGGCGATGTCATACCGGTCGCCCACCTGCCTCAGCGCACGTCCGAGAACAAGTTCCTTTCCGACGACGCCGGCAAGTTCTATTTCCGCACCGGCCAGCAATACGTTACATGGGGCCACGTGGAGCCACTCGATGTTGGTGCCGACTGTAATCATCGGAATGCTGGTATGTTCGTCGATCAGCGCGTCGTAGATCGTACGGCTGAGAGAATCCGGGTCCGTACCGAACCCCATGGTAGCATGGCCTTGCGGATCAAGGTCGATAACAAGCACGCGGTTGCCCACCTCTGCGAATGCCGCCGCAAGGTTAACTGCTGTGGTTGTCTTGCCACAACCGCCTTTCTGATTGATTATCGACAGTGTCCTCATCTATACCGCCCTGAGTCCGAGCCTGACACAAGTAGCACTGTGGATGCACACGTGAGTTCCGAATGGTGCGCACATGACCTGCATACACTATACCTATAGCAAATCTTGTCTCTTTGGTCAAATCGCAGGGTGCATAGATACAGCGCCTCAGTACTTACTTTTTCGACTAAAAAGCCGGTGCGAATTAGCCGCAACTGTCCTCTCTCAAAGGTTTTGCTCGGACATGCAGGACTTGGGCGCGCGGGCAGTGCACAGCGACGTCGGTTTGTGCCGGTAGAGGGCCGGCCGCAGGGTGAATCTGGCCCAAAAAACGGCTTCTTTCAGGACGGTGGCGCTTGACAAATCGCCTTGGTGAGGTATAATAAGTGTCTTAAGGGTTAGTACTTACAAGTCTTGGGCGGGAGTCCTGCTCCTCCAGACCACAGCGACCGGCCCTGGGATGGGCGCGTAGGGTATATTCGCTTTATTTTGACGTACGAAGGTGGGAATCATGAGTTCGAGCCAGCCAATAGATACGCATGTCGGCAGTATTGTTCACGATCCGGCGATCAACAAGTACTTTCGCGTGGCCATTAAGACACGGGCGAGCGATTTGCACTTGAAAGTCGGCCAGCCGCCCAAATTGCGGATGTTCGGAACGCTGAAGAATACGACTGGTGAGGTGATGACGGAGGAGAAGATCGAGGAATTGGTGTTTGAGATTCTCAGCCCGACTCAGAAAGACTTCTTCCTGAAGCATGGCTCGCTTGACTTCGCCCACGAGGTGGACAGCGAAAACCGGTTTCGCACCAATCTGTTCCGGCAGCGAGGAATGATCAGCGTGGCCGCTCGCCGTGTAAACACCGTTATACCGCCTTTTGAGGACCTCCATCTGCCACCGGTCCTGGAGCAGATTGCAGAAAGCAACCAGGGCCTTATTCTCGTCGTTGGGGCAACCGGTTCAGGTAAGACCACCACGATCGCCTCGATGATCGATCATATTAACCGAACGCGGCCTTGCCACATTGTAACCATCGAGGATCCGATTGAGTACCTGTTCAAGGACGGCAAAGCCATTGTCAATCAGCGTGAGGTCGGTCTCGACGTCAAGGATTTCGACGAAGCGCTGACGTATATGATGCGCCAGGACCCGGATGTAGTCTTCGTTGGTGAAATGCGCGACGCCCGTACGGTGACGGCGGGCATGCGTGCTGCCGAAACGGGGCATCTTGTGTTTGCGACCATGCACTCGGCAAACGCTGCCCAGTCTGTGCATCGATTGTTGGACATGTTTCCCCAGGAAGAGCGTGATCTGGTGCGGCAGAATCTGGCGCTGGCCCTGAAGGCTGTTATCAGCCAAATGCTGCTGCCGTGTTTGAAGGAGGAGGTGGATCGAATACCTGTTGTCGAGATTCTTATAGCCAACGCCGCCGCGAGGAAGCTGATTGCCGAAGAGCGCGAGTCCGATTTGCCCAGCGTGATTCGCAGCAGTCAGCAGGAAGGTATGCAGGACATCACATACAATCTCTCCGAGTTGATAAAGGCGGGCATGATCGACCCGAAGGATGCGTTCCAGCACGCACCCAACAAGGATGAATTGAAGATGGCGCTCAAAGGCATACGTACAACCGCCAGCAGCATTCTTTGATACGAAACTTACTGTGGTAATGGAGCAATCTATGCCGGATCTGGTATTAGCTGTCGATTATGGCGGATACGTCTCAGTTGTCAAATTGCTGGTCTTTCTGATCATGTTCTTCCTGTGGCTGCCCTTGATTGGATGGGTATATCGGGACGCCATTGAAGTCGAGACCAAAGACGCGATGTGGACGGGAATCGTGTTGGGTGTTGGAGCGGTGGCTGCCCTGGCCTGGATGATGATCCCGATCTTTCTGGTCGGCATGCTGGCCTATATGATCCTGGTTGGAAGCGTTGCTCTGGCGTATGTCAAGCACCGAAATACGCGAGTGATGGATTTCGACCGTGTGTTGACGATTGACCATATCAAAGGGCTGTTTGCAGGTAAGGACAAGAACCTCGACGACCTGACCGAGTTCACCTTTACCACCGCGAATAAGAACGAGGTGCCTGTACCCGAACCGAGAACCCCCGATTTCTTTGGATATAAGCTGGCGTACGAACTACTCAGCGATGCCATTTGGAGGCGTGCCGATACGATCGCTTTTGCACCCGCCCCCGAGGAGTATCAGGTAACCTATTCCGTCGATGGTGCGCCTGTTAAACAGCCGAATATGCCCCGGGATCAGGCCGGTTATCTCATTCAGTTTCTCAAGAACCTGGCCGATCTGGATGTTAAGGAAAAGCGAAAACCGCAGCGGGGTAATTTCCGTTGTCATACCGGAGGCAAGCATTACGAATGGGAACTGGTGACTGCAGGCTCCACTGCGGGCGAACAGGTTCGCATAAAGAACACGACGCAGGAAGATATTCTTAAACTCTCTGAGATAGGCCTGACCAAGGACCAGTACGAACAGCTAAGTGGATTCGCACAGGCCGAACAGGGTCTGTTCGTCGTAACCGGCCCCAAGAAGAGCGGTGTTACCAGCACGTTGTATGCCCTGATACGTAATCATGATGCCTTCATCAATAGTATCAACACACTGGAACGCCAGCCTTCAGGCAAATTGCCGAACGTGACGCAGACCACATATTCGACGCAGGATTCCGGCCAGACTTACGGCCAGAAACTTCAGTACCTCGTTCGGATGGGGCCCGATATTGTCGGGGTCGCCGACTGTGAGGACGCTGAAACCGCCAAGGTGGCATGTGCTGCGGCTAAGGACGGCAAGATTGTCTACGTTGCGTTTGAGGCAACCAGTGTTACTCAGGCCCTGGCCAAGTGGATCAAGCTGGTCGGTGACAAGACTCTTATCGCCGAGACGCTGCTGGGTATCAGTAACCAGAGAATGGTCAGGGTGCTTTGCCCTGAGTGCCGTCAGGCGTACGCACCGAACCCCGAATTGCTGAAGAAGTTTAATCTCAGCGCGGAGAAGACCAAAGTGCTTTATCGCGAGGGGAAAGTGCAGTACGACAAGCACGGCAAGCCGATAACTTGTGAGAACTGTCAGGGAACGGGCTTTTTCGGCAGAACGGGAGTGTTCGAGATCGTCGTAATGAACGATCAACTGCGCAAGATGTTCAAGCAAACCAAGTCATTGCCGGAAATTGCCACACAATTCAGGCGGGCCAAAATGCTGTATTTGCAGGAACAGGCTCTGAGAAAGGCGATTGGCGGCGTGACGTCAATAAACGAGATGATTCGCGCTTTGTCCACGGCCAAAGGCAAGAAGGCCAAAGCAAAGCGGTAAAGACTTCCGAATGCAAACAGCGGCGATGGAATGCCAGATGTTGCTGCTGCACGGATGTGAAGCTGTGTATATATGGTAGACTGGAGATAGCTCAATGGCCAGTATAATCATACTGCTTGTGGTGGCGGGGTGTGTCGCCTATCAGTACCTCAAGGGGAATCTAACGCGGGCGGTGGCAACGATCATCGTCATCATCTTTGCGAGTATGGTCGCGTTCGGCTATTTCGAGTGGCTTGCCGGCTTCTTCTTGAGCAAGGGCAGTGACAGTCGATTTCCCGCACTCGTTCCCTGGGCCCAGCCGCTCTGTTTCACGCTGCTGTTCATTCTGGTCTTTGCAGTTCTCCAGACGGGCGTCATGCAGGTGATGAAGCAGCCCGTTGATTTCGGATTATTGCCTGAGCGTATCGGTCGGGTGGTTTGCGGAATCTTCATGGGACTGTTCCTATCCGGTCTGTTGTTGGTTGTGGCGGGCATGGCTCCGCTGCCGCACCGTTATCCGTATGAGCGATTCGATCAGCGCAATCCGAGACCGGACCAACCCAACAAGGTGCTTCTGAATGTGGACGGATTGGTGACCGGCTGGTTCAGCATGGTTAGCAAGGGGAGCTTCAGTGCCATAAGCAGTCCGCAGAGCTTTGCTGCGCTGCATCCCGACTATCTCAGCCAGATATATCTCAATCGCCTTGGTGCGAGCGAGACCGTTCCGCTCGTCGCTCCGGCAGATGCAATCAACGCGCCCAATAAGGCTGGCTATTGGTACGCTCCGGAGAACCTCAAGGATATGGACGATCAGATTATCTCTCCGGAGAGCGGCCATACCCTTATGGTTGTTCGAATTGGAATTAGGAAAAGACATGTCAGGGATGCCGGCAGCTTCACGCCGTCCCAGGTGAGAGTTGTCTGCAAGCGAACGGCGACAGCAGAGGATGCCCTCGCTGGACAGGGAGTGAATGTGTACCCTCTGGGATACCTGGCCGGTAAGAACATCGTTCAGGTTAAGCGTTTGACCGAAGCCATTACGGTTACACGGGAGGATATCGCGGAAGGAGAAACGACCAGATGGATAGATTTCGTGTTCCAGGTGCCGAGCGGCCATGAACCGGTACTGGCTGAGTTCAAGCTTGGCAGCGTCGTACGGCTCTCGTCGCTTGCCTCAGCCGATCAAATACCGGCGCCTGCCTATTTTCAGGGCGGCTCCGGCCAGGATGAGCAGAATGACGAGGATAATGACAACGCGTCCGGGCAGCAAAACAGACAAGATGCACAGTCGAACCAGAACAGTTCAACGAGAGAAAACGGTGGCTCGGGTCTCTCCACAGTTGGAAAGACGCTCACCGGTGGCGCTTTAGAAGAAGATATGCAGTTGCAATGATCGCGGCCGTAAGCATACACGTTCCCGTTTTTGGGGTTCTGCCGGAGTGCGTGGAAGTGTAGAGTGCACCGAGGATGGAGGCGTTCCAGTCAATCCTTGAGGTGGGTAATGGCTCACCGCTGGGTTGCAAGTGGTTTTTGGACTGTAACGACCACGCTTTTCAGGCGCAAGCCGCCACAGGCTCTATATCAAGTTCGAGCAGATGGTCCAGATAGTCGCTCAATTGTTCCTCAGAGAACGCGGCCAGAAACTCCGGTTTTGCCGTCCGGTTGATTTCACAAATACAATCGATAAGCTCTCTTTTGCTCATAGGCCTGTCCTTAATTTGTCAATTTCATGTCCCCTTGAGCCACCCTACGACGCAATATCGTCAGCCGGCTGTCCGATTCTTTAACCGTCCGATAGCGGCCTTTGATTGCGCCCTATAACCATGCACACTACATACCTTCGCTCTGCTATGCGGCAACACAAGATATTGAGTTCGATTCTGTGCGGTAATAGCTGCTCCAGCCGCTGTCCAATAAAAACGCATGTTCAGACCCCGGCAGGCGTGGTAAAAAAAGCTGCATATTCAGTCGTTTTCTTATGTGATCGCTCTGTGATGTGCTATAGGACCATCTCTCCTGCCTTCAGATAGTGACACTAAGTGACGCCGGCAAACGAAAGGAGACTTGCATACCCATGCACTGGGTTGTGATTCCACAGAAAGTCATGGACAGTTTCCGGCCCGAACGATAGACTTGCAGCGGTGGGTATTGTTGATTGCAGGCCCGTGAGGGGATATGGACGTGGACGATCGGAGCAACCATGTTGGCTCTGCCCTGGTGTCGAAGCCGCCGGCTGGACTGGCTGTCTTTGCCCTGGTTGGGCCTTCGTTTGTTTGGGCGGCTGAATACATCGGTTCCGGAGAAGTCGTGATCGCCTCGCGCACGGGTGCGATCCTGGGTACGGCTGTGCTCTGGGCGGTCATCGTCGGGGTCTTCCTGAAGTTCTGGATCGGCATAAGCGGTGCGCGATACACCGTTTGTACGGGCGAGGCGATGATGGATATGTTCGACCGTATCCCCGGTCCGCGCCACTGGGTGGTCTGGGTCGTGCTGGTCGTCCAATTGTGTTGCGGGATTCTCTCTATTGGTTCTCTGGCCTCTGCAGCAGGGGCCTTTCTCCATAGTCTGATACCCGTGAACACCAGAGTCCTTGGGTGGCTCGCTGCACTTTTTGCGGTTAGCGTTGTGTGGTCGGGAGTATTTGATGTTCTCAAAATCGTAATGAGCGTATTTGTGCTGGTCATTACTCTCGGTGCGGTATACATCGCGGTGCACGTACTCCCGGGTGCCGGCGAGTTCCTGGCTGGACTGACTTTGAAGATACCTGCGGTTCCATCGTGGGCCGCATCGTTGGAAGGCGTTTCCAGGAACCCGTGGGAAGAGGTCTTGCCCGTTCTCGGTTGGGGGGCGGGTGGCTTTGCCAGTCAGGTCTGGTATACATACTGGGTGCTCGGTGCCGGTTACGGGGCGGCCGCCGGTCGGGGTTATGGCAGGCCCGCCGACGTTTCAGCCCTCCGGCAGATGCCGCGGGAAACAGCGAAACGTATCCGCCAGTGGTGCCGGGTGCTTTACCTCGACGCGACGACAGGACTGATAATCGGTGTCGTTGTGACAGGCGCTTTCCTTATCGCCGGCGCGGGCATATTGGGTGCCGCGCAGAGAGTTCCCGGCAATCAGGACATGGCCGAGGTTTTGTCCGAGCTCTTTGCTTTGAGATGGAATGCAGCCGGTGGCACGGTCTTCAAAATATGCGGTGCTGTCGCTATGATTTCCACCTTGATCGGGTTGCTGGCGGGTTGGCCGCGGCTGCTGGCCGATGGCGTCCGAATCTGTATACCGGGTTTTGGTGAACGGCTGGCTTGGAAATGGCAGTTTCGTTTGTTTGTCATTGTGTTCTTCGTCAGTAGCATGGCCGTGGTCTTTACGTTGGGACTCAAGCCGATCTTCCTCGTAAAGGTCTCATCCATAGTTGAGGGCGTGCTCCTAACGGCTCTGCAGGCGATTTGGGTCGCGGTGGGCCTGTTTTGGATCATGCCCAGATTGCTGTCGAGACAGGCATATGAGGTGCTCAAGCCGAGTCCGGTGTTTGGTCTCGGCCTATTGGCAACTTTCTGTGTGTTCGGGTATATTTGTGCCACTCGGATCCCGTCTGTACTGGCCGGACTTCTAAGTCGGGGTAATTGAGCGCGATGGGGTCGAAGTAGTTGAGTAGGACCCGGTAAGGATAAGGAAATCGTTGGTTCTTGTGTCACGGGAGTACAGATGCATCCGATAGTTATTCTCGCCATTGGAATTCTGGTTGTTATCGGTATGATCATTGTGCTGCGAGTCCACGCATTCCTCGCGTTGATATCGGCAGCCATTGTAGTGAGCCTCCTGGCTCCGGGCGATTTCGCCGACAAGATCAGCCGCGTCGCGGTTGCTTTTGGAACGACGACAGGCAAGATCGGCATCGTGATTGCTCTGGCGGCGGTTATAGGACGATGTCTGATAGAAAGTGGGGCGGCCGACCGGATTGTGCGTGCATTCGTGCGTCTTCTCGGAGAAAAACGCTGCCCGGTCTCCCTCATGAGCAGCGGTTTCGTGCTTTCGGTGCCCGTTTTCTTTGACACTGTCTTCTATCTCCTGCTGCCGCTTGCCCGTTCCATGCATCGTCGAACCGGCCGAAGCTACGTGCTGCTGATTCTCGCGATGGGAGCGGGGGCTTCCATTACGCATTCTCTGGTGCCGCCGACACCTGGCCCGTTGATTATTGCCGATACGCTCGGCATAGATCTGGGCGTTATGATCAACATCGGCTTGCTCGTCGCGGCGCCGACCGCGGTTGTTATTCTTCTGTTTATCGGCTGGCTGTCGAGGCGAATGGATATCCCAATGAGGCCGCTCGAAGGCGGACGGCCCGAGCCGAAACCCCTGGCGGACTCCCAACTGCCGGGCTTGTTGCTGTCGCTACTGCCGATCATTCTTCCGGTTGCAATGATATCCACACACACCATCGCCAGGACAATGGCCGATGCCGAGCATGTGGCTACATTCCGCCGGCCGGACGTTCTGGACTGGAAGGGCCTTCGTTCTTCGCTGGCCGCAGATTATGATGAACCGAATTCGGTGGCTCAGGCAATCGCAACTCAACTCCCGCAAGACGTGCAGGGCTGGATTCGCGACAGCGGGACAACTGGTACCTTTGAAACCGAAGGCGTAGAGGAACTTCACGATGCTCTCAACACGTTGCTCAAGAAGGAAGACCTGTTCTCGCCCGATGTGTTGGACAAGATGGCGCTTCCTGCACGGGCCGTGGACTTGAGGCAGAGGGGGCTGGCGAAGCTTCCGACATCCCAAATGGAGAGCTTCAATCGTCTCGTTCTGGAAGCGGCGTATCCGGAGCATATTAAGCCCCATGTCTGGCGGACACCCAGGCGCAGAGCCTCGCATATTACGGCGGCGGTTGGGGATGCGAATCTGGCAATGCTGGTCGCGGCGGCTATCGCCTTGTACGTGCTCTGGCGTCAGCGCAGGCCCGGCCGCAAGGAATTGTCGGAGATTATCGAAACGTCCCTGATGAGCGGCGGCGTGATCATCCTAATCACTTCCGGCGGCGGGGCGTTCGGTGCGATGCTCAAGGAGGCCCAGATCGATATCGCCATCCGGGACATGTTTGCTGGCGGCAATGCACAATTGAGCGGCATGCAGGTGTTGCTGCTCGGGTTCTTCATCGCGTTTCTTCTGAAGTTCGCGCAGGGTTCCAGCACGGTCTCGATGATCACGACATCGTCAATGATGGTTGGTTTTGTGTCATCGGAGGCGCTGGGCTTTCACCCGGTCTATCTGGCTACATCCATCGGTTTTGGCGCTCAGTGCGGCAACTGGATGAACGACAGCGGCTTCTGGATATTCGCCAAAATGAGCGGCCTGACGGAGGTCGAGACACTGAAGACCTGGACGGTAACGGTCAGTTCGCTGGCGTTCGTCGGGCTCGGCTTTAGCCTTTTGTTTGCCAGGATCCTCCCGCTGACGTAGATCGATTGGAATGCTGAATCTACGTCTGCGTGATGATGTCGGCGATGCTGCTTAGAATGTACCCGGGCTGATAAGGAAAGAGATTCAGGTCCTCGCGCGACGTAATACCGCTCAGCACAAGCGCGGTGTCAATCTCTGATTCGATGCCTGCGATGATATCGGTGTCCATGCGATCACCCACGATCAGCGTATCCTCGCGAGTGCAGCCCAGTCGCTTGATCGCTTCACGCATGATGAGGGGATTGGGCTTTCCGATGAAGTAAGCCTTTCGGCTCGTAGCCATCTCGATGGGCGCCACCATCGCACGACAAGCCGGGGCAACGCCTCTTTCGGAAGGGCCCGTGAGATCGGAATTCGTGCCAATGAGCTTGGCGCCCTCGAGAACGAGATTGACTGCGATCTCGACCTGCTCAAAGTTGTAAGTCCGAGATTCACCGACCACGACGTAAGCAGGATTGACGTGGTCGATATAGAAGCCAGCGTCATGCAGGGCGTTGATCAAGCCGGACTCGCCGATAACGTAGACACCGACGCCCGGGTTCTGGCTGGCGAGGAAGCTGGCGGTTGCCATGGCGGAGGTGATGAAATCATCGGTGCTGACTTCAATTCCCAGCCTGGCGAGCTTCTGTCGCAGCTCTTTCGGTGATTTGGAACTGCTATTGGTGAGGAAAAGGAATCTTTTGTCTTCCCGTTTAGCCCATTCGACGAAGTCCTTTGCGCCGTCAATGAGGCGGTCGCCGTGATAGATAACGCCGTCCATGTCGCAAATGAAACCTTTTTTATCTCTAAGATGCTGCATGCGTTTCTAATCCTAGTGAAATTGCCTACTGCACCAGCCGCCCGAACAGTGTAAGCGGACTTGTTTCTACGATGCGGACCTCTGCGAACTGCCCTGCAAGATCAGCCGGCCCATTGAACACGACGATCCAGTCTGTCGCTGTTCTTGCCACCAACTGAGGGTTGTTCTGCCCATCGGCATTGATATGCGATTTCCTGCTTGGGCCTTCGACCAGGACCTGCACTGTTTGGCTCAGAAAGTCCCTGCTGAGTTGTTCGCTGACACCTTCCTGGACCGCCAGCAGTTCACTGTTTCGCTGTTGCTTGACTTCGGGCGGTACGGTATCGGCAAGCCGCCTGTCGGAAGTGGTGCCCGGACGGGGCGAGTACTTGAATATGAATGCATTTTTGTACCGAGCCATTTTCGCCAGTTCGACAGTGTCCTGGAAATCCGCATCCGTCTCTCCCGGGAAGCCCACGATGAAATCGCCGGCAATGGCGATATCTGGCACGATGGCTCTGGCGCGATCGATCAGTTCAAGGTAGCTGGCGGCCGTATAGTTGCGATTCATGGCCTTTAGAATGCGGTTCGAACCGCTCTGTGCCGGCAGGTGCAGGTAGTTGCACACCTTTGGCGAGTCGGCCATCACGTTTATGATGTCATCGAAGAACTCCTGCGTGGGATAACTGGTGACGAAACGGATCCATTCGATGCCTGCAATTTCCGCCACTGCGGCAAGCAGATCGGCCAGGGACCATGTCTTTGCGCCTGTTCTGTACTGATAAGCATTGACCGTCTGGCCAAGCAGGGTGATCTGTTTTGTGCCGGTCTCGGCCAGTTTCTTGATCTGATCCAGAATAGCGTGAGGCTCGCGGCATATCTCAGGACCTCGCACATACGGTACGATACAATACGTGCAGAAGTTGTCGCAGCCGCGCATGATGCGAACAAAGGCCTGGGCGGGCACATTTTGTTCGGCGGTACTGTGGATCGTTTCAAAGTCGTTGAGACGGTTCTCATCGTCCTGTCTCGGTGCTTCTCGGATTTTCTCTGTAATGCGGATAGCCCGGGACTGCTGCAGCATCGCGTGGCCGATCAGGTCGGGCAGTTGCGGTATCTGCGCCGGTCCGCAGACGACATCTACTGCGTCATGCGCCAGCAATTGATCGCCCATGCGCTGGGCCATGCAACCGATTACAGCGACAACCAATTCGGGTCGTGTCTTCTTAATATGCATGAGATGGCCCAGATGTGAGAGGACGCGCTCCTCGGCATGTCTGCGGACCGAGCACGTGTTGATGATCACCGCATCGGCCTGCTTCACGCTTTCGAGCCGGACCCAGCCCTTTTCTTCCAGCGCAGAGGAGACCAGGGCGGTGTCCAGCTTGTTCATCTGGCAACCAAAGCATTTGACTGCAAACGTCATGTCCTTCGTTTGAGAGTTCATTTCTGGATATTTGTGGCTTATGTGCGGCCGTTCTTCTCAATGCTTGACCACGATTAAGTATTCCCCGTACGACAACACTGCAGCACCTCAATCGTGGGCAGGTTGCCCATGAAGAAATCGAACAACAGAGCAGCGGAGTATACAACTGGTGCTGCGAGAAATCAACGCCACTGAAGGTGTGTCGCTGGGCTGATCACCATAGGCGGCGCATAGAAAAAGGCCGCAAGCACATGCCTACGGCCTTGTGAATCTCGGAAGTAGCCCGTTACAGAGCCCTTCGGCGACGCAGCCAGCCGACGAGGCTCGTACCAAGTCCGCACAGCAGAACCGCTCCAGGAGCCGGTATCGGACTGACGGATTCGACCATGACGACGAAGTCCGTGAAATCATTGTCAGCATACCGGTTGTCCTGATCCTCGAACGCCAGGATATACTCGTTGGATGTCCACAGTCCGGGGTTGTAGCCGGGCAGTTGCACGGTATCGATGTTCTTACCCCGATAAGCTCCCATGTGATCCCACTGATCGGAGTTCAGACTTGTGTCGCTGTGCCACAGGCCGCCTTTCGGATTGGGCTGACCGTTGAGTATTGTTGAGTCCAGATAGTAACCAAAACTGCTTCCTGCGAAATCTACGCCCGAATCAGCGCCGTTGACCAGAACGCTTCCATCTGCTTTGATGGATAACAGGGCCTGAGCGCCCTGGGCCGCGGCACCGTTGAATATCTGCACATACTGATTGCCGCTGTAGACACCGAAGCGGTTCGAACCGGCCCAACCCGCCATCTCAATGATGAGCGTATTGACAGACCCGCCGGAAGCCGTAAGCGTCCAATAAGAGTCCAAGCTGTCCGCGAGATGATCCGTAGCCACATTCACGCTGCTCGATCCGGCTGTCGGCGCCGTGGTAATGCCATCGAGTACGCCCTGCAGAGCCGCTCCACCGTCGCCAAATGTCGGCCCGGCATTCGCCGCTGTGACAAACAAACCACTTACAAGAACTGCAATCATCACCCTCTTCATCTTCTATTCCTCCAACGTGTTAACGAGAATTTCCACCGGTAATCAAAATGGGTATCCGTCCCTCCCAGTGTTTTTGTGACCGCCCCCAATGAGCGACTCAACAGTACACATAATATCACAGCGAACCATAAATGTCAAGGATGTCCTGGCTCTACAATAGACGATGTCCGGGGGGCACGCATTCATCGCCGTTGTGCTCGTGCGGCGCGCGATATTATCGGCAACAGACTGTAAAAAAATTGGTCCTCGCGCCCGACTTTTTCACTCAGAATTCGGATAATCGTGACTTCGCTTTACCAACAGGTGGCAGTGCCGTAGGAGGGGACGCTGTGCTCTGGCATCGTCCACCCTTGGGTGTAGCCTGCATATGTTCAGGAGGATACTCGCTTTCCTTGCCGGTAGCTGCGATTCTTTTGATAAGTAGGCATCGCTATGTGGGCGTCAAAGGGTGCCACTTCTGTGTTCCTGATGTCTGTCCTGCAAGCGCAAAAGAAAACAGGGAAGCGACATAATCGCCACTGCCCTGTTTTTTCGGTACTTCTTATCACATGCGGCAAAGTTGCCGTCTGTGTGCGTCAATTACAGCGAACGACGCCTTCTGAGAAAACCGACCAGGCCGACACCCAGGCTGCCGAGCAGAATGGCACCCGGAGCCGGAATGCAGATCGTGTCAACATGGATGTAGTCCACGATAGAATCTGCGGCGAAGGTCAGGTTGAGCTTTTCGACATTCGGATTGGGCCGAATGATCCAGCCGTAATCGGCGTCGGGATCTATCAGGTTGTCCGGAAGCGGAGCCCACTCATAGCCCAGCGGGACAGACACGGTTGCTTCTTCCACTACGTAGTCGCCCCCAATGTCCAGCATGACCAGCTTATAAGGATTCGGCTCTTCGTAGTTCGGCAGTTCCAGCGTGAGAATCATGCTGCCGGGTTTGGCTACGAGGTAACCGTCTCCTGTTACTTGACCTTCGTTCCAGTTGTAGTCGCCAGCAAGTCCCATCAGGACTTCATTCGGACGAGGGCTGCCGACGTTTTCCTCGGGGTAGGCTGTTGAGCCCGGATCGGTCGTGAAAGACCAGTAGGCATGCGTCTGGCGGGGGTAATTATCTCCCCACGTCCGCAGGTCCGGCGCATTGTCCGGTGCACCGGTTGGCAAGCCCAAACTGGGTGCCGCAATTATCGCTGCTATTGCTAACGTTAGTAATACCCTTTTCATTTGTGTTCTCCTCTTACATATATGGTTATTTGTTAATAAGCTTCTCACCACCTGACTAAATCGTTGAGCCTGTTGAGTTGAAGGATCGTGCGCGCTAGGACCCTTCGCGTCCCAGGTTCAAAAAAGAGTCTCTCCATTCAACGGCGGGCGGGCCCCGGGCCAGCATGCCGAAATCAAATCCGGGACTGAATATATCGGACTGCTCCGCAGTCGCAGAACAGACGTGTGAGCTGAACATATGGCTGAAAGTCCGAAAAGCACAGGGGGCGTTCTCGTGCACCAGCGTGCGCGATAGGTCCGAAGCAGTGACCTTGACCGCAACATCATCGACTATTGCCACGCACCGTGACAACAAGGTGTCGAACAGTTTGTCTTGTGTTCTACCCACTCCTCATGTCCCCTGCCATTACAGAAGTCACCTGGGGTTCTGTCCAAACGTATCCCTGCGAGGATGTCCATGATAAGCATCCTCCTCACAGGGGCTTCAATATCGGAACTTAGTATAGCAGCAAAGCAGTGTATCGTCAAGCCCAAAAGCGAAAAAATCGGCATTTAGAGGGCATAACGAGGGGTTGCAAGGCCGGTGCGTGCGGGTTTGCACAATGCGGAAAAGGGCGGCAGGGTAGTGAATCGGCGTCCTGTTATGTCCCAGAATATGCCGTTTTAAGCCCCGCCAGTGATGTCGTGTGAGAAGGGGGATATGCGAAAGGAGGGATTGGGAGGGATACAACGGATGGGAGAAAAAGAACTTCTGTAGTGAAAATGCGGGTCTATACGTACGGACAAGAGGCTACCCTAAAAGGAGTAGCGCCGGGCGCAGACAAAAGCGATTTTGACTCGCGAGGAATGTGACAGACTCTGGAGGAAGTGTAGAACGTCCATCCGTGGCGGACTAAACGCTCACAGGAAGAACGACCGCGTGAAGGTGGATGGGCAATCGAAGTCCCGGGATGATGCACGGTCAGGAGGGCGAGTGTCTCCGCGCTTCAGTGACGAATTGCAGGAGCATGCCGATCTTGCTCTGTACGTGGACCTTGCGATATATGTTGCGCAGATGCGTCTTGACGGTGCCGGGCCTGATATCCAGCCTGCGGGCTATCTTGTCGTTACGCAATCCGCGGCACACCATTTCCGCTATCTCCCGTTCCCGCGGGGTGAGGCGGTAGCGATGCTGGACATGGAGCCATTGTTCGCCATCTATCAAGACCGTGGCCGGCCGACTCGAAGCCGGATCGTCGGGCCAGCGGCCGGATCGTGTTGAATCGGACAGATTCTGCATTACTTCCCTCCTTCTTCAGGCTGCTGGAGTCTTTCAAGTAATCCCTCTGCCTCCTTCTTCTCATCATCGTCAAGATAACTTGTATCACCGCCATCTTGTTTTTCCAGCGCTGCTTGGACGTGTCGGATGGCTTCAGCGACATTCCCCGACTTATCCAGAGTCCTGGCCAGATGAAAATGTGTGTACGCGGCTTGCCCTGCTGCGCCGTCCTTTCTGTATTCTCTAATTGCCTGTCTGAACTCCCTTTCGGCATCTTCGAATCGATCGAGACGGTAATAAATGACCCCCAGCGTATCTCTGGCGTCGGTGTAGCCGGGCGCCAGTTCCAAAGCGCTCCTCGCGTATTCCAGTGCGTCCTGGTAGCGTTTCTCTTCCTCGCAGAGGATCCAGGCCAGATTGTTCATTGTGACACGATCATTGGGCGCCACTTCGAGAACGCGTCTGTACTGCTCGACTGCCTGATCAAACTGATCCAGGACCTGGTATATGCTCCCCAAAGCACGCAGGACGAGCACTGAATTGGGGGCCGCTTCGAGTGCGTCGAGTATCAGGTCTCTGGCAATGGGATGTGCTGCTTTGTCCGTCATAACGGAAAGTGCACCTGCTGTAGCTACCAGCGTCCGCACATCATCAGGATGCTGTTGTTGCCAGTGACGCACGGTCTGCACCGCCTCCTGCCAAAGCTCCTGATCGCAGAGCAGATCGATTTTCGTTCGAATGGGGCCCGGATTGTTGGGATCCGCTTCGATCTGCGCATTTAATTCTCTGTAGGCTTCTTCACTTTTGCCCTGCTCGTGAAGTGCCCGCGCCAATCGCTCCGTGAAAGCGCTGTGGGGGCCTTCTTCTCCGAGTGCCTCGCGATACGAACGCGCCAGTTCTTCGGCCTGCCGGGGCTGATTTGCGGCGATCAAGGTGTCAGCCAGAAGCAAGGCCGCACCGAGGTCGTTCGGATCTTTGTCCCGCAGTTGCCGATACGTGGAAATTGCCAGCAACGGCGATTCTTGGCGTTGCGCTGCCGCTTTCAGCAGAAGCAAAGAGCGGTTGTCGGGATTATGGATGAGGCCCTGACGAGCGACGTTCAGGATTGCCTCGTAGCCGCGCGCACGCTGCTCCATTAACTGCCCCAGCATGATCCATGCGTTGACAGCTCTTGGCTGTTTCTTAGTGATGGCGGTCAAGATGTTTTCGGCCTGCAGCAGTTCGTCAGCAGCAGTGCTGTCCATCAGGGTTCGGGCCTGCATGAGCTGGAGGCTGATGCTGTTGGGGTCTTTATCAAGCGATTGGCTTATGATCTTCTCCGCCTGAGTGATCTTTTCCGGTTCGCCCGTTGCCATAAGCATCGAAACAGCCTGTTGCTGTACTCGGGCGTTTTCGGGAGCCAGTTCCAGGGCTCTTAGAATGTCCTCCAGAGCCTTTTCACGCTCCCCGATGGAGGCATAGAAATTGCTTCGAGTCAGCCATGTCTGGAAGTTATCAGGCTCGATGGCGACGGCTGTGCTGAAATCCTCTTCAGCCTTATCATAGTCCCTCAATGAAGAATACGTTGTGGCGCGAAGCACGTAGGCTTCGATGTTATTGTGATCTTCAACGATGTCATTGCTGAGTCGTATGGCCTCTTGTGGTTGATCCCGCCTGATCTTCAACTGGATTTGTGTCGCGGCTACCTGCAGCGATTCTGGAAATCGACTCCGAAGCCTTCCAAGAATTGCTTCGGCTTCGTCCCACTTCTTCTCCCGCATCTTGAGCACCGCCAACGTGAATTCGGAGGACGTATCATTGGGATCAAGCGTAATGAACTCCTGCAGGAGGACCGACGCACGGCCCAGTTCGTCGCGTTGGAGGTAACCCCGTACGCGAAGCCGCTGAATGGTCGGATCCTGCAGATCGTTTGCTTCGGCTTCGTCGAGTATTCGGTTGGCTTCATCCCATAGCCCGGCGTTTTGCAGTGCATTGACGGTCACTTTGATGATACGCGGATCATTCGGGGAGCCGTTGAGCATTTCCCGATAAATCGCCAGGGCCGCGTCAGTTTGTCCGGCACGCCGATAAGTGTCCGCCAGCAGGAGTTTGCTGTCCCGGTCATCGGCATTGTTCTGCAGATTCTCTTTGAGCAGAACAAGGATTTCCTCTTGTCGTTGTTGGAACGTCTGATCGCCCTGGATATGCCAGAGCCGCGCCTGCTCGTATCGCCATCGCCAGCCGTCTTCTCCTTCGATCTCTTTGATCTGATCGACGAGCTGCTGGCTGCGCTCAGGATCCTCTGCGATTGAGTCGCACTTAAGCAGGGCGCGCTTCGCGGTTATGTCGTTTGGCTGGCTCTTCACTACGTCCTCGAGTACTTCGATAGCCTTATCCTCTTCTTCCCAGTGTTGGTAGTAGTTGGCCAGTATGATACTCAAGTTGCGGCGGGCTCGCGCATCGGAGATGCGCTCGATAGCTGAGTTCAGAATCGCTTGGCATTGTGCTTTGCCGCCGGGTTCGTTGGCTGCTATGGCTGCCAGCATCGCCGGTAGCTCCGCATTGTCCCCGAACCGCTCAATTGCCTTGTTCAGGACCAGCTTCGCGCGGCCCTCGCTGTCGTTCGGATCCTGTTCCATCAGAACGCGAGCCTCCGCAAGCGGCACTCTCGGATCATCTGGATACGTATCGCGCATATCAGCAATCAGGCCTTTGGCACCGGTGAAGTCTCTCTCTTTGAGTGCAAGATTCAAACGGAGTAGCTTCACCGTAAGGGTGTCTGCCCCGCCTTTTTCCTGCAATTGCGTGAGCCTGCGTTTGATGTCCTGATCGGTCCACGCGCTATCGCGTTGTTCGCTCAACTGCATCATGGCCTGGATTTCGAGCTGCGCAGCTTCCAGGTTGTCCGGCGCTAGTTGAGAGGCCTGCCTTGCATGTTCCAGAGCCTGTGCCCAGTCTTTCGTTTCAAGAAGCAGTCGAGCAAGGGACAGGTGACCTTGCGCGTTTCGAGGATGCTGCACGGTCAGGGTCCGCAACTGCTGAAGGGCCCCCAGTGTATCGCCGTTAGCCGAAAGAGCCGCCGATAGCGCCAGCCGAACGACGGGCGCGTCGTATCCAAGCTCAATGGCATTGGTCCAGTGCTTTGCGGCTTCCCGATTGTTGCCCTCCTGGCTTGCCATAAGGCCCTTTAGGAACGCTACACGATCCGGCAGCATTTCCTTTTCTTCCATCTTGCTGACGCACTGCCGCGCGCGGTCGATTTCGCCGGCGCGAATAAGCAGTTCAGCTGCCCTCGGAAGGAAATCCCACGGTTGCTTGCTGAGAGCCTTCAAGCCCTCGTCAGCGATCTCACGCATCTTCTGCGTAGAGCCGCTGGCGATCGCTACCTGGCTCCATATGCTCCACATAGACTGATTATCAGAATCTACGGACCGCACCTGTTCGAGATGCGACTCCGCCTTGTCGAGTTCGCCGGCGTTGATCAGAGACTCAGCCAGACGCAGCCGGCTTGACGTTTCCGATATCTCCTGTTGTTCGGCTTCCAAGAGCAGTTCGAGCGCCCTGGGCCTGTTCTGATGTCTGAGGTGGTAATCGGCGAGCGCGATTCGAGCCAGGGCGGACGAAGGATTATTCTCAAGAGCCTTTGTATACCACTGTTCGGCGGTCCCCTCCAACTCATCCGGCCGGGCCTCGAGCAGCTTGCCCAGCATTTCATAGGCCGCCACGTCGTTTGGATCTTTTTCGATCAGTCCCTTCAACTCGGTTGCGGCTCCTGCAAAATCCCTTTGTGCGGCTCTTGCCGCTGCGTGCAGTCTGCGAATTGAAGGATTCTCACGCCTTTCAAGATAGTTCTTTGCAATCAGTTCGGCTTCGCCCGCTTGGCGCATCATATTCATGTAGATTTGGCCCAGTTTCTCGACCGCTTCGGTGTTATCAGGATCTTGGCGCAGGACCGTTCGATATGCAGCGATTGCCTGCTGTATGGGGCCGCGTTTCATCGGACGGACATTCAAGTTCGCCTCGGCATATTTGAGCACGGCGTCGATATCGGTGTTCGCCAGAGCGACATATCTGCCCAATTGTCGAGCGGCCTCCTCCCAGTTCTGCTGTTCGTATGCCTGCATTCCCAGCACCCGGCCTTCTTCGGCGCGGGCGCTCCGCTGCCACTGGCGCAGACCATATGCGGTAACGCTCAGAACAACCAGACCGATCAACAGCACTACCGCCAGTTTCCAGTTGAAGTATCTCTTAGGCATTCTCTTCACTCCCTTCGTATCTGTGTCGTATCAGAATTGCTTGATGAAGTCGTCGACCAGTTTCATGAAAGTCTTCCAGAAGATCCACGCATCCATCTTCAATGACAGATTCCGGACGTACTCTATGTCATAGTATATCCACTCCTGGAAGTCCTGCATCAGTTTACGTGTTCGGCATATCTGCCACAGGCCCGTTATTCCGGGACGCACCGAGAGTCTGGCGTCTCGCCAGTAAGGACACTGCGTGTTTTCTTTTCGAGGCGAAGGTCGCGGCCCTATCACGCTCATCTGTCCGAAAAGGACATTGATGAATTGAGGTATCTCGTCTATGTATGTTTCACGGAGAAACCTCCCAACCGTGCTGATCCTCGGGTCATCATCAATCTTGAATTGCGGGCCGTCCACCTGACTGACCCGCCGGAGTTTCTCCTGAATGTCGTCGGACCCGACATGCATGGATCGGAACTTAATGCAGTCGAATTGTCTGCCATGCAGACCTTCTCGTCGATGCTTGAAGAATATGGGCCCCGGCGAAGTGAGCTTTATCGCGGCGGCAATGAACACTCCGATCGGTGCGAACAGGATGAGCACTATTGTGGCAATGACAACGTCGATCGCGCGCTTGCAGTACCGTGCATAGGACCACCGCGGCCATGTTCGAAAACGCCGGGGTTCCTGCTGTGGGGTGTTCGCCAGCAGCAAACTGCGCCGCACGTTGTGCCGGGTCGGTGCTTCAGGAGTATGCGCTGCAACGGATGTGTCGGTCCCACTGTTCAAGATCACCCGATTCTGGACGAAGGCATCCTGCGCAATCTCCGCTCGGCTGAACAAGATGCACCCGTCGATTACCGCATTATCGCCGATGACAACATCATCACCGATAACAGTTGGCCCCGCGATAATCACGTTCTCGCCGATCTGAGAATTACTGCCCCGCATAACAGGCCCGATAGTCGTGACGCCCCCATTATTCGTACAGGTTGGTTCGTTCTTTTGGTCCAGGTCCGAACCGATATATTGTTCTATAGACGGCGATGCACAATCGACCACTGTGCCGCAGAATTGGAGCAACCCTGCAGTTGTGCCAAGGTCCGTGACACTTCCGCCGACGCACACGGCTCGCAGAGAAACACCGGATTGCTCGACGCATTTTCTGGTGAATTCCTGGAATGATACCGGCACATGACCCTCCGGACACACCTGCCCCAGCACTGTACTGCGGATCAACAGGTGGTGCGGCCACTGCATCGGAAACGGTGCCAGTTCCGCCGTGTCTTCATATATGCGGCGAAAGCCTGCCACAATACCTGTCGCAGCAAGGCGCATGCGCTCATGAGGTGCCCGCAGGGATGGGTCGGCGGTGATCGCCACGATATCGGCGTTGGTCTCCAAAAGCACTCGCCGAAGCAACCCCGGATCGATCCGTGTCGTGAATCGCCCGTCAGATATCGTGTGCCATTGCGCAGCAGTCCCATCCTTTGCCGAACACGGCAGTTGAATTTCGTCACCATAGGCCTGCACGTTTGCGGATAGCGAATCGCCGTCGACCCCGCAGATACGCGGGATCGCAAAGCAGACGGTACTGCTTTCCATTATCGGGCTTCGTTGAACCGCACCGCCCAGGACGATGTTGCGAACCGCCTTATCACTAAGCAGCGAAGCAAGAATGGGCTCGGCGACCTTGTCGCAGCAGTCCCTCTTATGAATGATGCACAGTCTCATAAACGAGCAGACAGTATGTGTGGCAAATCCCTCGGTTTGGGTGGATATATCGGATATCAGTACAGGCTTCTGTTGCCGGTGTATCGCCGCCTAGTTGCTCGGCTTGGTCGATGTAAGTAACATCCTGCGGCGTGCTCGTCTGCCGTCCCCCCGCTGGTAATAGTCCTTACCATACGGATAGTAGCCGCTCCCCGGCTCAACATTGCTCATCACAGTGCCGAGTACCTTGACGCCTATCTCGGTAAGACGGTGCTTGGTTTCCTTCATGTCCGGGGCTTTGGTTTGACCGGCAAAACTGGTGAGCACGACGGCGCCGGCGATCTTTGCCCACACCAGTGCATCTGAGAACGCCAACACGGGAGGCGTGTCGATGATGACGTGGTCGTACTTCTCACTGATAGCCTCGATGCGCTGTGTCGCCAGAGGTGAGGCAATCATCTCAAATGCATCGGTCGTAAAGGCCGAATGGGGTACCAGCACATCGAGGTGGCTCGATGGTACGGAGTAGATGGCATCGCTGGAATCCCCGCCCAGCAATACGTTCTGCAACCCTCGATGCTCTTTGGGCACACCAAGCAGCGGACCGATGTCGGGCTTCCTAAGATCTCCGTCTATCAGCAACACGGACTTGCCCGACCATGCGATGCTCGTGGCCAGGTTGATGGCGAAGGTCGTCTTCCCTTCCCGCGTACTTGGACTGGCAACGACGAGCCTCTTCGGCAGGCCGCTGCCGTTGAGCAACCCCAGATTGGCCCGGATGGTCTGGTAATCGCCGACCACGTGTTCCTGCAGGCGGGCCGGATTGACGGTCTGGGAACTCGTCGTCGTCCCGATGATTCGCAGGCCGATCCGTCGGGCCACATCATCCGGCGTGCGCAGACTGTGGTCGGCCTTGTCCTTGAGAAATGCCAGACCACCGCCCAGGGCAAGCGATCCGAAAACGAGCGCCAGTGTAAATTTGGCTCGCTTGTCCTGGACGTCCGCAACCTTGGCGTACTCCGCAACTGACACTCGGCCGGGACGCTGCTGCTGCAGCTTCATCACTTCGATCCGCCGGCGCACGGCGTCATACAGTTCCTTGGTCAGCGCGTATTGCTCCTCCAGATCCTGGATCATTAACTGATTCTGTCCGATGTTGATCGTTTCCGTATCTTCCTCGCCAAGCGTCTCCCGCAGGCTTTGCTCGTACTGGGCAACCTCCTCCAGCTCCTTCTTAGCCAGTTCCACTTCGTCGACGCCCGATTTCTGCTTCTGGTTGGCCATCAGTTCCTCGAATGACTTGCCCGCCTCCGTCTTTGCTTCTTCGAGGCGCTGCTGCATGGCAGCGATCAGTTCTTCCTTCCGCTTGATCTCAGGATTACTTTCCGTATACAACTGTCGTGCTTCCACGAGGGCCTGTTCCATCTGGGCGATATTCGCCGTCAGCAGGCTTACAGTTCTGTCATTGTTGATGAACTGCTGGCGCATCTGCACCATTTCGCCCGGATCGACGGCCGGCTCATTCACATCCATCTTTTCCAGGACTTTCACGCGAATCTCCAGATTGATCCTGCGTGCCTGGAGTTTGGTCAGTTCAGCCAGCAGGCTGCCGACCCGCTGCAGTTTCATATCATGGCGGTCTTCGAGGTTCTTCGTACCGAACCGCTGCGCCAGTCCGTTGATCTGTGAGCGATAGTCTCCGAGTTTGCCCTCCAGAAGGTTCTCTCTTTCTTCGAGCGTCTGCAGTTCCCGAGCCGCACCTTCCGTATATTCCGTTTCCTGCACGGCAAGATAGTGCCGAATAAAGGCATCTACGATCCTGCTTGCCTCGGACGCGTTTGCGTACTTCATGGCAATCGACATATATTCCGTCTTACGAAGTGGAGCGGCGAAAATCTCTCTGTCTCGTATCGCCTCCTGCAGGGCCTGCACGGGATCGGACTGTACGCTCCCGGCTTCACTGCTTGCGAAGTTGAGCTTCCTCTTGATCTTCTCCAGCGGAGAGTTATCCTGCTCGCGAAAGAAGGACAAGCCTTGAACCGTCGTGTCATCCGCCACACGTTGTACTACTCGCGTGCCCGTTGCAATCTGGGCCTGCGTATTGACGAAAGCTTCGTAGTTGGATACGTTGCCGGTTTCCGGGTCGCCTGTAAGGATATTCTGCAGAATCGGGGCGATATGAATCGTCCCTGCGACAGTATACGTCGGCTCGATCAGCAGCCAGATCGCGGGTATGCCCGGCAGGCAGAGAAGCAGAAATACGCCCAGGACGATGTACCAGCGGCGCAGTACGCCTCTGAACATGTCCATCGCCGAAGGGCCTTCCGGCTCCTCCGGCTGCTGTGGTTCGATAGGTACAGGGGTAGCGTCGACCTGTGTCGGCCGCTGTACAATCACCTGATCCAGATACTTTTCAAGATTATTCATGTCTTTCCATCCTCAATATGTGGGTTATATACGTCATCGGCCCTTTTTTCGTTCAATTACAACGGCTTTTCTTTCCTCCGGCACAACGGTTAGCGCCTTGAGCAGCCACAATTCACCTACGATCATGACCAGGGCCAGCGGCATCATGGCGTATCCGCCGAAGTCATGGAAGAACTGTTCCCAGTCCTTCCCTTCAAGAATCGTAAAGGCGATGGAGGTTATGGTCAGCCGTATGGTATTGCACAGCAGGGCGATCGGCAGGCATGAAAGCAGTACGATCATCTTTTCCCACCATGCGCGTTTGACCAGCAGCACGACCAGAGCCCCGATCACAAAGAAGGCCGTTACCATCCGAAGACCGTTGCACGCTTCCGCCACGGCAACGGACGTCTCGCCGATGTTGATAATATTGCCTTCGCGTATCACTTCGTAACCAAGCAGTTCGAGTGTGAACACCGCCGATGTCGTGGCCCAGCTCTGCAGCGGCTGGGCAATGGCCGCCTGCAGGCGATTGGGCCAGGGAACCATCAGGAACAGAAACAGCAGTATAGTTGCCGTCTTCTTCGTAAACTGTCGGCCGCAGAGCATAACCACCAGGGCTATAGCGGTCAGCACGACCGAAAGCCGCTCGGCTGAGCCGTACATATAGTACAACCCGAAAAACCGGACCGCCTGCGCCGCGACCAGAGCCGCCAGACCCGCCGCCAGAGTCGGACGAATGGGGTACTTCGCCAATTCATCTCGCCTTGACCAGAGGATGTAAATAGCGAGAAACGGCACCAGCAGGCCGCTGGAGTACTCATCACTCCGCTGCCATATTTGCCACATGTCCCGCAGATTGGGCCAGCAGCAATAGAAGAACGCAGCGACCACCGCTGCCACGGCCGCAAGATGCGCCGTCGGCATTGGCTCTCTGCGAATGTCTGCTGCATCGTGCGTAAGTTCAGAGTTTTGCATGTATCATTTGCCCTCCGAAGTCATGTTCTCTCTCCGTGCGGCTGGTGCCGCCGATTTCCGTGTATGCCCTCGGCGGGGCGTCGAGACAGCTCTGTTATCGACAACCCCGTCTTCCGGTACGCATACCCCGCAGTCGAGAACGCAGTTGCGCACCTTCGCTCGACGGCCGATTTGTGCACCGGCCCACAGCACACTGCCGACCACAATGCTCTCTTGCCCAACCACGGCCTCTCTGCCGATTACGGTCGGACCGATAACGACTGCGTCTTCTGCAATCTCAGCACCGCTGCACACCTCCACACTGCCCAGAATACGGGCCGATTGTGCCACTGCAGCGTCCGCTGCAATCCTCGCAGTGCCGCAATGCGCCGTTGCTGATTCCGGCTCGCCGCATTCTCCGCGACGAGTCCATTCCAGATAATCGGCTGTCGAAGCGAGGTACTCCCGCCAATGTCGAAATCTGCCCGTCGGTGCAGCCAGCACAGCGGCTTGTATCCGCATGCCCTGACGAATCATCCTGGGAATCAGGCCTTCCTTGATATCGAAAAATCCGACAGCCGGCACAAGCTCGACGACATTGCTGCCTAGCACATAAATATCGGACGTCTGTTCCTTTGAACCACATCCGTCACAGGCCGGATCGAGCAGCACGGTCATATCGGCGTTGCCGCTGCGGTGTTGCTCTATGACTCCCTCAAGGGACGGCGGGCACATGATATTCGCCGGCAGGACGACAACCAGCGAAGCGTCCGCATCCCGGGTAGCCCTTTCGATACAACCTGCCGTTCCTGTCGGCAGTTCCTCCTCATAGATGCCTGGCGGTTCGCAGTCGGCTGCCGCGACCGCCTGTCGCAGGCGGCCGCCGTTTAGAGGCGTGCAAATTGTTATTTGCTCCGCTCCCTGGCCGGTTAGTTCATCAAGCAGATGCTCGATGGCCGCCTTCTGTCCCACAGGCCAGAGGCAGGGGGGCAGATGACTCGCCAGCGGATGCCGCCCGATATCCAGGCCGCCCGCCATGATAATTACGTGTGTATCGTGCATATGCAAAAAGGTGGCAGTATATGCCCGCCTGTCTAAATATCTCTCTCTTTCGGCCCCGCCGGATAAACCGACGGCCTGCCGACGCTGTGATACTCAATCCCCGCAGCCGCCGTCATCTCGCAGTCATAAAGGTTTCTGCCGTCGAACACAACCGCCTCCTTCAGCGTCTCGGCGATTCGAGCAAAATCCGGATTACGGAATTCCTGCCAGTCCGTCAGGACGACAAGTGCGTCGCTGCCGTCGAGCACATCATATGCATTGTCGACCATCTGAAGTCCGCTCAGCCCCGCCAGTTCTTCCCTGCCGGCCCGCGGATCGTATCCCTTTAACGTCATGCCCGATTCGGCAAAACGCTGCACGCAGAACACCGCGGGTGATTCCCGCAGGTCATCGGTATTGGCCTTGAATGCCAGGCCCCAGACGCCGAGCTGCGCATTCTCTCTGTCCGCAAAATACGCGATCACGCGGTCCGCGAATCGCTGCCTCGCTTCGAGATTCGTCTGCCAGACGGCATTGGCCATGTGCATCGGCAGATCTTTTGAACCGCCGATACGCCTCAAAGCGCTTACGTCTTTCGGGAAACAACTGCCGCCGAAGCCGACGCCGGGAAACAAAAATGCCGATCCGATTCGGCCGTCCGATCCGATTCCGTGGCGCACGAGATCCACGTCCGCGCCTACTTTTTCACACAGGGCGGCCATTTCATTCATAAACGAGATGCGCGTCGCCAGCATGGTGTTGGCTGCATACTTCGTCATCTCCGCCGAGGCCGGGTCCATGAATATCAGCCGGTTGCTCCGGCGCATGAACGGCTTGTAGAGATTCGCCATAACGGTCCGCGCCCTTGAACTCGTCGTACCTACGATGACCCGATCGGGACTCATAAAGTCATCCACCGCAGCGCCTTCCTTAAGGAACTCCGGGTTGCTCACATAGTCGAATTCCGCCTGCGTGCGCGAACGAACGATGCTGCGCACCTGCTCGTGCGTTCCGATCGGCACGGTGCTCTTCATTACGAGAATCCGGTATTCCGTCAACAGATCGCCGATCGATTCGGCCACGGCCTGCACGGCCGACATGTCCGGCCAGCCGTCGGACTTCGATGGCGTCCCGATCGCCAGAAAGATGACCTCCGCTGCATCCACGCCGGCTTTCAGTTCCGTCGTGAAGACAAGCCGTCCGGCCTCGACGTTGCGCTGAACGATCGGTTCGAGACCCGGCTCGTAAATCGGGATCCTGCCCCTCTTGAGTCCCTCGATCTTGTCTTTGTCCTTGTCCACGCAGACGACGCTGTTGCCAACCTCGGCAAAACACGCCGCGGTCACCAAGCCAACGTATCCGACTCCCGTAACACATAGTTTCATACCATTGTCTCCATAGATGGATTACTCAAGGCGTGGATTGTCTGTTTGCTGCAAGGTCACAAATAAAAGCATCAATTGTCTTGAGGATATCCCGCGAACCCTCAGTCCTTGTCGGTACGAAGCCCTCGGCCTCCTGCAGCTTGGACGAAAGTTCCTTTGTATCATAAGCTACAATGATCTTGCCCTCAGCCTCTAACTGCCTGGCCGTCGCAAACTGGTGGTCGTCGAGATGTTCCCCTAAAGCGTGTTTGCGCGGCACTACGACAATGGGCTTACCGCGAGAAACGGCTTCGGCAATTGTCCCCATCCCGGCATGAGCGATGATAATTCGTGCATCCGCCATGAACTGCTGGAATTGCTTCGGTGAGCAGAATTCCATCGCTTGGATATTCGTCGGCTTGTATGCTCCCGGTCCGATCTGCGCCACAACTTCCTCGCAAATCGTCCCCTCTTGGTGCAGTTCTTCAACAGCCTTGACGAGCCGATCAAAACCTCTGTACCAACTGCCAACAGTCAGAAAGATCAAAACAGTCTCCCTTTAAACTGAGCTTTCGGAAAAAACTTCACGAGATCGGGCCACTGCACCAGAAAAAGATCGGAAATGGGGTACAGCATTCTGGCCGTCCAGGTTGGTTTAACGACCTTTGCCATGCTTTCGAGGAAGATCAGTTTGGCCCCAAGCATCTTCGCGAACACACAAAATGGGACAATGGCACCGGCACCTGTTGAAATAACTACATCCGGCCGCTCTTTCCAGGCTATTCGTAAAGACGGGATAAGCCCTGCAAACCATGACCACGGTTTGTGGCGCAGTACATCGGGCACCGTATGAACCCGGTGTTCGCTCTTCATCTCGTCGGCAATACCTCCGGAAAACGTCACGTAGAAGTGATCGTACTTTTCGTAAACCGGAGCTAATTGTCGCGCTTGTACCATATGTCCTCCGGGACAACATGCCACGGCAATCGTGAAAGACCTGTTTCTTTCTGGTTTCATTCTCTGCTCTCTACCTCCCCAAACAGCGACCGCAGCACAAATTCCGCCTTATTGTCCCAGGAGGCATTCTGCACTCTATGCTTTCTGGCCGATGCAATCTCCGGTGTATCGTGTGTGATTGCTTCTCTAATGCAGTCGGCATATTGCTGTGCTGTGGTAGCTTGGTAGACAATGTCGCCGTACTTCTGAAGTTCCGGATACGGCGTGCTGACAACCGGTTTGCCTGCAGCAAGATACTCTTTCAAGCGTATAGGGTTGCATGCCTCAATCCATCGGTTATTCTTCCACGGCGTAATAGCAACGTCGAAATATCGCACGTATTGCGGGATCTGCTCGTAGTCTTTCTGGCCCAGCATCCAGACGTTCGGCCTCGAATGCAGCGCCTGGCACTCACGGGTCTCGGGTCCGACGAATACGAAAGACTGCTCCGGCATCAGACTGACTATTTGCTCGATGAGGCCGACATCTACCGTGTGCTTTCCGAAGGCTCCGTGAAATCCGACAATCGGTCGCGGAACGCAGGCCATATCATGGGGACACGCATCCCCGTCCGCATTTGCTCCGAAAAGACCGATATCGACGCCGTGATCGAGATAAACGGCTTTCTTGCACTGGTCCCGTTCCTCGGCATACAAATCGGAGTTGACGAAAATGGTCAGATCGGCCGCAGTCTTCATTTTGTTGTCGTACATGGCGACTGTTTCCCTGTCGACGTTCGGGAAATCCTCGAAGCGGTCCGTGCGCTGATACACAAGTGCGGCTCTGCGCATGCCGAGTGCAACATCGCAGGCGGCGGGACAGGCAACCCATACGATGGGGCGTTCTATTCCCAGATGCCGTGCGAGGA
This sequence comes from uncultured Pirellulales bacterium, assembly GCA_964526785.1. Taxonomy (GTDB): domain Bacteria; phylum Planctomycetota; class Phycisphaerae; order Sedimentisphaerales; family Anaerobacaceae; genus CAZGMJ01. The sequence continues at coordinate 136,954 of CAZGMJ010000006.1, forward strand.
TAGCAATCTGGCCTTTCAGTGTGATGGTATTGATTCGGCGGAGCCATGCGATGTGATGTACCGGCAGAGACAGAGGACTGTATGCCAGAAAACCTGCGTGTGTCCGGCGTACGCCCCGGAGTATGCTGCGCATCTTGCGTCTGAATCGCCGCAAGAAACCGATGTCATCACCTGCTCGGCGCTTCAAATTGATCTTCTGGACGACAATGGAGTTCACATAGACCGTCGTGCTGATGCGTGCAAATCGCCGCATCAATTGCATGTCGATGTGGCCTCGGTTGTGATACCACCAGTCTTCTCCCCCGAAGCATATCGTCCCGTCGAATGTGCTCATCTGCTCTCTATCCTGCTTTCCGCGGTGTCCATGATACAGCTATTGTTTTGGCTCATGCTCGACTATGGCCTGAAGCCGTTTCTTAAAGATAGACTCATCGAATCGTTCCGCATTCGCTCGTATTGCAGCAGGATCGAGTCGGCCTTCGATTGCGACAAAGCGTTCCATCCCCCTTTGCAGGCCCTGTTCACTTTGTTCATCAAACAGCACACCCGTTTCTGAATCGACCACGGTCTCGCATGCGCCGCCTCGTCCGAATGCAATGACCGGCGTCCCGCACGCTTGCGCCTCGACCGGGGCGATTCCGAAATCCTCATGTGCCCCGAAAACAAACGCGCGGGCCTGGCGCAGCAGGCTTTGCTTTTCCGTCTCGTCCACGAACCCCTTTATCTGGATGTTGGATGCCCCTGTTGCCAGTTGCCGAAGCCGGGTCAGTTCCGGCCCCGAACCGGCTACGATCAGCCGTTTTTCCGGCATGGCTCGAAAAGCGCGGACGAGTAAATCGACGCGCTTGTACGGCACGAGACGGCCGATGGTCACGAAGAAATCTCCGCGATCCTGCGGCTCTCGCATTTGCACGTCTTTGACGGCCACGGGTGGATGCAGCACTTCGGCTTCACGGCTATAGTACTTTCGTATTCGCCTTCGCACCTCATGGGAATTCGCCAGCATTACATCCGGTCTTTGTGCTGCAACGTAGTCCCACATACGCATCCGGTGGAGAATGAAACGGAGTGCTGCTTTCCTGCATCGTCCTCGGGCGTGAGGGTCGTTCAGGTAATCCTGATAGCCGCTCCATGCGTATCGCATGGGAGTATGCTTGTAGCAGACGTGCCGCTGGTACGGGTCGGTCAGCACCCCGTGGCAGAAGGCCGCGGAAAAACTGACAATGGCGTCGTACTGGCGTAAATCAAATTGTTCGATTGCGGCAGGATATAACATGAAGTAGTGGCGGTATTTCCTCCTGCTCAGCGGCAGACGTTGAACACCGCTCGTATGGACGCGATGTCTGGAAATAATTGACTCTGTGAATACCTCGGGACGATAGATTAATGTAAAGATGTCGGCATCCGGCCACAATTCACAGGCTGCCTCAATACATTTCTCCGCTCCACCCTGAGACGTCAACCAGTCTTGAATGATAGCAGTTTTCATGCGTCTTAGGGATCACTGATATCCAGAAGATCCAGGTATGGCTGGTTATCCGTTAAAAGTTTTCTCCGAAACACTTGCTTCGGGCAACTTACCCCGGTGTTTTGAACTTAGGTTATAGCTCTCTTTTTGCCTTCTGTTTCATCATGCTGGCCGCTGGAGAAAGACTCGGCTAACTATCGAGTGCAGACAGCTACGATTTCTTCTCCACATAACGGATTGCTTCTCAAAGCTAGTGCTTCCCACATATAGTAAGCAGTCTGTCTTACGATCTTTTTCAGGCCGTGACTCATTGGTATGATACCTCGTCTCTGAAATGTACTCTCTCGCATACGGCGCTGTCTTTTAATAGAGTCACTATTGAGCCAAATCTGTGGGACTATTCGTGGTGTAGTCCTTATTGATTTCACCGAAAGACCGGCCTGCCGGATAATCGCTTCAAGATTGCGACAATTGAACAAATGCAGATGACGAGGTGGTTCAAGGCCTCTCCAGTCTTCACCATATCGTTTGAAACCTAAGCTTCCAGTATTCGGCGTCAACAGGACAATACATCCTGTAGTTTTGATAAGACGGCGACACTCTTCTAATGTTTGGATGGGATCAACCAAGTGCTCAACAACGTGGCTCATAGTAATCGCATCAAAGTATTGTCCTGAGTACGACACTGTCTCAAGTGTCCCATGCGCAACATTCAACCGAAAAGAGTTACTACATATCTCCACCGCTTCGTGATCTTGTTCAATCCCGTAGCTTGTCCATCCCAGTTCACGCATGCGTTGCAGAAACTTCCCATTTCCGCAGCCTACGTCAAGAATCCTTCCTCGGTCACTTCCACGAAGCCACATCACGGTGCCGCCAGTTTTTTCAACCAAATAAGGAACATGGGCAGCGATTCTACCGATTATTTCTCGTGCTGTGCTTATCTTCTTCTTGGGATATCCAAACTTTTGGAAAAGTATATGACTCCATATATCTCGGGGCAATGCACGGGGTTTCCCGGACGGGTTCGGCTTCTGCGAATTCTCTCCATGGGTATAGTAAGCTTGATAGAGCTTGTGCAGTTCTCCCGCTTTTGGCATTGGGTCGCCCCAGAGCAAGCCGCAGCTATGCTCTTGGCAACGTCTCAATTTCCATTTGCCTGGAGCTTTCCACAATTTGTCCGTAAGCTCATCGTAAACAATATGCCCTTCTCTGCCACATACATAGCACAAAGGACATGAGCTAGTTTCAATCTGCACCTTTCTCGTATCATTATATTCTGTATTCATTGTCAATGAGTCTGTGCCATACCCGCTTCACTTGGTGGGTACAAGTTGCTCGATTGTCTTATCCATCCATCTTGCCAAGGATTCCGGATCTGTGTACTTTGTGGCCCAACGGCGTGCACCTATTGAGAGGCGAGTGTACAGTTCCTCGTTCTGCCACAATTCTTCTATCTTTTTTCTAAGATCGTCGGGGTCGTGAAGTTTACACAGTAAGCCATTCTCCCCCTCTCTGACATAGTCGTCCATAGACATCCAGTTAGAAGCGATTACAGGCTTGCCCAGCATCAGAGACGTGACTACGCATATATGCCCACATGAAGGCTCCTGGCCAGTAAATGTAAATACACTAAATCTACACTTAGAAACTAATCTATCCAGTTCGTCGGATGGGATGTTGTGGAAAACGCTGACATTCCGGGGAGCGAGCAAGTCTCTGATTGCCCATTCCCGGGTGACGACTATTGCTTTGTAGGGGCTGTTTTCGACCGCGCGAAAGAATGTATCATAGTCTCTTGCATGATTCCCGAAGCTAATAATGAAGGGATTATCGTCGCTCAAGTACTTACGTGATGGCTCTCCAGAGGTTGGCATTCGTCGCACATATGGATAGAAAACGAAACGCTCAGGGGATATTCTGTACAGCTCTGACGCTATGCGCACATCGTGGCGATTGCGAACGATAAAGAGGTCGATCCTGCGAAAAAACAAGCGCCCGAGCACTAACCACAAGCCTGTCCGTCGATGTAAAATGTTGAAGTGATAAACTGCGATCTTCGGTTTCTTGCGGAATAAGAATAAGAAGCCAGTTAGGAACGCAGTCGTTTGCACATCTACCAAGAGCACGTCGTGGAAAAACGACTTCCAATATAGGATAAAACATGTTGCTAAGCGCTGCATTAATTCCACTGAGCCCATAGTCCGTCGGGTTGTATAGGCATTTGCTCGGAGGACGGTGGGATAGTGAACCAAATACCTATGTCTATCGCTCAAACGCTGTTCAAAAGAGGGCCTCTTACCTCTTTTCAAAGCATTAAAATATACCAAAACTCTGGCCATATTCTACTCCTCTAGATGCATAGTAACACTCTAACGCTGTCAGTAGAGAGGGCGTATCGATCAATTCTGGATGCCCCCTACGGGCGGTTATTAGACACACCTACGACTTATATTCTACAAGCTACAGTATTGGTCAAATGCCTCAGTCAACTGGAAAATCGCAATGTGAGGAGTTCATCAGTAGTTTCTTCCAACTCCGCAGACCATACCATCCGCCCTTGCAGAACGTTGCTGCCGTTACCATTGCTTCTCTGCGTCTGGATGGCTTCAGCATTGCCACCGCCAGCCAGTACGGCACGCGTATCAACATAAAGAAGCTGGTGCATATACAGGCGCATGTGAACGTCAGCCGATTACTGAACTTTCTGATGAATATCAGCTTGCTCCCGTGTAGCTGCAGCGAGAACTTGTCGGCCATGTGCTTGGTGTTCTGCCCGCCGTAATGAATGATCTGTGGTTCGGGCGTGAAGAGGATTTTCCACCCGGCCTGTTTGAAACGGTAGCACCAGTCCGGGTCGTCTCCGTACGTAAAGTAGATTTCATCCATCAGGCCCACCTGATCGATCGCCTTCCTGCGAACCAGCGAGCAACATCCGCAGACCGTCTCCACCTCGCTGACATCGTCGAAATCCCACCACGTCATCCGCTCGCGGCCGAAGAACCGGCTTCTCGAAAAGACCTTGTACAGATAGGTTGCCGCCAGCAGCATATTCAAAACCGAAGGGTACATAAAGCAGTTGCGCTGCAGCGTCCGGTCGGGATTGAGGACCTTGCAGCCGACGACCGCTGCGTCTTCGCGGGCGTCTGCGAACTCCACCATTTTGGCTATGGCGTTGTCGAGCACGACCGTATCGGAGTTGAGCAGCAGGACGTAACGCCCGTTGGCGATCTCGATGGCCTGGTTGTTGGCGCGGATGAAGCCCTCGTTCTTTTCGTTCTCTATGATGCGCACATCCGGGAATTCCTCGCGGACCATCTGCACACTGCCGTCCTGCGACGCGTTATCCACGTAGAGCACTTCGAACGCAATTCCGTGCGTTTCGTCGAATACCGACTTGAGACAGTCGAACAACAACTGACGGACGTTCCAGGCTACGATTACAATAGATACATCCATATCGCCGTTTCCTTCAGTGTGTGTGACTCGCTGCAGGGGTCGCCCCTTAGTGGTGTCATATCCTACGCGTGAATCCGCTTGAATACGCGGATGTTATAGTAGTCGTCCTTTTCGTAGTCGGGGAAGCACTCTCTGTTCTCGTACAGATGTTCGATGATGTCCGTTATCGTGTGGCGGGGCTGGAAGCCGAGATACGTTCGGGCCTTCTCGATTGAAACCTTATAGTTCCGAAAGTCCTCGATATCCTTGATAAGCAGATCGACGTGCTCGCCGGTCAGTTTCTCGACCTCGTACTTGACCATGTCGCCGACCTGGCCGACCGTGTAATTATCCGAAGCGACGTTGAATACGCCGCTGAGCGAATAATCCGCCTGAATGGCCCGCAGGTAAGCCGTCGCGGCGTCCCGAATATCGAGGATCGGCCGCCAGATGGACGGGTTGTTTACGGTGATCTGCTTGTCCGTCATGGCGCACTTGAACATCGTATTGACGATCAGATCCATCCGCATACGGGAACTGTAACCACTGACCGTGCCCTTGCGCAGCGCGATGACCGAGAAGTTCTCGTCCTGCAACTGCAGCACGCCGCGCTCGCCCTGGAGTTTGGATATGCCGTAAGGATAGCCGCAGGTCACCGGACTGTCTTCATCGTACAACTCGTTGACGGTGTACCCGTAAACCGAGCAGGAAGAGGCGTATATGAACCGCTTGACGCCGGCCTTCTTGGCGACGAACGCCATATAGGAGGGCAGGGCCCCGTTGAAGATGAAGTTCATGGACGGATCGAATTCCGCCATCGGATCGTTGGAAAGTCCCGCCAGAAAGAGCACTTGGTCGTACGCCGCAAAATCCTCGACGTGGCACTTGAACAGATCCTGTTTGGCGACTTTGACCCGGCCGGGCAAGTGGTTGCCGAACCACATCAGATCGACCACGTCGACGCTGTATCCTCTTTCGAGCAGCACGGGGATTACATGGGAACCGACATATCCGGCGCCGCCGGCGATGAGCAGTTTCATAGAATGTCTCCTCAAATCAATCGTTAGTCCTGAACGAGTTCGTGGTAGCGCTCGCAGTTGAGCGACGTATCGACGGGCACGGCGAAGTCCACGTCGTGGATGGACAGCTCGCCGATCTCCTTGTCGGGGTCCAGGCTCTTTGCGAATTCGTACACGCTCTTTCTCGGCCCGCCCACGTGGACGGTGCCTGTCGCATCTATATCGAACAGTGTGCTGATCATGCGGGCTATGGTCGATACGCTCTCGCGACTGGTCCACTGGTCCGTGAACGCCTTCTCGTACGGAAAGACGTTCGGCGCGAACGTCGTGCGGACGATCAGCGAATTGTCGTACAGCCGTACCGCGCACTCCCCGCCGAGTTTGGACCATGCGTATTTGTTGACCGGATACACCGGGTCGCTCTCCCTGTAACCGCCGGCGTCGCCCCGAAAGACGTAGTCCGTCGATATGTACAGCAGCTTGATCCCGAACGCGATGCAGAGTTTGACCACGTTGGCCGTCCCGATGATATTCGTTTCGATCGCCGCCGGCGGGTCCTTGTCGATGCGGGGCGGCGAGGTGAACGCCGCGGCGTGTACGATCACATCGTACCCCTTGTCCCGCACGTATTGCTGCATCTGCTCGTAGTCCAGAATGTTGAAGTCTTCGATGTCGGTATAGTCCGCCTCGGGCCGAATCTTCTTGAATTCAGAGCCCAGCAGGCCGTTGCCGCCGGTAACCAGTATTTTCTTTTTGTCAGGCATGCGGTTCTCCCCGCGCACAAAGTGGTTCAGAGTTTGCCGTATACGAAATGGTCCGAGCGTTCGTCGTTCTTCCAGGCCTCGACGCTCAAACCGTTGCGGTCCTTGTCGGTCATCAGATCCGTACCTTCGGCGATCCGGTCGAACAGTTTCCGGAGCGACTCATCGCACAGCGACCAGTCGATATCCGGCGCCAGCGGCGATATCCCCGCCTCGCAGCCCGGGCTGTACTCGCCGGAGCAGAAGTACTCGATAAGCGTCTCTTCGGGGAAGAAATTGCCGTGTGCGAATCCCGGCGGCACCCATATCCACTCATCGTAGTCTCGCTCCGGGGCGGCGGGCATGTCGTACGCCGCGATCTTGCCGAACGTCGGCGAGCCCTTGCGGATATCCAGGAACATGTCGATCATCCGTCCGCTGAGCGTTCGCACCAGCTTGCCCATGTACGGATTCCATTGAAAGTGCAGCCCTCGCACGACGCCCTTGTGCGAGCGGCTCTCGTTGGCCTGCACGAATTCCACGCCTTTGAGAAAATCCGTTGCGCTGTTGCCCTGAAAGTCGCTTCGGCGGAACGGTTCGGTGAAATACCCCCGATGGTCGCAGAAACGCCCGAATTGAATGACCTTTACGGCTTCTATCGCTGTTGTCGAAACGTCAATAAGCTTCATACACTCAATCCTTTTAGTAAAACCTCTTGCAGTTCATTCATGCGGAGTGCTTGCCGTTTGCGGCCCGGCGGCCGCGGGACGCTATAGCCTTCTCACACCGATTGATGGCTGCCCCGACAGATGCTGTACGGCGTACGCCCGCGCCGGTGCCGCGACCGTGCGCGGCTGCGTCTGGAAACTCGCCAGCGAGCCGATACTGCCCAGCAGCAGATAGAAAAGGCTTATGTTCTGCCCGAACAGCGAGACGGCCTGAAAAGTGATGATCATCGACACCAGAGACGCCCCCAGCGCCCACGCCCAGGCCTTGAGAGTCGGATCGTTCGTTCGTCGGTGAAACCGGACCAGCATATACAGCGCCAGGCCGAGTACGATACAAAAGACGATTACGCCCCATATCCCGTACTTCACGCCCATAAGCAGAAACTCGTTGTTCATATCCGTATGGCCCATGCCCATCCGCGGTCCCCAGCCGGGATCCCTGCCCTTGTATCCCGCAAGCCACCATTCGCCGATCGTCTCGATGCCGATGTCCATCAGTTTGGCCCGCTGCCACCAGGTACCGCTTATTGGGTTACCGTATTGAAGCAGAACGTGATAAAAGCGCCGATTGCTCAAGACTTCAACGGCGATGCATCCGGCCGCCAGTAATTTCAGCAGCGGCTTTGCCAGATGCGTTCGCCGTCCGAGCCACAGCAGTAGGATCACGAAGATCGCACTCATCCACGCATTGCTGGACATGCTGCTAAGTGCCCCCGCCATCATGACGACCGTGAATGGCGGCCCCAGTTGCTTCCAGGGATACTTCTCGTGCCGGAGCATCCAGACGAATGGAACGAACAGGGTAAAGCACGTCCCGAACATAATCGAATGGCTGAACGGTCCTATCGCTCGATAAAGTCCCCAACGAGGCATGACGACTGGGTTTTCGACGGGCTCCCCCCATGTTCGGAAGCGCTTGAGGTGCTGAAAGAAATAATGATGTGTTGTAGACTCTATGACACCAAGAATAGCCAGGCCGACCAGAAGAATGCCTGTGGTTTTTGTGAATGCTACCAGCGATTTCTTGTCCGTTATTATCATCCTTGTGATCAAATACATGAACCATGTTCCCAGGATGAATCCTCCGCGGTTCTCCAGGGCCAGCGAAAACGGCCGCGTGAGAAAATACATCCCGACGTACACGACCATACTGATCGTCACCCACGTATCGAGCTTCGACCAGGTGAACCGGCTTCTGATCTTCGTATCGAGCAGGCATCGCAGCAGCAGTGCGGGAATGACGATCCTTGCCGCCATTAGGTCAAGAGTGCCAATCTGAACTGATAAGTAGCCGGGGTACCAGATCAGCACGCCCACCAGCATCGCCAGTGCATGGGGCGGCCGCAGAAAAAGTACCAGTGCGGCCCCGATAAGACCTACGGTTAGAGTCAATTGTTCCATATCTGCTTTTCCGTGCCGTGCCCCCGGTCTGCATCATGCCCCGAAGGATACCGCACGGCCTGCAACGAATCGCAGCGCGATCCGTTTATCGATAATACTGTTTGTCGCGTCTGGCCCGCAGCGTCGTGCCCAGCCCGGCCGGCCGCTTCTTCAGCAGGGCCCGGAGCACGCGTCCCGCGCCGCCCGGACGCTTGTGAAAGACCAGTTGATACGATGCCATCCAGGCATGGCGGTCGTGACCGTCGTCGATCAGCAGATGCTCATTGTAGGCGAGCATATCCTGCATGCCGATCGGCTTGGCGATCAGATCCCCGCTCTCGAACGCCGAGTTGCAAACCTCGGTCCCGCGCTGCGTGCGGATCATCACGGCCGACCAGCCCTCTGTCTCGTTATTGATCATATCCTCGGTCCACGGATCGGATATGACCACGTCGGCGAATTTCCCCCAGTGGTCCAGGCAGTTCCAGCATCGCAGGTAATGGTCCCCCGGCACCACGTGCACCAGCGAGCCGCCCAGCAGTGGCCGGTCGAAGAGCATTCTGTCGTCCTCGCCGTACGCCCTGAACCGCCCCGGCCAGCCCGTGCCGCGATAGCGCACCCGCCGCACGTCCTTGATATCCACGCCGCCGGTCTCGATGTAGGCCCGCGTGCTCTGCCGCGAAGCCATCCCCGCGCACACCATGCTGATCTTCAAAACGATCCGCTCCGAAAGTTCCGGAATCATTGCTTCCAGATGGCTCAGCGACTGCACCATGCAGGGCATCCCGACGAAAACGTACCGTCCCGGCCGCTCCAGCGCCTCTTTGAGCGCCACGCAACTCGATACCGGTGCGTACTTCGATGCCTGGGCGTCGAAGAGGCTCTGCCGGTCCGTGGCGATGAACGATTCGGCCACCAGCGCGTTGGGACCCTTGCAACGCGTCACAATCGCGCCGTCGGCCATACCCTTGTCCATCATGTGCAGAATCACGCCCGTCAACCCGCCGCCGGATGATCCGTTGAGCCGGATATCCTCGTCCTTGTAGTGGGCCAGATAGCAGTCATACGTCGCCTCGGCTATCCTGTCCTCGAATCCCGGATCGGTCCCTTCCAGCAGAAACGCACTGGGACAGACCTTCAGACACCTGCCGCAGTCGATGCACGCCTCGGCGTCGATGGTCGGATAGTTGTACCGGCTGCCGTACTCGAACGTAATGCACGATTTCGGACAGGCCACTGCGCATCCGCCGCACCCGCAGCAGACGCAGTTGTCCACGACCGCTGCGATGCTTGTGTGCCGTTTACTTGTCTTGGTATGCTCTTTCATTTCGGACGCCACTTTCAAATCGGCATTATTGGATCTGCTCCAGCAGACCGCGCACCTGCTGCTGTATTTCCGGTACGCGTCGCTGTAAGCGCTGCGAGTATATGTCTCTCCTGCTGTAGATCGTTCGAATCGCCTCGAGGGCGCTGTCGTGGTCGGTCTTCCGCAGATCGACAACCAGATCGCTCACATCCGCCGAGGCGAATACGCCCTCGAACTTGCGGCTGTACGCCAGCCCGACCGCGGCAATGCACTGCGACAGTGCCGCGATGCACGAATGCATCCGCGAGCCGAGGAAGAAATCGCACTGCCCGATCAGGTATTTGACCTCGCCCTGGTCGTACGGCCCGCATGCCAGAAATACCCTCTCGCCGTAATCGCCACAGAGCCGTTCGAACAGGTCTCTGCACGCCGTCGGGTCGGACTCCGGGTCGTTCGCCTCCGCGGTCAGAACGTGGGGCACCAGCAGCAGCCGCACGCTTGGATTCTCCAGCATCGCCCGCGCTGTATCGAATACCAGTTGCCGGTAGTCGACCTGCAGTCCGAACCCGTTTGCGTTCTTTTGATCGCGATTGTACAGCAGGCCGCTGACATTGAATCCGACAACCGTTGCGCCCTCGCCGGCGAATCGCTCGTGCGGCTCGATACGATAGGAAGCTGCGGCCCTCGGCTCGAGCAGAAAAGCCACGTCGGGAGCGAAACGCACCCGGCCGTCGTCCTTCCTGCCCAGCATCTGCGAAGCCGCCGCCAGACCCTGCTCGTCGCGCGAATAGATCAGTTCGCTCCGTCGCAGGATATACCGGGCGACACAGCGGCTGATGCGTTTCTTAAACGGCCCGTACGTCTGCGGCAGCATGACCAGACGCTTGCGAAACGCCAGCACGATCAGCTTGTACAGCGATCCGAGCAGGAAACGCCGCACGCCGTAAATATCGCTGAAGCTGTCGCCCCCCGTGATATCGACCGCCATCGTGCAGTCATACAGCATCCTGCAGTACGGGTTCCGCGCCATGATCCGTTCTTTCCGTCTCCCGCCCAGGGGCATCCGCGACAGCAGGGCGTACCATGCGAACCGGATGAAATGGTAGGGCAGGCCGATCTTTTTGTTCAGCCGAACGGGAATGGTCTTGATGCCCACCGAACGCCCGTTCACCTCCAGAGCCAGCTCTTTCGGCTCATAGCCGCTGCCCAACTGGACGATCTCCGCCTCGGGCCAGCGATGCAGGATGCAGCGCAGCGAACCTTCGGCCAGCGCGCTGACCCCCAGATTGCCCGTCTCCAGCGAAGCGCCCAACAGGCAGATCGTCGTTCTCCGGTCTTGGTGTCGCTTATTATCGTATGGGAGAGCCTCACGTCTTTCGCGCACACTCATAATTTGAAGCTTCTCCACAATCTCTCTCTGAAGTTTTTCAGTCTTCCCCGCCATCCGGTGTAGTGCCGAACGTCCCATGGGCCTGCGTTGAGATTTCTCAAAATCATCTGTCTTCGTTTCCAGCGATCTTCAATTGTGTTTATGCCATTATCTCGAAGAACACACGCGGTACGTCCGTATTGGCGGACACTTTCATCATCGCTGACCAGCGTATACCGTGATCGAGGATCATCCATATGTTCTTGTGGAATAAGAGGAAAGTGATATCCGTTTATGAGACCTGCATAAGCTATCTTCATCCAATAGCGAGTAGTCCCTTTGCCTTGAAGTCGTCCGAACCGCTCGTATGTGCTGCGTTTGAGTAGCAGCCCGGTCCCGCACGTCCACGGATGGCGGACAATCTGATGATCGCCGAACTGCTGGATCTTGCCCGCCTTGCGAGCCGCCTGTTCGTCGAATTCATCCAGCGGATAGTGCCAGCAGGCAACCACGCCCAGCTCCGGTATATCCTCGTGCGCCTCGGCCAGTTTGCCAACCCAACCCGGGGTCATCAGACAGTCATTATCCAGTTTGCCCAGCAGGTCTGCCTTCGATTTCGCCCATATCTCGTTAACCGCAGCAATCTGGCCCGCGTTCTCCTTTGACAGGATAACCTCCGCGATCCGTGGATCATCGACAGTCGAGAGGTACTCCGCCGTGCCGTCAGTGGAGGCGTTGTCCCAGATCGTCAGAGCGAAATCATCCTGATCGTTCGCAAGAATCGAACGCAAAGCCAGCTTCGTATAGTCCAGCCGATTGTATGTGATAAATGCCAGTGCGACCTTCATGGTGAAGTACCTCTGTCCGCCTTATGGAGCCCATTCGCGATCGATTTATTCGCAAGATCGAGCACATAGAAACGCTGCCATTCGTTTTTTGCGAGTCTATATTCTTTAGTTACTCAAACTGACCGATCTTATGCGGCGAGGAGTTTTTCCAATCGCCTAATAATCGGTTTTTCATGACTATACCTGGTGACATCTTGAACGTTCTGCTGCCAGACGATCCGGCGCATGCGGTCTTTGAGTTTGCTGACAGGTTCAAGTCTCAGCACTTTCTTGTTCTTTGTTTGGCCTTGTGCACGACAGGCTTTAATCCCTGCGTGGGTCAGGCAGGCGTAAGCAACATCCACCAGGTGCAGGTGTCTAACTATCGCCCGGTACCGAATCACTCGGTAGTCGCCCAGCCCCAAATGCTGTTTCTCGTCCTTGATCAGCATCTCGATAGACCATCTCTTGAGATAGTTGGGCACGATGGTTTTCATCGAAGCGTGAAGGTTGTCCGTAACCAGCGCTATCTGTCGGTTTTCGCCTCGACGGCGCGAGAATACCACTTTGACTGTTCCCAGTTTATTGAGAGCGCCCACTCTTTCGGCAAGGCGGTAGCTTTGGGTCTTTCTCAAACCTCTGACTTTGCACCAGCGGCCGCTGTTTCGCAGGACATTTCTGCCGTATCGCCCCAGTTTGCGTTTGACCGAGCCTACAGTGAACCAGCGATTGCACTTGCCGACGCCGATATAATGCCAGCCTTTTTGCTTACAGGCATGGACGACCGTGGGGCACAGATAGAATGCATCGAACAAGACGGTTACCTTGAACCTTGCAGGCACGCATGCTCCTCGAATGGCGCCGGCCGCCAGGTCGGTGAGTTTGTGAAAAGCAATCTTCAAGGACTTGGCGTGCTCTTTCTTAACGTAGAGCCAGGAACCCCACGGTATGGTTACGCCGCGATAGTAGAGACAGACCTTCACGATGGTATGTCCGAAACCGTACTTTCCGGTGGCGTGATGGTGAAGCTTTCCGACGGCGTGCATCTTCTTGGCTCGCTTGAGCGTCTGCGTATCATCAATAACGAAGAGAATGTTTCGGTCGTTTTTGCGAAACAAGCTCCGCAGCATATCCAGTGCAATCATCTGCATGAGTTGCGATTCGTTCCAGCAGCTTCGCCACAGGAACTCGCCGTGATTGGTCCTGTGAGTAGAGCCTCTCAGGGTCTTGGCGAGGCGTTCTATGGTGCAGCCATGGCTTATCGTGATCGCCAGAACCAAAGGCCAAAAGTGCCCCCAGCCTCTCTGCGTGAAGGCGCCTCTAAGTGGTCTAAAAAAACGCTGCAATGTTCGAGGTATTCTGCCGATAGTAATCATACGGCCTCTCCTACGATAAGTTGTTGTTCTCAAAACTGTTATCGTCTGAGTAGGCCGTTTTTGTTTGACAATTGTTACCATCAGAATTTCAAGAATCGGTCAGTTTGAGTTAGTTATCTTAAAATTTGCTCTTCTGATTTTAATCATTTCCTAAATGTGGCAAGTAGCCCCGGTTATGCGACCGTATTCCGCGGGTGCCCGGTTCTATCTATTTCGACGGAATATCATGCCGCAATATGTTAATAGACTGTGAATCAGCATCCGTCCGCTACGAGTTGAGCTAAGAATACCAAGATACACAGCCGTTCCTGTTGCAAGACATGTCGCCAAAATGAGCATGTAGTTTTGGCCCAGCAAGAGCGCGCGACATACGAGGAGGACGGCTCCCATGATACAGCTTGTGCTGGCGGGTAGAACTATGGCTACGAGAAAGCCCTTGACTGTCACCGGACTCTTACGGTAGGCATACCACAGCAACGGCAATAGAAGCGTATAGGTTGCCGCCGCATAGGCAATCGCGACTCCAGTCGCGCCCCAAGTGATCCCGATGCTGAAGGAAAAGACAAGTGCTATGCTATTCATTAGACCTATTCGGAAGAAGCGCCTCGATTGACCCATTGCTAGCAACACGGTGCCATATGTGGTGCTAACTGGTTGTATGAAGGCCGTTAATGCCAGTATCTGAAAGAAAGGGGCCGCGTCGATCCATTTCTCGCCAAGCACCACGCTGATGGCTTCTTTTGCACAGATAGCAAGATAGATAGTAAGTGGCATACTTAGAAATGCGATTAATAGTACAAGCTTGTAATAATATTTTCTGAACCGCACCCGGTCATCTTGAAGTCGGCTGAGAGCTGGTACAGCCACTGTCAAGAGTGGCCCGCGTATTTGCGTAATCGGAAGCATGAGCAGGCCGTGTGCCCGCCCGTACAGACCCAGCGTCGCGGCGCCGACGTATTTGCCGATCAGCACCTTGTCCGCATTGCGCGAAAAGTAGTTCACAATATGAAAAAGCGTGATGTTCTTGCCGAATCCGAGCATCTCCCGCGTGCCGGCCCGCCGCTGCGGCCGCCCCGGTACCCACCGAAGTGAGACCCACACACCCGCACAGATCATTCCGCCCATCGTCAGGTGCATCAGCACCAGCGACCAGTACCGAGCTCCCAGCAGGGCTGCAATCACCGCCACCGCGACGCTGCAGAACATCGCAAAGACCTCGATCTTCACCACCGCGCCGAACCGCATGTTCCGCTTGAGCAGCGCCTGGTGCTGTATCGTCAGTCCGCTGAAGACAAAAGCCCCCGCCAGCACCATCGTAATGGGGGTCAGTCGCGGTTCGCCGTAGAACCAGGCCACCAGCGGAGCCAGGGTCATCGTCAACAGCGCCAGGCCCACGCCGATTGCCGCATTGATCCAGAACAGCGTACTGATCTGTCGCTGCGTGATCTTCGGCCGCTGGATCGTTGCCGCGGAGAGTCCCATATCCTTGAACATCATGATGAAGTTCGTTACCGCCATCACCATGCCCACGATCCCGAAATCCTCTTTCGTCAGCAGGCGCGCCAGGATCATGGTCGAGGCGGTGTGCAGTACAAACTTGCCGAACTGTCCGGCCAGCGTCACACTGCCCGAGCGAATCGAATGCGTCTTGAGATCGCCCTTGAGGTGCTCGACGCTGAATACGTCGTCGTGCGGATCCGCGTTTTTCTCAATCGGAGGATTCTGTGCCAATGTCTGGCTCATTAGTGTGTGGTGGAGCAATGATGTGGTGCTATGCGCCACAAATACCGACTAACTGATGCCCCATTACGAATTGCCCAACTGATAAATCGCCTGCACCTGCGCGGCCGTCAGGCTGCGGGTGTAGATTCGCAGATCGTCGGCCCAGCCCGGACTCGCCTGGCTGCCCGTGGGGCTGCTGCCGATGGTCAGATCGCGGTCCGCCGGGGCCAGGGCAAGCGTGTTTTCCGGAGTATCGTCGGTTGCGGCCAACTCACCGTCGCGGTAGATCGAGATGACCGTCCCCTGACGGACGATCGCATAATGATGCCACCGATCGTCCGCTCCGCCCGGCCACGCTGCCGCCACCCACCGCGTCTCGCCCGTAACGAACTGCACGGCTATCGACAGATTGCCCGGCGGCGTATAGCACAGGACCGAGCTTGCCGCCGCGGCGAAATTGCTCAGAAAGTGCAGCGTCTGGCCCGGATCGGGCTGGTTCGTTCGCCACCAGAAGCAGATCGCAAAGTCCTGATCGGCCGCCAGGGCGGGGCGGTAGCTCGGCCCGGTGAGCGTGGTCCGTTCATCGATCCCGTCGTAGCCGAGCGATCTGCCGACGGCGCCTGCGGCCGAATGGGCGGACGTGTTCGGATTGCCGCCGGGATCGATGAACGTCTGGTCGTGCCCGCCGGTTGCATCGCGCACGACGGCGTCCTCCGCATCGTCGTCCATCGGCAGATGCAGCAGCAGGCCCGCATATTCGCCCGTCAGCCGGATGTGGCTGAGGGCGATCCCGTCCCATGCCACCGGCCCGTTATCGAACTGGCAGAAGCGAATCTTAAACGCCTCGTTGTACGCAAGGCCGCATGCGGCGGCCGCGGCGTCCAGATCGATATCGAACGGTGCGAATGTCCCCGTCAGGTTCCGCAGATCCTGAATCTCGTACCAGTTCTCGCCGTCGGCGCTGATCGCCACGCCGTCGAAATCCGCATCATTCCCGAACGGAGCCGGCGGCGGGGCGTGCGGCTCGTCGCCGTATTCCCGTGCCCGGAACGCCAGACGCACGCGCTCGTAATCGCTCAAATCCGCCGTCAGCGTCACCGCGTTGCGGCGGTAGCGAAAGTCCCGGCCCCGGTCCTCATCGGCCATCGTTACGGATATCCCGCTCGGCAGATTGGACAGGTCGATACACGGTCCGTCTTTCAGTATGTCAGTAGGGGGGATGTTCATTTGTCAAGTCGTCAAGTTCTCAAGGCATCGAGTTTTCAAGGCATCAAGTTCGTGACGGAAGGCATCGAGTTTTCAAGGCATCAAGGCATCAAGTTCGTGACCGAAGGCATCGAGTTTGCCTCAGTACCTGTTCTTCTTAGTGCCTTGTTGCCTCGGTGCCTTAGTGCCTTTCTCCATGTGCCTTGGTGCCCCGTTGCCTTAGTGCCTTTTTTTCATGCCCCTTGCTGCCTCAGTGCCTTGCTGCCTCAGTGCCTTCTTACGTTAGGTTCACTTTCGCACTCGCCAACTTACGCACTCTCGCACTGTCGTGCGAACTGCCGAGCAAGGCCGTGGTCCTCTCGGACGGTTTCGGCCGCCGCGGTCTCGCTCCACGGCCCTGCTCTGCTTCCGACAGATGAAGTCAGTAGTCGGAAAGAAGTAGTCGAGTAGTCGGCGATACTAAGAAGTCGAGAAGCCGAGGAGTCAGTGTAAACGAGAAGTCAAGAAGACAAGGAGGCAAGTAGTCGAGTAGTCGGGTCTTCTCGTCTACTGGTATTCTGCACTTCTCGAATTCTGCCGTTCATATTCTCGTCTTCTGCCGTTCCGTCTTCTGGCTTTCTACTGTCTTCTCGTCTTCTCTTCTAAAGGACCGCCGCTATCGTATTGCTCGGTACGCTTTCGCCGGCTTTGTTCGTCGCCAGGACGCGATATTCCCAGTCCTTGCCGCGCTCCTGGCCGGTCAGCGTCGCTTCCGATGCGATCGCCATGCTCACCAGCGTCCAGTCGCCCGACGGCCGCTCCCGGCGTTCGATCTTGTACGCCGCCACACTGCCGCCGTCGGCGGGTTTCTTCCAGTCCAGGAAGATCCAGCCCTCGCCCTGACGCGGCGCTTCGAGCGCCCGCGGCTGGCCGGGAATCGCCATGGCCGTCGGATCGGCCCGGCCGCCCCAGCCCAGGGCCGTCAGCTTGGCGTCGTCGTAGTTGACGGCGTCTTCGGCGTACCGCAGGTCGGTCCGCATCGCCGTGATGAGCTCTTCGAGCCCGGCGGTTTTGGTGTCCGTCGCCTGCTCGGCGGCCGCCATTGCGGCCACCTGCGCGTCGGTGAGCGTGACGCAGGAGTCCAGCAGCGTCTGCAGGTCCGCCGGGGGAACCGGCGGGGCGGGAAAGTCCGCCGCATTTGCTGTCAGTCCTGTGATCATGCTCTGGGCCAATGCCGTAATCTCCGCTTCGGTTCTTGGAAATCTCGCCATCGTACTGCCTCTCC
The DNA here is from genome assembly GCA_964526785.1 of uncultured Pirellulales bacterium. Classification (GTDB taxonomy): domain Bacteria; phylum Planctomycetota; class Phycisphaerae; order Sedimentisphaerales; family Anaerobacaceae; genus CAZGMJ01. The sequence continues at coordinate 154,797 of CAZGMJ010000006.1, forward strand.
TTTCCAATCAAGTTATCATTTGCAGGCATCAAGTTCCCGAGGCATCCGGGCATCCAGTGTCTTTCTCGCTGCCTTGCTGCCTCGTTGCCTCAGTGCCTCTTCACAGTGTGCCTTACCAGCTTTCTTTGATTCACTTTCGCACTCGCAACTTTCGAACTTCAGCACTGACGTTCCTCTTTCGCACTCACACACTGGCGAAATCTCGCACTGAAGTCCTCTTTTCATCCCGCCCTGTCCTCGACAATATCTATCGGCAATCGGGTGACGTCACTTGAATGTTTTTCGAAAGCTTTTCAAAGCTTTCGAAAGGCATCGAGTTCTCAAGGCATCCAGGCATCGAGATGGTGACGGAAGGCATTAAGTTCCCGAGGCATCCGGGCATCAAGTGGTGACCGAAGGCATTAAGTTCCCGAGGCATCCAGGCATCAAGTGGTGACCGAAGGCATTAAGTTCCCGAGGCATCCGGGCATCGAGATGGTGACCGAAGGCATCGAGTGACCCAGGCATCCGGGCATCCAGGGTTATTCTCGCTGCCTTGCTGCCTCGTTGGCTCAGTGCCTTAGTGCCTTGATTACTGTGCCTTTCTCCTATGTCCCTGCATCCCTTGATGCCTCGCTGCCTCGCTGCCTCAGTGCCTTTTCTCTCAGTGCCTTGCTGCCTTGTGGCCTCAGTGCCTCTTTTTTGTGTGCCTCGGTGCCTTGATCCCTCAGTGCCTCTTTCTCCCCTCTCCTTTTCTGATCTTGCCAGCCAGCGACGCCAGCATTCGTTCGATTTCACTCAGAGCGTCGTTCAGTTCGCAGTACTTCGCTTCGTTCAAGAACATCAGGTTGAGCGAAATCTCCAATTGTGTCTGCAGTTCATAGACTGAACCAATTGCAATCTGCAGGAATCTCGAATAGTCCCGCGAAGAGCGACGGCCATAGCCTTCGGCGATGTTGCTCGGAATTGATACTGCACAGCGCCGCATTTGAGCTACCAGGGCGAACTTCTCAGCGTCAGGAAATGCGGCCGTTTCACGATACAGAGTTGTTATCAGAGCCATGGATTTCTGCCAGACCAGCAAGTCCCTGAATGTCCTTATCTCGCCCATCCTGATGCCTCAGCGTCTGTCTTCTTGATGCCTCGCTGCCTTAGTGCCTTTTTTCTATGTCCATGGACCCCTTGCTGCCTTCTTTTTATATCCCTCGATGCCTCGTTGCCTCGTTGCCTCAGTGCCTGTCTTCTCGCTGCCTTGGTCCCTTGGTCCCTCAGTGCCTTCTTTCTATACGCCTTGCTGCCTGGACCCCTTGCTGCCTCGTTGCCTCAGTGCCTCTGTACAATGTGCCTCAGTGCCTTAGCTCGACTTTTGCCATTTTAGGCTGCTGTAAGATGGAGACAAATTGCAT